>DASXUC010000053.1:0-103245 GCA_036505015.1 bacterium | reverse complement strand
GGTTGCCGCCCTCCAACGTCGCTCGGTGGCCGCCCCGCTCGCCGCCGCCAGTTCACCGATGCCGACCAGCACCAGTGGAACCTTGGGGGCGTAGGTCGGGTGGAGGGCCCGTGCCTGACTGTCGGACTCATAAGGGGGGCGGGGGTGTCTGAGTGGGAGGATCCACACCGGGCGGAGGGGCCCACGAGGACATCCCCGCCCCCAGCATCTTCCGAGATCGGAACGGTGCGGCCCTCCACCCGTCCGGGGAAGGAGTTGATGGTCAAACCGACCCACTACCCGATCAGCCGGCCGGTTTGGGCGCCGGCCCCGGTGGCGGCGAAGTGCCGGCCGCAAGTTGTTTGGTCCGGAACGGCGACGCGGCCAGCGCCTTGCGGAAGAGGATCGCATAGATCCCCAATGCGATCAGATCGACGCCGACAAAGGCATAGGTCAGGATGAATCCCGGATGCTCGTAGAAGACGTGGGGCAGATCGATCACGAAGTTCGACGTGGCGTGCAGGGCGCTCGCCGCCAAGATCCCGACCAGGATGACCCCAGGGCCCTTCCCCCCCAGGACGCGCTGGGCGAAGAAGTATCCGACGATCCCTGAGAACGCGACATGCGCCATGGTACCGTCGAACGCGCGGAACGGCGCCAGCACCAGGAAGGCCCGGATGAACGCCGATGACGCCCCCGCCTCTTTCGCCACGGTGAAGAACTCCCGCAGCACGTAGCCGAAGTTCTCGCCGGCGGCGAACCCCAGGGCGGCCGTCGTCATGTAGATCATGCCGTCGACCATCTCATTGAAGTTCGGATCGGTCCGCACGCTGTTGGAGGTGACGAGAAACTTCATCGTCTCCTCGTTCAACGCCGCCAGCGCGTACATCAGAAACAGGAGACCCAGGGCCAGTCCCAGCAGGCCCGAGTCGTCCGCGGACTGGATGCCGCCGCCGAACAACCCGCGGATGAAGTCGTTGAGCCCGGCGGCCCAAAATCCGGAGAGCACGCCCCACAGGAACAGCTTGCCGATCAACCGCTTCGGTTCATGCTCATACCGGTCTCGGCTGTAGAAGAACCACAGCCACAGCACCGCCGGGATAAAGGTGACCAGCAGCGCCAGAATCGGGATCATCGTCCGCCCTCCTCGTTCGTCATCCGCCCTTCTGCCGCCGCTGATGGTCCACGACGGCCTTGCCGATCTTCAGCGCGATGGCGCCGCCCGGGACGATCAGGTTCACCGATTCCGCGCCGAGATCGAACAACACCTCCCGGTTGAAGATGCGGCGCATCTGCTGCTGGAAGGCCCGGCTGCCGGTCGTCACCTCGCCGCCCACCGCGTCGAGTTCCAGCATCGCCTTCTTCCCTTTGGCTTCCCACGTGTACTCGATGGCGTAGACCGGATGGTAGATGAGATGCAGCTGCTCGATTTCGATCATCTCTTCGAAGAGTTGGTCCGCCTCGTACGGCTTCACCAGTTGCTGCACCAGGGTCTGGACCAGCATCGACGCCCGCACGTCGGGGGGCACCACAATGGCATCGGGGGGCGCGAAGTCCGCCAGTTCCACGATTTCCTCGCGCGGCGCGGCGAGCACGGCCTTCGCCTCGATGTCGGCGCCGCCCACGGCGTCGACGAGCTTCTCCAGCCGGGCGTCGTCGATGCAGTGTTCCACGCCGCGGATGATGAAGTGCCGCGGCGGGCCCGCCGCCACCTGGTAGTCGTCCCCCTTCACGGTCACGCCCTGCACGGTCCCATCGGCCACCGGGACCCGGTACTCACGCCCCCGGTCAAAGACGACGTGCTTGTGCGCGATGACATGCCAGATCGGGTCGAATCGTTTGCCGATGGAGACGATCTTGATCTCCTCGCCCCTGGGACGCAGCAGCAGCCGCGCCACGGAGCCAAACGCCGCGCCTTTCTGCTCCACCGCCCGCTCCCGCGCCGCTTCATCGGTGACGCGGGGGTGGACCATGAAGACCTTCTGCTCGCTGACGGTGATTTCCATGACCGTCCTCCCGGAATCGCGGCGCCTACTTCAAGACCACCGCGAGGACCAGCACCGCCATGGCCAGGATGGTCGCCGCCTGGACCAGCGCGACCGCCATGTTCCCCTTCTTCAATTCCTCCATCTCGTCGATCCCCGGCGTGACGCGGTTGAAGACCCGCATCGCGATCGGGGCCATGATCGCAAACGCGATCCCGGCGACCACGACCCAGAACAAGAGGAAGACGGCATTCAGCAAGATGCGCCCGTAATCCGTGCCCCCCGATGGAATCGCAAACGGCGGCAGTTGCTGCGCTATCGTGATCCACAACCAGGTCATCTCAGTCCCCCCTTTTAGTCCATGAAATTCTTGTTCACAAAGTCCTTCGCGTCGACGAACTGATTCCGCTCCAGATCGAAGACCCGCACAAGAAACCTTCCCAGCACTTTGTTCACGGCGGCATTCTTCTCAGCGTCCGTCCGCGCCGCCTTCAACGCGGCAGCGAACTCCGACACGAGCTTGTTCTGCTGCCCGATCTGGATCATGTACTTGGTCCAGACCTGCGCCGACATCAGCATGGATTCCGGCGGATCGGATGCGGTGGACTCGTTCATGACCAGCCAGGTCACCAGCGCCTGCTTGGCCACGGCCGGCCAGTTCGGCTGGCTGTACGTGGTGGCGGTGACCCCGAACCAGTACGCCGGTCCGTTGCGGTCCACGGGCGTGTACCGCACCTCGAGGACCTTCAACCCTTCACGTTCGAGCCCGGCTTTGATCGTGGCGAGCCGCTGCTCGATGGTCTGCGCTCGGGCAAGTCCGGGCAGTCCGACCAAGAGTGTCGCCACGACGGCTACGATCACATGTACGTGCCTCAGTCGATTCACTGATTCACCCCCTTTCGCGACGTTCTCGGGCTCGCGGCCCGGATGGGCGCGTCCCGGTCTGGAACCCTACCAAGACGACCCGAATAGAACCCGTACGGTGGTCGCCATTGACTATCATCGATGGATCGTGCGAATGATCCAATCGGACGCGTACCCAAGGGCCGTCAGCACGCGAATATCCGTCGCCAGTTCCATCACGCCGCCGCTAAATGAATAGGTGGTCGTACCCGCAGTGCCGGCGACGGGCCGCACGAGCTGCACGGAAACCTGGGTGTTGCCTTCACTATACTCGATCGTCAACTCGCTCTCGGTGGCCGCTTCATACAGACCTTCGTCGGTGACCCCCACCGTTTCGCCGGACGTCGGATCGATCCGCCACCATGCCAGGCGCGGGCGTCCGTTGATCATCACGCTCCGCGCCGGGGCGAGTGCGAGATAGCCGCCCTGGCTGTCGCTCCTGATCCGGGCCGCGGCATCGTCTTGGACATCGGTCAGGCCGCCTCCCGGCAGGAGCACGGGGGAAATCCGTTCCGCGCGCATGCGTGCGAAGATCGAGGAGGTACTGATGATGTCGCCCCCGCCGACGCGCTCCCGGGCCCGTGAGGTGAGGTGGTCCATCACCGTCCACTCAAACGCGCCTTCGAGGACGCCGCGCAGCGCCTGGACCGAAACGACGTCCGCGGATGCATCAGACGAGACGGTCCTGGCGGTGGTTCTGCGGAGATCTAGCGTGATGCGCGGGTGGCCGCCGGTTTCTGCGAATGTTGCGATGACCACCCGCGGCGATGCGGGGTAGGAACGCACGGGCGCCCCGTTGGCCGCGGTCATCCGATCAGCCATGCCGTCGGCGGCGGCCACGAATGCCACGTTCACTTCCAGCAACATCGACCGCAGATCGATGGCATCACCTTGGTTCCACGGCACGGGGGAGGCGTCCGCGAGATGCTCCGCGAGGACATGGCCTGGGACAATGAACACACTCAACAGCGTGCGCGTGAGCTGGGAGACGTCGAAATCCGCGGTCAATCTTTGAACGTCGTCTGCGGTCACGGCGCCTCCTGCGGCGCGGCGGGCTGGGCCGAGGAGGTCGTAAACTTCACGGCTCACCTGGATGCGTCCGCCCGCAGGATCGGCAAACGCCAGCTGCAGCCACTCGGCAAGCACCACCGTCTCGGAGTGGCGGGTTCCGGAGCCGCGGAGGAGTCCTGGGATACCACCCAGGCCGGTCGTCTTCACCTTCGGCAGGAACGGATCTCCCTGGTGCGCGTCGGCGCCGATGAGGATGACGGGCTTCACGCGGCCCGTGTCGGTCACGGCCGACCGGATCGCTCCCGCGATGCTGGGACCGCCCCACTGTTCGGGGACATGGGCCAGCGCCGCGTCCCGACCCGCCAGGTCGGCTGACGCCGCCGAGAAAGTCAACACCGTGCGGCGCGAGGCGGCGCTCCCGTCATGCTCCTCCACGATGACTTCGAAGGTAACCGTGTGGAACTGCGATGCCGGAATGGCCGCCAGAGTTTCATCGATCTGGGCGTACGCGCGGGCGGGGACCGCATCAGCGAACGACGGATCCAGGTCTTCCCACCCCTGAGGACCTGACCGCTGCACCCAGTAATGCGTCCGCACCTCTTGCACCAGTTGGTCGAGCGTAGGCCCGGCAGATCCTCCAGCGCGGCGCTGCCTGGCGAGCTGATCATGGACGAGCGCGTAATCCGCTGTCACGGAATCTTTGATCTTCTCGAGGGCGTCGCGGGCCCACTGCGGATAATCTTCGGGTTGCTGCTTCGGTGTACCGGCGCGCTCCGTCCACATAGAGGTCACGAGTTGGCGCGCGAGTCCCTCCGGCAAAGTCCCACGGGCGAACCGGACCTGCTGCCCCGACGCCGTGAGCATCGCCGCCAGCAACAATGCCCGATCGGCCGAATTGCCCGCCATCGCCAGCAGCGTTCCCCGCGGGCCGCGGAGCACCCCCGAGTAGGCTTCAAACGCGACCTCGTCGCGGACGAACTCGAAAATCCGGCTTGGGTCATGCTTGAGGGCCTCCGCAAACCGCGCGGGATCGACATGCGACAGATCCAGCCGGCGCGGCACGGACAGGGGTAACGCAGAAATCGTGAGTTGATGCAGACCCGGGCCCTGGGCGCTCGCTGGGGCGACCTGCCCGCCACGCCGCGGTCCACCCTGGCAGGCGCTCAGGGCGAGGGTGAGCACCACAGCGGCTGACGCGGCAGCGAGGATGGAGCGCGGTCGCATCTACGTTTTCCGCAACTCCTCGATTTCGGCTTCCTTCGCTTTGATCTGATCCGCGAACTGGTCGGCCGCCTGGACCAGCGCGTCGACCTCCGCGGGAAACGCCGTTCCGGCTTCATGTAGGTCGTAGACTTTCGCCCCGATGGCCTTGAACGCGTCCTCCATCTTGCCGGTCAAGCTGCGGATTTCCACGCGCAGCTTGCCTACAGCCGCCATCTCTTCCGCCTGCCCCGCTGCCTTCTCCATGCCTTCCTTCACCTTGTCCAGCCAGCCCATCTTTGCACCTCCACCCCCCAGTTTTGGTACGGACCGTGGCGCGCGTTTAGCGCGATCCTTCACAGTGGACCGAGAACTTCGATCCCTTCCAGCAGCGCCTCAAACACAAGATCGGCCAGCGCATCGATCCCAATGCCCTCAGCCACCGGAAAAGCGCCCTGGCCTGACTCGGCTTCCACCCACACATCAAAGGTCCCATCACCGTTATCGACGACGTACTCCGTGCCGGCCTGATGTAACCCGTCATCGGCGACCGCAATCGTTTCTCCACTGTGCGGGTTGACGCTCCACCAGGCGTAGCGAGACTCGTCGTTCACGCGGACCGGCCGCTGCGGCGCGACCGCGTAGTTGCCATTGCGGATGTCATCGAGCAGCCTCGAGACCGCATCCTGCGAGACCGCGGGATCCAGCCGCGCCTGATCGCTGGTGACGAGAACGTCAGACACTCGCTGATCGTCAGCGATTTGGAACAGCTGACTCGTATTGAGGCCGGTCTTGAGATCAACGGTTCCCGGGATTTGAGCCGCGACATAGTCAATCACCATGCGCTCCAGCGTCCCATCGACAACGCCTCGCATGACGTTTGCCCTGAAGACGAATTGGGCATCTGCACTTCTTGCCACGGCTCGGGCGCGGTCACGCCGCAGATCCACTGCCAACCGGAACCGCTTGCCCTGAGCGGAAAACTCTGCGATGAACACCCGTGGTGAGACCGGGTAGAAGCTCACGATCGCCTTGTCGGGCGAGCCCAGCCGGGCCAGCAGCATGTCGGACATGACTTGATAGGTGACCGCCAATCGCCGCAGAGGCATCGGCGAGGCTCCCGGCCGAGCCCCCTGAGCCGGACTCGATGCTGCCGAGGCACCAACGAGATGCGCCGCGTCGAGGCGGCCCGTGGTGATGAAGATACTGAGGAACCTGGGCGTCACCAGATCACGCCGCGAAGTCGTGGCGAGCGCGCTGACCTCCTCCGGCGTGAGTGCGCGACCCGCGGCGCGGCGTGCTGCGCCCAACGAGTCGAACACGTCCCGGACCGCGCCGTCGCGGCGCCGATCGGGAGAATCGAAGGTGAATTCAATCCGTTCTGCGACAGCAATCTCCGCGGCATGTCGCGTCCCCTGACCCTTCAGGATGTTGATGACCCCCGGAGCGCCGGACGTCTGCACTTCCATCGTCAACGGCGCGCCAATGATCGGGGCAGCACCGGCGCGGAGCAGCACGGGCTTGAAGCGGCCGGTGTCCGACATCGCCGAAGACAGAGCCCCTTGAATATTCCGCACCGGGCCGGTCCAGTTTTCCGGAACGTGCACCAGGACGATGTCGACGCCGGAGAGATCTGCTGCGTTGGCAGAATATGTGACCAGTTCCTCAGTTCGAGCGCTCGTGCCGTCCGATACGTCCGCGACCACCCTGAGCGTGACGCGATGATAAAGGTTTGCCGGCAACGTCTCCATCGTCTCGTCGGCTGTCGCGTGAGCGCCGCCCACCGCCGAATCGGCGAACGACGGGTCCAGATCGATCCAGCCGCCGTCCTTTGCAACCTGCACCCAGTAGTGCGTCAGGGTTTCTGCTACCAGGGTGTCGAACGCTGGGCCGACCTGGGTCGCATCAGGTGTTGCCTGCTTGAGCGCGTCTTGGATCCTGCCGAACTCGCGTTTCCCCGATCTCACAAATGCCTGAACGGCCGTCTTCGCTACGTCGGTGGCTGTTTTGTTCTGGCCGGGCAGCCTCGGCAGGGGAGCCCAGATCGAACTCACCAGTTCTTGGGCATCGCGCCGCGAAAGGGTCCCCTTCGCGAAACGGACCTGATAGCCCGACTCGGTCAACAGGGCGGCCAGCAGGGTCGCGCGGTCGGCGGAGTTGCCGGCCATCGCCAGCAGCGTCCCCCGCGGCCCGCGGAGGACTCCGGAGTACGCCTCAAAAGCAATGTTGTCTCGCACAAACTCAAAGATGCGGGTAACGTCTTTGCCCAGGGCCTGCGCGAAGGCGGCCGGCGTGACGTGGGTCAGTTCAAATGTCCGCGGGACCGGGAGCGGCAGGTCGGCCAGGTTCATCGGCTTCATGCCCGGACCGCGGGCGCCGAGCGGGGCACCAGCCGGGGGTGGGCCGGGGGCGCCGGCCTGGGGCGACGCACAGCCCACCAGAACGAGCGCCGCGGCGACGACCAGCGCGGCGGCAATCGTGATGCGGCGCCGCGCGATCATGGGCCCTGAACCTGAATGCCGATCTCCTGCCCTTCCTTCTTCAGCACGACCTTGGTGAAACGGCTGGCGGCGATGCGCACGTTGGGAATTTCGATCGGCTTGCCCGCCGCGCGCACGATGATGGTGTAGATGCCCTCGGGGACCTTCACGCCCCCTTGCCCGGTCACGCCGCCGGCGACCTTCGTCCCGGCCGCATCCACCACGTCGTAGGGCACGGCAAGGGCCTGCTCGATCGCCTGCGTCAGGGTCTTGGCGTTGCTGGCGTCGAAGAACCGGCCGCCGGTCAGTCGGGCCACCCGCTCCATTTCCTGCTTGGTGGCCACATCGGCGAGGGCGAAGCCCACGATGTTGAGCTTAATCTTGATCCCGCGCGCGACGAGCTCGGACACCACCGCGCTGGGACTGCCGCCGCACTCCTCTTTGCCGTCGGTCACCAGGATGACCATCTTCTCGCCGCGCGCCCGGCCGAAATCGCGCGCCACCTGCTTCAGTGAGTAGGCAATCGGCGTCGTCCCCAGCGCGTTGACCTCCCGGACCCTCGCCAGCATCCGCGGCTTGTCGATCTTGCCGAACGGGAAGACGAGCTGCGAATCCTGGCAGTCGCCGCTCCGGCCCTCGCGGATGCGGTGGCCGTAGATGCGCAGCGCGACCTGCGCGTCGTTGGGCAGACCCTTGATGATCTGGGCCATGACCTCTTTGGCGATATCGATCTTCGGCCGACCCTCCACCCGCAGCTTCATGGAGCCCGACGCGTCGAGAATCAACTCGATCTGGCTGGGCGCCGACACGGCGGCGATGCGCTCGCCGGTGGCCACTACGCTCAAGGCCCCCGGGCCGCTGCTTAGCGACGGCTTGAGATAGTAGGTCGAGACCGTGCGCAGCTCCGTTGCAATCTGCTGGTAGAGACCTTTGAGGTCCTCGCTGGTGCGGGCAAAGAAGGACCGGCCGTTCGTCGCCATCGCGATGTGCGCCATCATCTGGGCCGGAGTGCTGGCGATCTCGTTGGTGAACCGCTGCAGTTCATCGCCCAGCCCGATCGTGTACAGCCGGATGCGGCGTTCCTCCAGCAGGCGCCAGAACTCCGGGTAATGCAGTTTGCTCGCGGTGTCCTCGCCGTCGGTCATCACGATGATGGCGCGGTTGCCCGTCACCCCGCTGAGCAGGTCGATGCCTTTCGCGATCGCGTCGTAGAATGGGGTGCCGCCCTTGGCAAAGAACTTGCCCTGCGCCGCCGCCTTGAGGCGGTCGTGGTCGCTGGTAAACTCTCCCTGCAGCACCTCGACCTTGTCGCTGAACCGGATCAGCGCCAGCCGCTCGCTGGATCCCACCTGGTCGAGGTATCCCTGGACGGCGACCTCCAGGTCCTTATAGCTGCCGGACATGCTGCCGGAGGTGTCCCAGATCAGCACGATCGAAATCGGCGGCTCGGTCACCTGGACGGTGTAGTCGCCGGGGGCCATCGCCCACGTCCATGCGGCATGGTCGGAGGGGACGGCGCCGGGATCGAACCGCTTCACCGGTGTGCCCGATCCATCGAGCAGGGCGAGCGAGGTGCGAATGTACGGCCGACCGAGCAGTTCAAGGGTCAGCACGGGCGCCGGCGGCGGCAGCGTGAGCTTGAAGTAGTCGAACTCGCCGAGCGGATCGATCGTCCCTTTGGTGCGCCGACCCCACGCCAGCGGATTGGCGTCCGCCGGCGTGTTGTTGGATTCCTTCTCGACGGCGATGCCGGTCTCGTCGACCGGCTGCACGCCCGCCGCCGCCGACGCGGCCGCGGCGATCGGCGAAATCAGGATCGATTCATAGCCCGGGGCCGACCCCTCGATGATCTTCACCTCGCCGAGGCTTGTGGAGCGGCCCCCGTAGTTCTTGAGGATGCGCACCTTCACGAAGCGGGCCCGCCGCCTGATCTGAAACGCCTGATCCTTCGGGTCCTGGGTGAGCGTGAACTGCCCAACCTCCACGAACCCATCCAGCGGCGTCTCGGCGGACACCGCGACGGTGAACGTCTTCACCCACGTCGAAGGGTCCTCGTTGGTCTTGGGGTTCAGCACGATCCGGTCGATCAGCGCGGTCTGGTCGCCGCGGAACGCAAACACCAGGTCCTGCGGGAGATAGTCGTCGGCGGACCGCCACCCGGCCGACTCCACGACGTTGTCCACCAGCTGGATGGCGCCGTGCCCGCTGCCGGACTGCGAGGTGAACCGAACGACCGACCCTCCCAGGCCGGGGAGCGCGAGGTTCTTGGGGATGTCCGCGAGGATCGAGCTCGCCGTGGGCACTTCAAAGATCTTGATCTCTCCGGCCTGCGTGTAGCTGCCGCCGTGGTTGGAGAGGAACCGGATTTTCACGAACTTCGCGGCGACCGGCTGCAGCGTGATGAGTTGTTCCACCGCCCGCCGCGCCAGGCGCGCGCCGGCAACCCTCGTGAAGCCGTCGGTCGCGCTGGTGGTCGAGACCCACACCTCGACAAGTTTGGGCATCCGGTCCGGCGTGTTCAACGTCTCTTTCGTGGCGGTGTCGATGACGATGGCGCCGATCTGCGCCGTCCGCCCGCCGAAAAACGACAACACGACCTCTTGCGGGACGGTCTGATCCTTCGTGGACCATCCGTCGGGGCCGCCGTCGACGAGGTTCGCGGCCGCCCAATCCCGGTCGTTGTACTCCGAGGTCGCACTGACGACCTTTCCGCCCAGGGCCGACTGCGCGATGTTGAAGCCGCGGGGGGCATCAGCAGGAGTGAGCAGGGCGGCGGGGGGCAGCAGCGGCGTGATCTTGAAGTCCAGGGAGCGCCGCGACCCGCCGCCGGACACCTTCAGCTCGACGCGGTAGTCGCCTGGGGCGAATCCCCCGCGCGGCGCGCCGATCCACATCGAGCCGCGCTGGTTCGGATCCAGACTGAGGTTGAACTCGCCGATCTGCTGGTTCGGATCGTACCCTTCGGCATCCACAGCGATCCACGTCGACGACACGAGGATCGACGACGATGCATGCGATGTCACCGCAAGGTAGATCTTCTCCGCGTTCTCCACGAATTCGGTCGTCGGCGAAACCGGCTCGTGCTGCGCGCTCACCCCGGCGGCCAGGACGGCCTCAAACGACGGCGAGGGGGGCGCAGGTGGGGTCGGCGCGGGCGTGGGCGCCGGTGCCGGAGCGGGCGTCGGCGCCGGAGTCGGCGGCGGTGGTGCCGGAGCGGGAGTCGGCGCCGGAGTCGGCGGCGGTGGTGGAGCCGGCGCCGGGGCGGGCGCCGGGGGCGGCGACGGCGCAGGGGCCGGGGTGGATTCAGGTCCCGGGGTGACGCGGGGACGCCGCGCTCCCTGCGGCCCGCCGCAGGCCGCGATGATCAACGCCAGCAGCACGACCCCAACGACCCCGGCGCGTCTCATGTGCATGCGGGCTGGGCGAGCCACGGCTACGGCTCCACGACAAAGGTCCCCGACTGCATCACGGTTCCATTCACGCTGATGTCCAACTGGAACGTCCCCGCCGGTGCGCCTTTGGCCCATTGGATCCACAGCCACAGGGTCCCCTTGTCTGGCGTCCGGCCGCTAAATACTTCCGGGAGTGTGAGGTGCTTCTCGAGAATCTGGCGTCCGCCCTCCGTCCAGACGCCGCGCACGACGTCATCGGCCTTCAGCCCTGCAAAGGTGAAGAAGCCGTAGACGCGACTCACCCCGGCAGGAAAGTGATCCCCAGGATCCTGGGGGCTGCCGTTCGATTCGCCGCGGGCGAACGTGATCGATCCAATCTGAGTGGAGGCCGAAGGCGGCGCGGTGGTCGATGGCGCGGGTGGTGCGGCGGATGGCTGCCGCCGGGCGCACCCGGTCGCCACCGCGGTGACCATGACCACCGCCAGGATCGAAATGCGGTGCCAGGACGTGTGCATCACTCGGCTCCTTGAATCTCGGGCGGAAGATCGGCGGCGAGGAGGATCTGCCGCAGGTCACCGGCGATGAATGCCTGGCGCTCCCGCGGGCTGAGTGCATAGCTTTCCAGGGCCTGCGCCGGCGCCGTGAGCAGCCGGCTTCGGAACGCGTCATCTTCCATCGCGCGCGCCAGAATCTCTTCCAGAACGTCCCGGCTCATCGCGGTCAGACTAGCGGCCGGACCTGAACAAAACCTGAACGCCCGGCCCTCGCGGTTGGGTTGTCGGGACAAGTTAACGGCGGGGAATCGGGGCGGTCTGCGGAGCGAACAGGCGCCGCACGGTCTGCAGGCCGCGCACCAGCGCGTCCACGTCGTCTTTCGTGTTGTACAGATAGAAACTCGCCCGTGCGGTGGCGGACACCCCGAGTGCCCGGTGCAGGGGCTGGGTGCAGTGGTGGCCGGCGCGCACCGCGATGCCTTCCTGATCCAGCACCTGCGCGACGTCATGCGCGTGGGCCACGTCCAGCTCGAAGGACACCGCGCCGCCGCGGACGGCGAGATCGGTGGGACCGAAGATCGTCAGGCCCGGCACGAACTCGCTCAACCGGTCCAGCGCGTAGCCGGTCAGTTCCCGCTCGTGCTGCCGGATGGCATCCATGCCGATCGAGCCCAGGTAGTCGATCGCGTCGCCCCAGGCGATGCAGTCCGCGATGTTCTGCGTCCCCGCCTCGAACTTCAACGGCGGGTCTTTGTAGGTGGAGCGGTCCAGGTGGACCAGCATGATCATCTCGCCGCCGCCGTTGAACGGCGGCATCGTGTCGAGCAGATCATAGTGCGCCCACAGCGCGCCGGTGCCCGTGGGGCCGCACATCTTATGTCCGGAGAAGGCGAAGAAGTCACAGCCCAGCGCCTGCACATCCACCGGCATGTGCGGCGCGCTCTGCGCCCCATCGATCAGCACCTTTGCCCCCACGGCGTGCGCCTTCCGCGCGATGTCTTCCACGGGGTTGATGGTGCCCAACACGTTGGACTGATGGGTCAGGGCCACGAGCTTCGTGCGCTCGGTGAGCGCTCGGTCGAACTCATTCATCCGGAGGATGCCCCGCTCATCGAACGGCACAAACCGCAGCCGCGCCTCCCGCTCGGCCGCGAGCATCTGCCAGGGCACCAGGTTGCTGTGGTGCTCCATCTCGGTGAGGAGGATCTCGTCGCCGGCGCCAACGTTGGCCCGTCCCCACGCGTAGGCCACGAGGTTGATTGCCTCGGTGGTGCTGCGGGTGAAGACCACTTCTTCCGGGCGGGCGGCGTGGATGAACGTGGCGACCTTGGCGCGCGACGCCTCGTACTGCGCCGTGGCTTCTTCCGCGATCAGGTAGATGCCGCGGTGGATGTTGGCGTTGTACTCCTGGTAGTAGCGCACCAGCGCGTCGATGACCCGCGCGGGCTTCTGCGACGTCGCCGCGCTGTCGAGGTAGACCAGCGGCTTGCCGTGCATCGTCCGCGCCAGCAGGGGGAAGTCCGCTCGGACCGTCTCAGGCATCATTGCCGCGCCCTCCGCGCCCGGTCTGTCATGCCTTGTGCGGCATCCCGTGGCCCCGGTGGGGCTCCGGCAGCACCAGCACCCGTCCGCCCTCGACCTTCACCGGATACGTGTTCACCGGCACCACGGCCGGCAGCGAGAGCACCCGACCGGTCGGGACGTGGAACCGGGAACCATGCTTGGGGCAGGCCACGATGTCACCGTACACCGCGCCGCCGGCCAGGGACGCCTCTTCGTGGGTGCACGTGTCGTCGATCGCGTAAAACGTGCCGCCAACGTTGAAGACCGCCACCGTGTACCCGTTGACGTGCACCTGTTTCGCCGTGCCCGGTGGAATCTCTTCCACCGCGGCGACGGGAACGTAGTCCACCAGTTCGCGTTCCCGCGTTCCCCCGTTCCCGCGATCCCGCATCACGCCGTCATCCGCACCGCGATCTCGCCGCGCAGGCTGTCGGCCAGCGGCGCCAGGGGCACGCGGTCGAGCAGTTCGGCGAAGAAGCCCTCCACGACCATCCGCACGGCCTGTTCGCGCGTGAGGCCGCGGCTCATCAGATAGAACAGATGTTCTTCATTCAGGCGGCTGGTGGCCGAACCGTGCGTGCAGCGCAGATCGTTGGCCAGGATCTCCAGCTTGGGGTCGGAGATCGCGCGCGACCCTTCCGACAGAATCAGATTGCGGTTGGATTGGAACGCATTGGTTTTCTGGGCCCCGGGATGGACGCGGATCATCCCGACGAACGAACTGGAAGCGTGGTTCTTCACCGCATTCTTATACAGCAGGTCGCTGAGCGTGTGCGGGGCGGCGTGCTCCTGCAGGGTGTGGATGTCGTAATGCTGGCCGCCGTCGCCAAACACGAGTCCCAGCATCTCGGACGAAGCACCCGGTCCGGCCAGGATGGACTCCACGTCCGCCTTGACCACACCGCCGCCGAGGGCGACCAGCAGGTTGTGCAGGGTGGCATCGCGTTCGATCTGTGCCCGCAGCACTCCGATCTCCCAGACCTCGCGGCCCCAGTTCTGCACCGTCGCGTGGCGCACCGCGGCGCCGTCGTGGATGATGATCTCGGCCGCGGGAACCACCAGGGCGCGCCCGCCGCTGTCCAGCCCCGACGCGTTGATCAGGGTGACACGGCTGCCCGGTTCGGCGATCAGCAGGATGTGCGGGAACAACCCGGCGTCTGGGGCGTCGATCCATGACAGCGTCAGCAGGGGCAGCGCCACCTCCACACCGGCAGGGACGTAGACGAACGTTCCCCCCGACCAGAAGGCGGCGTGGAGGGCCTGGAATTTTCCTTCGTCCGCGCGGATTAACTGCATCAGGTGGGGTTCGACCAGGTCGGGGTGATCGCGCACCGCCGCATGCAGATCGGTGAACACGACCCCGCGGGCGGCAAGATCGGCGTCGAGGTGCGCGCTGACGGTCGTGGCGTTGCGCTGCACGAGCAGTCCGGCGGCGGGGCTGAGCCGGTCCCCCGCCAGCCGCACGGCGGCGGGCAGCGGATCGGAGGCGCCTTCGACAAACGGGCGGATCCGGTCGGCCGCAAGGCCGCTGAGGTCGGTGCGCCGCCAACGCTCATCCTGCGTGGACGGCCAGGGCGATTGCTCGAAGCGATCAAACGCCCCCAGGCGCGCGGTGCGCACCCACGCCGGCTCGTCGAACCGCGCCGAGAGGGCTTCGACGGCGGCGCGGGTCAGCTCGGTTGCTTCCAGAATTTGCTCGGACATTATTCCTCACAAACACCAGATTAGGGGATTAAGGGCGCAGGGGAACGCAACCGGACCTGACTCCCCTAGTCCCCTACTCCCCTAATCCCTGGCCCAGCGCTGTTAGCCGACCGAACCCTCCATCTCCAGCTCGATGAGACGGTTCAGCTCGACGGCATACTCCAGCGGCAGTTCCTTCACGATGGGCTCCACGAATCCGCGGACGATCATGTTCATCGCTTCGTCTTCCTTCACGCCGCGGCTCATCAGGTAGAACAACTGCTCATCGGACACCTTCGACACGGTGGCCTCGTGGGTGATCGAGACGTCCTCTTCGTCGATCTCCATCGTCGGGTACGTGTCGGATCGGCTGTGGTCGTCAAGGATCAGCGCGTCGCAGCGCACCGCCGAGCGGCTGCCCTTCGCCCCCGGATAGATCTTCACCAGCCCGCGGTACCCCGCCCGACCGCCGTCCTTGCTGATCGATTTGCTGACGATGACCGACTGGGTGTGCGGGGCGGCGTGAATGACCTTGCCGCCGGGATCCTGATGCTGTCCCTTGCCCGCAAAGGCCACGGAGAGGATCTCCGCCTTCGCGCCGGGCTCCACCATGTACACGCTGGGGTACTTCATCGTGATTTTGGACCCCAGGTTCCCGTCGATCCACTCCATGGTCGCGTCGCGGTACGCGATCGCGCGCTTGGTCACCAGGTTGTAGACATTGGTGGACCAGTTCTGGATCGTGGTGTAGCGGCAGCGCGCCCCTTCCTTCACGATGATCTCCACGACCGCGGTATGCAGCGAGTCCGTGGTGTAGATCGGCGCCGTGCAGCCCTCGACATAGTGGACGTACGACCCCGGCTCGCAGATGATCAGCGTGCGCTCGAACTGGCCCATGTTCTGCGCATTGATGCGGAAGTAGGCCTGCAGCGGGATGTCCACGTGCACGCCCGCGGGCACGTACACGAACGACCCGCCCGACCACACCGCCGAGTTCAGCGCCGCCAGCTTGTTGTCTTCCGGCGGGACCACGGTGCCGAAGTACTCGCGCACCAAATCGGGATGCTCGCGCAGCGCCGTATCGGTGTCCACGAAGATGACGCCGAGCTTCTCCCACTCGGCCTTGAGGTTGTGGTAGACCACTTCGCTTTCGTACTGCGCCGACACGCCGGAGAGAAACTTCCGTTCCGCTTCGGGAATCCCGAGCTTGTCATACGTGCGCTTGATCTCCGCCGGCAGCTCTTCCCACGTCCCGGCCTGCTTGTCCGTCGGCTTGATGTAGTAGAAGATGTCGTCAAAGTTGATCGAGGACAGATCCGCGCCCCACCGCGGCATCGGCCGCTGCAGGTAGTGCTCGTACGAGTGCAACCGGTACGCGCGCATCCAGTCCGGCTCGTTCTTCATGGCGGAGATCTCCTCCACCCCGCGCGCGTTCAGACCCCGGCGGGCCTTGAACACGTAGTTCTCCGGCTCGCGGAAGCCCCACTTGTATTTCTCGAGATCGATCCCCAGCTGGTTCGTGACGGCCATCAGCCCTTCTCCTCTACGGCGCTAGTGCGCCACCCAGAACACTTTGCCGGCCCGCCGCACGGCGCCTTCGGACTGCACCTCCGCGGCGACAACCTCAAACTGCGACTTGATCCCCTCGTAGCCGGCCTCTTCGAGTTCCTCGGCCAGTTCCGGCCCCCCGGACACGACGAAGCGGCCGTCGAACATGACGTGCACGAACGACGGCTTGATGAACTGCAGGATGCGCGAGTAGTGGGTGATGACCAGCAGGCCCATCGTCTGGTTCGACTGCTCGTACATCCGGTTCACACCGTCGGCGACCACCCTCATCGAGTCGATGTCCAATCCGGAGTCCGTCTCGTCCATGATCGCGATCTCCGGTTCCAACAGCGCCATCTGCAGGATCTCGGCGCGCTTCTTCTCGCCGCCGGAGAACCCTTCGTTCACGTAGCGGCTGACGATCGACGGTTCGATGCGCAGTTCTTCCAGTTTCTGCTTCAGCAGCTTCTGGAACTCCCCGACCGGAATCAGTTCCTTCTCGTAGCCGCGGCGCGCCGACAGCGCGGTCCGCAGGAAGCTGGCCATGGTCACACCGGGAATGCTGACCGGGTACTGGAAGGCGATAAACAATCCTTTCCTGGCGCGCACATCCGGTGCCATCGACAGGAGGTCTTCCCCCTTGTACAGCACCTCGCCGCGCACGACCTGGTAGAACGGGTTGCCCATCAGCACATTGGCCAGGGTCGACTTTCCCGAACCGTTCGGCCCCATCAGGGCGTGGATCTCTCCTCTATTGATGGAGAGATTGGCGCCCTTCAGAATCACTTTGTCCTCGACCTGGACGGTGAGGTCCTTGATCTCAAGATCGGACATCCACAAACCTCGGACAAGATTCTGGAGTAAATTACTCAACAATCCGCTCGATTTTCATTCTGTCACGGGGGTGCGGGGGTGTCAATGGAAGGGACGCGTCAGAGCTGGGTTTGAAGCCACTGCACTTGATCGGCCGGGATGAATGCCGCACGGGCGGCCCCCCTCATCAGGTCAGACAGCTGCGCCTGCGAGAGGGAAAAGACGGTCGCCACCGTGTGGAGTTCCTGGGACAGATCCGTGCCCAGCAGGACCGGATCGTCGCTGTTGATCGTCACGGGGACGCCGAGCTGGAGCAGTTTCCCCACCGGATGCTGGCCGATGGTGGCGCAGAGGCCCAAGCGCATGTTGCTGGACGGGCAGACCTCCAGCGTGATCTGGTGGTCGCGAAGGTACGTCAGCAGGTCGGGATCTTCCACCGCGCGGATCCCATGCCCGAGCCGGGTCGCGCCCACCTGATACACGGCGGTCCAGATGCTGGCCGGTCCGGCAAATTCCCCGGCGTGGACGGTCACACCCAGTCCCGCCTCCCTCGCCCGCGCCAGCGGGCGGGCGAACAACGCGGGAGGATAGTTTTCCTCATCGCCGGCCAGATCCACCCCCACCACCCCGCAGTCGGCTCCGTCGATCGCGTCCCGCACCCGCGCATCGGCCTCGTCGGGCCCGCGTTCGCGGACGATGGTGATCAGGAATCCCGACCGCACACCGAACGACTCTTCCGCGCGGGCCCGCGCCCGGGCCATCGCCTCCAGTAACCGGCGCGTGCCGAGGATCGAAAACCCGCGCCGGCCGCCCACGCGGACTTCGACGTAGCGTGTCCCCTGGGCGTGGCTCTCGCTCAGCAGTTCGAAGGTGATCTGCTCGAGGTTCTCCGGGGTGTACAGCGCGTCGGGAATCTTCCCGACGCGGCTGGCATAGCGGAGCCGCCGCAGGCGGTCATAGCCGGTGAACTTGGAGGGATCGGCGATGAGGGAGAGCTCGGTCATCAGGGGACCGGGATTGTGCTGCTGTTCGGCAAGACGCCGCAGCCGCAGCGAGGTCTCCAGGTGCACGTGGAGTTCTACCTTCGGCATCCGGCGGATCGCCGCCAGCGACGGGACGGACGCCAGCTTACTCAAAGGCCGCCGCCATTTCGCGCCGCAGCGCGATCAGCTCGTTGAGCACCGCGGCATGGCGCGCGCGCAGCTCCTCGGGCACGGCGTCACAGCCGGCCGCGTCACGTGCGGCCTCTTCGGCGGCGGCCAGCGCGGCGTCCAGCCGCGCGCGCAGCTCA
This sequence comes from bacterium, assembly GCA_036505015.1. Lineage (GTDB taxonomy): Bacteria > Sysuimicrobiota > Sysuimicrobiia > Sysuimicrobiales > Kaftiobacteriaceae > DASXUC01. Next base: position 84,903 of record DASXUC010000053.1, on the reverse strand, counting down.
GCGTGTGTCGGCATGCGATATTCCATCGGCGGCACACCGTGCAAACGACAGCAGGGAGATGATCCGACCCACCGTATGTTAGTATAATTCCATTTGCGCTTTCCGCACGCATTCTCCCGTACCACTCGCCACGCTCGGGTACGGGACGTGCCGGACAGGTGATCGCACTGCAATGACCGACGCTTCGTCGTCCGATGCCAGATCGCGCCCCTCCGCACGCACCGGCGGACGGGAGCTCCGCGCGCGTGTGGGCGATCCCGCCGCGCTGGACGCGGGAGCGGAGTGGTACGCGAAGATGGTGCTGGCGCGCACCTTCGAGGAGGAGGCTGAGCGGGCCTTTCGCCGCGGGAAGATCGGGGGCTACCTCCACGTGTACAGCGGCCAGGAGGCGGTGGCGGCAGGATTCCTCGCGGTGCTGCGCCCCGACGACATTTTCTTCACGGCATATCGTGACCATGCCCATGCCCTGTTTCGCGGTGCCACGCCAGGCGCCGTGATGGCGGAGTTGTTCGGCAAGGCCACCGGCCTGGCCAAGGGCAAGGGCGGATCGATGCACCTGTTCGACGTCCCGCGCGGATTCTACGGGGGCTACGGCATCGTCGGCGGCCACATCCCCCTCGCCACCGGTGCGGCCTACGCGCTGCGCTATCAGGGTACCGACCGTGTTTGTGTGTGCTTCCTCGGCGACGGTGCGATGAACAGTGGGTCGTTTCACGAACCGGTGAACATGGCCGCGCTGTGGGGACGCGACGGATTGTGCCCGATCGTCTACATCGTCGAGAACAACAAGTATGCCATGGGCACGTCGATCGAACGCGCGCATGCGGTGACGAACCTGGCGTCGCGGTTCGACGCCCACGGCATCGCCCACGAGCGTGCCGACGGCATGGACTTCTTCGAGGTCCGCGAGCGCGCCGCCCGTATTCTGGCCGAGGTGCGCACCACCGGGCATCCATATGCGATCGAGTTGATCACCTACCGCTTCGCCGGCCACGGCGCCGCCGATCTGTTCCAGCCCTACCGCACGAAATCCGAGCTCGAACAGATGAGGAGCCGCGACCCGATCCTGATCCTGGAAACGAAACTGCATGAGGCCGGAGTGCTCGACGACGCCAAGACCGCGCGCGTGCACGACGAGGCCAAGCGGGCCGTCGCCGACGCGGTGCGGTTCGCGGAGGAAAGCCCGGAACCGGCCCCGTCGGAGCTGTACTCGGACATCTATGGTGGCGAGTGACCCATGCCTGAGATGACCTACCGCGACGCCCTGCGGTCCACGCTGGTCGAGGAGATGGACCGCGACGCATCGGTGCTGCTGCTGGGCGAGGACATCGGCATTTACGAGGGGACCTTCCGCGTCACCGCGGGATTGTACGAACGGTTTGGCTCGCGGCGGGTGATCGACACACCGATTTCCGAACTCGGGTTCGTCGGCGCCGCGGTGGGGATGGCGATGCTGGGCCTGCGGCCGGTGGTCGAGGTGATGACCTGGAACTTCTCGCTGCTGGCCATGGACCAGATCGTCCAGAATGCGGCGAAGCTGCGCTATTTCTCCGGCGGGCAGGTCGAGGTGCCGATGGTGATCCGCGGGCCCAACGGCGCGGGCGTGCAGCTCTCCGCGCAGCACTCACAGAGTCTGGAGGCCACCTACGCGCACTTTCCGGGGTTGGTCGTCGTGGCGCCGGCAACCCCCGCGGAAGCGAAGGGGCTGCTCCGCACGGCCGTCCGCGGCCGGGACCCGGTCATCTTCCTCGAAAATGCCGCGCTCTACGGAGCAAAAGGCGACGTGCCCGACGGCGACTACGCGCTCCCGTTCGGCCGCGCGGAGGTGGCGCGGCCGGGTTCTGACGTCACGATTATCGCCTACAGCCGGATGCTGCTGCTGGCGCTGGCGGCCGCCAACCAACTTGCCGCCGAGGGTATCGACGCGGAGGTCATCAGCCTGCGCAGCCTGCGGCCGCTGGATACCGCCACGATCGTCGCCTCAGTGGCCAAGACTCACCGCGCGGTCGTCGTGCAGGAACAATGGAAACTGTTCGGCGCCGGCGCGGAAATCGCCGCGGTCATCTATGAAGAGGCCTTTGACCAGCTCGATGCGCCCGTCGTGCGGGTCACCGGCGCCGACGCCCCGATGCCCTACGCGCGCAACCTGGAACTGCTCGCCACCCCACACGAAACCGATATCGTCCAGGCCGTGCGGAAGACGCTGTATAAGGACTAAAATGCGGGTGGTTCCGTGGACGTGATCATGCCCAAAATGGGCGACGCGATGACCGAAGGCAAGGTGCTGCGGTGGATGAAGCGCCCCGGCGACTCCATCAGCAAGGGCGAGCCGATCGCAGAGATCGAGACCGACAAGGTCAACGTGGACCTGGAAGCTGAAGACGAGGGCGTGCTGCTGGACATCGTGGTCGGCGAAGGGGAGACCGCTGCGGTAGGGAGCACGATCGCGCTGATCGGCGAGCCGGGTCAGACGGTGGAACCTCGCGCCACGGTCCAGCCGGCCGCAGGCCCCGAGCGCAGTCGCGGGGCCACAGCGGAGCCGCAGCCGGCGGCCGCAGGCCCCGAGCGTCCTCGAAAGACCGCCCCAGCGGTGCCGATGACGGCCGACGAGCGCGTCAAAGCATCGCCCGTCGCGCGCAGGCTGGCGAGCGAGGCCGGGATCGACCTTTCGACGATCCGCGGGACCGGTCCCGACGGCCGCATTACAAAGGAAGACGTGGAAGCGGCGGCGGCGAAGACGGCCGCGCCACCCGCGGCGGCCCGGACCGGGCCTGAGCGGGAGTACGAAGAGCAGCCTCTCACCAAGATCCGCCAGACGATCGGCAAACGCATGCTGGAGAGCACGCAGCAGGCACCGCACTTCTACGTCACGGTCGACGTGACGATGGACGAGGCCATGCGGGTGCGCCAGCAACTGAATGCGGCCCTGGGCGACACGCGCAAACTCTCCGTCAACGACATCGTCCTGCGCGCCACCGCCGTTGCCCTGCGAACGTTCCCGAACCTGAACAGCGCGCTGGTCGGAGGTCAGATCCGGCGCTACACGCGGATCAACCTGGCGATCGCCATCGCGCTGCCGGAAGGACTGATCGCCCCGGTCATCCACGATGTCGACCGCAAGACCCTGGCCGAGATCGGTGACGCCGCCAAATCCCTGGGCGAGCGGGCCCGCAGCGGGCGCCTGCGGAGTGAAGATTATGACGGCGGGACGTTCACGGTCAGTAATCTGGGGATGTACGACGTCGACAATTTCACCGCGATCATCAACCCGCCGCACGCCGCCATCCTCGCCGTCGGCAGCGCCCAGGGCCGGCCTGTTGTGCGCGGCGGTCACCTCGCGGTGGCCACGACCATGAAACTCACGATGTCCGCCGACCACCGTATCACCGACGGCGCCGAGGTGGCACGATTCCTGGGAGAAGTCAAGCGGCTGCTGGAGAACCCGGGGTTGCTCGTGACCTAGAGGTATGCGCGGATCGCATCTTCGACCGGCCCGGCGATCCCCTCCCACGGTGTGGCGGGATCCCGCGTCACCGTGATGAAATCGTTGAGCACAAACACCTGCACGACGCCGGGAATCTGCAACAACTTCGCCGCGAGCGGCGATGCGGCGGCCTCCGCGACCGTGCGGAACGTCTGAGAGCGGCCTTCAGTCAGACGGCGGTTGGTGATAAACTTCAGCGCGTTGACGTTCGGCGTGGGCTGAACTTCGATCATCAGGTCATCGGACACCCAAGGACCCCCAAATCAGCGAGACCGCGATACGAGCGATACGAGCGAGAACGGCAGTGCCGTGTATTCGCCGTGATCGCCTCTATCGCCTTTTATCGCCTGATCATCCGTTAGGGGAAGGTGACCACGATGGGCTTCGCGTTGAGCACCGGCAGCTCACACGACGCCGATCCGCCGGCCGCCAGCGTCGTCGTGAAGGTTCCCGGACCTCCCATCTTGAGCCCCGCCGGCAGCACGCTGGCATCGATCACCGCCGTGTAGGCCCCAGACCGCAGGTCTCCGAACACCAGCACCCCATCGGCATCTGAGATGATGCGCCGACCCAGTGGCTGTAGCAGCACTGACACGTCGGAGATCCCGTGCTCAGTCTTCTCGCGCACGCCGTTGCCATTCTCGTCCAGATACACGACACACCGCAGCGCGGCGGCGGGGATCAGCCCAAAGCTGATGGTGGTGCGGCCGTCGGCGGTAATCCGTACGCGCGTCTCGGGCTGCTGGGCAACGAGTCCGACGGGGACCGTATTTTCATCCACCGACACCCCGTACTCTCCCTCGCGCACGCCCTCCACCGTCGAATGCCCCGCGGCGTCGGTGCGCGCTGCGCTGCGCGCATCGAGGCGGATGACCACGCCGGCCACGCCCGGCTCGCCGGGATCGCGCCGCCCGTTGCCGTTGGAATCGATGAAGACGTCGGCGGCCACCTGGCCCACGCGCAGCGGCCCAAAGACGGTGAACGGTCGCGTGTAGCCGATGGTCAGATACGGCGCGGCTGCAGACGAGGAGGTCAGTTTGACGCCCGCGCCCACGCTGAGTTGCCCACCGGACGCCAGCGGATGCACGATGCCCAGCTCGACGGCCCGTTCTGCCGACGGACTCGGCCAGACGATCGTCTTACTGCGCAGCTGCGCGGTCAGGTCGAACCGCGAATTCACCTTGAACCTCGTCCCGGCGCTCAGCACCCACCCGCGGGTATCGCCGATCAGCGCGCTCGCTTCGCCCCACACCGGCCACCCGTTGGAGAGAACGTACCCCGCGCGCAGCGAGACCGATGCGCTGTTGGCGGTGGTCCGCCCGGCCTGCTCATCCAGCCCCTTCCCCGCGGTCAGCGCGGCGTTCCAGCGGCCCGACGTGTACAGCAGTGAAACCTGCGCCGAATCGCGGCGCACGCGCACGCCGTTCACCGGCTCGTCGGTGCTGCGGGCTTCCCCCACCACCGCGAGCGACGCAGAGATTTGATACTGCAGGAAGACGCGGTAGGCCAGCCGGCTCGGGATGCCCGGCTCCCCCGCCAGCAGGGCGGCGCTCGCCAGCACGAGCCAGCGCGAGTTCGGATGGTAGGCCAGCTCAATGACAGGCCCATGGCGTCCGGCAAACACGGCGGCGTTGCCCAACGTCGGGAAGCGGGGTCCCAGCGACAGGTAGCTGAGTGAGATCGTCCATCGATCCGAGGCGTACTCCACCCCGGACCGCCAGCCCAGGCCCGATCCTGCCGCCGACGTGCCGACGGCGACCTCCCCGAACAGCGACACGCCGGGGCGGAGGCGCCAGTCGACGCGGCCGCGCGCGATCGTCGCGTTGGCCTCCGGACTGTACAGCAGCGTGGCTTCGGCCAGCAGCGAGCCGACCTGCGGCAGGCGGATGGACATCCCGTAGACCGAACCGCCGGAGCCGGGCAGCATCCCGCCGAAGAAACGGGTCTGGATGCTGCCCAAACGCTGATCGTACATCAGCCCCACGAAGCCCTGCTCATACAGCGTGAGCGGAGAATCATAGATCGACAACACCCCCGCCGAGAGCAGCGAGGACCCGCGGCGCCAGGTCAGGATGCCTTCGGCTCCGGCCGGCCCGTTCGCGCCGGAGCCGATGCCGAACGCACCGCGGATCGTGCCGCTCTCACCCTGCGACACAAACGCCAGATGCGACGAGACCGACAGAGCAGATCCGCTGGCAGACAGCGTGACCCCCACGGTGCCCGACGCCACGACCGGGCGCTCCCGCACCGGCTGAAACTCGGGCGCGAACGTCGTCACGGTTTTCGCGATGGGTCTGACGCTCGCTCGGATGGGGGCGGGGACCGGTTCGGCAGGATGAAAGGCGGCCTGCGTCACGAGCGTCGCGGTGTTCTCCTCCTTGTTCCAGATGACCAAGGCGTCGAACATCGTCTCGACGGCGCCGCGCGGCGCCATCGTAATCCCATTGACGAGCAGGACCGGCGATTCGGCCAGCGCGATCACCTGGGCATCGGCCCAGATCTCCCGGCGTCCCACGCGCACCATAAACACCCGGCCATCCGCGCGCCGGACCTCCAGCTCAACGCCCTTGACGGTCAGCGTGGCCCGCAGCGACACGGCGAGCGCGCGCAGGGGGAAGTACAACGCCTCGTTGAGGATGAGCGCGGTCAGCGCGCTGGACTGAGCGTCGTCAAGAAACACGCGCACCGCCGGCGACGCGGCGGCGGCAGACGTGGGCGCGGCCCAGATCAGGAGGGCTGCGACGCACCCGGCGAGTGCGGAACGGAGAAGCCGCATGGGAGGCGACCGGGCTCACCGGGAGACGAACAGAACTTCCCCGGCGACCATGACGTCGCCGCCGAAGTCCATCACAGCCCGGACGGTGTACGAGCCGGGGGCCAGACGGCCGGTGGGCAGGAGCAGCCGGAACTCCCGTACGGTGCCCGGCAGCACCAGCGACTCTTCCATCGGAGCCCTGGCCACCACGTCGCCGTTGCGGAGCAGCGTGATCACGCCGTCGGCACGCACGTGCACGTTGCCGCTGTTGCGGAAGGCGACTTTGACGTCGACGCCCTTTCCGGGAACGGCGGCCGCAAGCATGTTGACGATCGCGCCTTGCAGCGCCGTCGTGCCGTCAATGGGCACGAGCAGCCGCGCCGCCAGCTTCGGGGCGACGACCGCGAACGTGCCGCGCGGGCCGTTCGACTGCAGCATGGGCGTCGGCGAGACGACGATCGCGCCGTACAAACCGCCCCGCGCGTCGCGGGGAGCGGTGACGACCACCCGCACCGCCATCTGCTGATTGGGATCGAGATCGAACTCCGCCGGCGCCAGACGGGTCGCCGCCGCCACCGACCATGCCGTGCTGGCGGGCTTCAGGACTTCCATCACCCCGCTGGGACGGATGAACATATCCTGGGTCACCACGCGGAAGTGCAGCGCTCGGGTGGAACGATTGTAGACGACCAGGGTGCCGCTGGCGGTGCCGCCCGGAGCGGGGACCAATTCGACGTCCGGGGGCGTGAGCCCGAACCGCAGGGTGTCGGCGTGCAGCGGCAGCGCCGCCGTGAAGAGGAAGAGGGCGCAGGCCAGCGTGATCCCCCGCACTCTAGCCCGCATCGTCTGGACCCGCGCCCCCGTCACATCCGTGGACCGCTACGGCTGGACGCCGAGGTACTCAACGACGATCGTGTAGTTGCCCGGCGAGTCCTCATACTCCACGCACTGCTGATAGTTAACGCTCACGTCCACGCCTGAACCTGTGGTCTTGACCTGGTTTGAGCTGTAGAGGTTCCCGTACGATGCCGTGATCGCCGTGTACGAGGAGACGTCGCCGCCCTTGTACTGGAAGGCGTCGGTCATCTCCGTGGTCCCGTTCTTCGCCTTTCCGTTCGAATAACTCGACGGATCTGAACGGACCTGCAGGTTCCACGCCTTGTTGCTCTTGACGTTGACGGTCGTGCCGCTCGTGCCGCAGGCCCCCGGCGCGGTCGAAGCAATCGACGCGGATCCCGATACGGTAATGTCGATGCCTGCCGCCGCCGCGGTGGTCACGCTCTGTGACCCACCAGCGGCACCGAATCCGGCTCCGGCGGCGAGACTTACCAGCAGTACGGCGATGATAGCGATGCGCGCGAACCCGAGATACGTGCTCATCTGTAGCCCTCCTGAATTCCGGTGATGTCGTATCTGAGCATCAATCTGCTCCCGGAATACCAGATGAGCAACTTCGGTGCCACCGGACCCGGGCGGCGGCCCGCCGGGAATAGGAAATACGTCCTAGGACATCAGGACGAAAAAAAGTCAACCGCTGGTCTTACGGGGAGGGCGAGAGCGAGAAGCGGACGATCGTCTGCAGCTTCGCGGCGGGCGCCGCGCGCAGGCGGTAGATCAGGTGATGAATGCCCTTGGGACCTTGCAGGACCACGCCGTGTGCGGGAAGTGGCTGCCAGAGGGCCTCAGGCGACCAGGTGACCAGCGCGGGCTCGCCGGTGTCGACGTTGACCACCAGCATCCACGGCACGTTGCTCTTCACGGTCAGCTGCCCACTGACAAGGGTTCCCGCAGGCACGGCGCTGACGGTTGCGCCGTCGAGCACCTGGGCGACCGGCACGGAGATGGAGATCACGGAAGCAGAGGACTGCGCGCGCACTGGCATCTGCAGCGCGGCGAGCACGGCCAATCCCGCGAGGATTGCTGTGGCGAAGCGCCAGATCCGATTCCCGTGCCGCGCTGTGTAGGCGAACACGCCACGTCCCGCCCGTCGAGATAGTGCTGCGGCCGCGGACCGTGCACTGCGGCTGCAACACCATCATGCTATCGACGCGCGGGACCATTGGCAAGTACATTCTGCGCCGTATTTTGTTCATTCCGCGAGCAACTTCCGTGCCTTAGCGGGCCACCGCCGCTTCGAGAATCGCGTCCAGGTTGGGACGCGCCGGGGTCGTGTGACCGTTCGTCGCCGCCGGGGCGCTGGCCGGCGCCGACGCGTCGGCCGCGGGCTGCTCGGCGCCGGGTCCGAACAGATCCCGCTCCAAGGCGCTGCGGAGATCTGCCAGACCGGCCTGCAGCTGGACGCGCATCATCCCCAGCTGTGAGCGCCCGTTGCCGACGAGCACCAGGAGGGCCGGGCCCACCGGGGCGATCATCAGCGTCTTGTTGCCGTAGAGGTGGATGACCGACTGCGGGGCGCCGAGCTCGGCGTCCTCGCCCATCCGTTCCGCCACCGACACGCTGCCGGCCGCGTACGCGGCGATGGAGTCCACCGCCACCCCGTCGTCGCTGATCGCGTCGAGCACCAGCCCGTCGGATGACGCTACGAACGCCGATTCGGCCAGCGATCGCGTCTTCATCGTGCGCAGTGCACCACTCAACGATTCCATGTCCGTTCCTCCTCTGAGCATCGATGTCTGTGTGTCGTCATGCGGCGTCAAACGTCGCCAGCGCTGCGGTTGCATCGTCCAGCATCTCATCCACCGAATGCACGCCGGTCCCCGTCCCGCTGAGCCCGGTCCGCAGACGGATCGCGCTGCGGTCGTTGGCGAGTTCTGGATCGGCCAGCACCTTGCGCGTGATCCGGTCGACGATGGACACGGCCTGTTCCCGGCCCACGCCGACAAGCAGCAGGCCGAACCGGCCGTCTTCCAGGTGCGAGGCCACGTCGCTGCCGCGCATCGACCGCTGCAGGACGCGGGCGAACGACTGCGCTACGCGGGTGTGGGACATCTCCGCGGCCGCCGGATCGTCCGCCAGTTCCAGGACGGCCACGACGAAGTCTCCCCCCTGCGTACGGTTGCGCTGCAACTCTTCCTCGATCCGGGCCACGAAGTGATGCCGGTTGCTCAATCCGGTCTGCACGTCGGTGAACACCAGCTCCCGCAATCTCGCCTCGCGGCGCAGCCGGGACAGCGTGGTGACCAGCGGGTGCGCGAGGCGGGCCAGCCGGGCCGACTCCTCCTCCGAGAACGATCGGTTGCGGCGGGCCAGCGCCACGACCCCGGCGACCAGTCCGTTATGGATGAGCGGAAAGGCCAGCGCCCCCCGCGTCCCGTCAACGACCACACCGTCGCCGCTGCCGCGGACGTTCGCGCTGGCTTGGACCATCCAGCCGGACGGACCGGGGGCCGCAGACGGCGCGCGGACGGCCATGTCCACCCGGGCGCCGCGGACGGCCACGGGCGCGAGACGGCCCGTCTCCCACTCCGCGACGTACAGGGTGCCGTGCTCAAACGGCACCGCGCGGTGCATCACGTCGAGGAACTGCTTGTACGCTTGTTCGGTGGGCAGGCCCTCATCCACCAGCTTCATGCACTCCAACTGCAGCGCCATCTCCTCGGCTTGTTCGGCGAGCCGGGCCACAAGGGGTTCGCGTTCGAGTTCCACCACCGCAGCCGGGCCCCCGCGCGCCGGCGCCGTCCATCCCCGTCCGCCGCGCGCCGACCCATTGCGTGCTGTGGGTGATGGCGCCGTCCGTTTTGTCTGCATCCGCTCTGCCATCGGGTCCGGCCTCCTGTCACAACGTGCTTCGCTGGTAATAGAAGCAACCGGTGTGCCACGCTCGACTACCGTTCATGGTTCGTCGTTAGTGGTTCATCGTTCGTGGTTAATGTCGATGAACGACCAACGACGAACGACCAACGGTAGTTTTGGTCTTAGCTGGCGGCGGTGAGGGCCGGCGTGCGCTTCGTGGACGGCGGGATGGAGATGGCTTCGCGGTACTTGGCGACGGTACGGCGGGCGACGCGGTAGCCGACGCGGGTGAGGGCGGTGGCGATCTCTTCGTCGGTCAGCGGGTGCGGCTCGGCGGCGACGATGGCGCGGATCTTCTCCTTCACCGGCACCGACTGGTCGAAGAAGACGTCGAAACTGCTCACCCGGCCGCTGGGCAGCTGCACGAATTTGCTGTCCAGCGCCCGGCTGACCGTAGATTCGCTGATGCCGAGCTCCGCCGCAATCATGGCTTTCGTCAGCGGCTTCAGGTGCGCGTCGCCGCGGTCGAGATACTCCCACTGCGCGCTGACCACGGCCTGGACGATGTTGGCCAGCGTCCAGTTGCGCCGCTGCAGGGCTTCGACGAACAACTTCGCCCGTGTGACGTAGTCGCGAACGTGATCTTTGGACCACTCCCCCGACCCCGCGCTGCGGCGGAGCTGGCGGCGCAGGTCATCGTAGAAGGCGTTCACGCGCAGGGCGCTGCCGTCCTGATGCGTCAGCTCGACCGCGAAGCCGTCGTCGGTGCGACGGATCAACACGTCGGGATAGGCCACCTCAGACGGGGCGACGGCGCCGCCGGTCTGGTCGGCGCGGTAGCGCTCGCCGGGCGACGCGTAGCAGTGGGTCTGCAGAAACGCCAGCGCCTCTTTGACCTCCGCGGGGCGCGCCCCCAGCGCCTTCGCCAGCTCATCAAACCGGTGCTCGGCCAGCTGGGTGAGGTACGCGGCGACGAGCTGCTGGGCCAGCCGACGCGCCGGCACGTCATCGAGCATCTCCAGCTGCACGCTCAACGATTCCTGCACACTGCGGGCGCCGATCCCGATCGGATCGAACCGCTGGATACGCCGCAGCACGCGCTCGACATCGTCGGGTTCCGCGTTCAGTTCCTGCGCGACCTGCACGATCGCGACGTCGAGGTACCCGCGATCGTTGATGTAGCCGATCAGCCGCGCGCCGATGGCGTGCTCGCGCGGCGTGAAGCGCTCGGCCTGCAGCGTCAGCAGCAGGTGATCGTGCAGGCTCACCGACGACGTGAGGCCCGCAAACGGGTCGCGATCCTCATCATCGGGCGTCCAGGACGCCGCGGACCGCTCCCCGGCGCGCGACCAGGTGATCTCATCCGGGCGCACGGTGTCGTCGCGTTCCAGCGCGGGGTTCTCCGCCAGTTCCTGCTCGATCCGGGCCAGCAACTGGTCCAGCGGCAGCACCAGCAGGGTGTTCACCATCATCAATTTGGGCACCATGCGCTGGTGCAGCCCGGTTTTCGCCTGCGGGGCGATACGGAGGTCCATTAGCTGGTCTCCGCGAGCAACTGGAGCGAATCGTGCCCACCGGCCAGTGACTGGTGGAACTCTCCTGAATCCAGGCACCCCATCAAGGCGTCGATGATCTGCGGGTCGAACTGCGTCCCCCGCCCGCGCACGAGCTCGGTCACGGCGGCGGGCACCGGCATGGCCTGGCGGTACATGCGGGGACTGGTCATGCTCTCCAGCGCGTCGGCGCCGGTGAGGATGCGCGCTTCCAGCGGGATCTGATCTTCCCGCAGTCCCAGCGGGTACCCGGATCCGTCATAGCGTTCGTGATGGAACAGCACCGCCTCGACGACACGCGGCGAGAACCCCGCCATGGCCAGGATTTTCGCGCCCATCAGGGTGTGGGTCTTCATCTGGTCGTACTCTTCGGCGGTGAGATCGCCCGGCTTCAGTAGCACGCCGTCGCCGATGCCGATCTTGCCGATATCGTGGAGCAGCGCGGCAATCTTCAGATCGTCGAGCCGGTCGGGCTTCAGCCCCAAGCGGGCGCCGATCGCCACCGCGTACCGCGCCAGCCGGTCGGAGTGACCGCGCGTCGGGTGATCGCGCAGGTCCACGGTCGCCGCCAGCGCATAGACGGTGTTCCAGTAGGACTGGCGCAGGTGCGTGAACAACCGGATGTTTTCGATGGCGACGCTGCTCTGCGCACAGATCAGCCGCAGCAGGTCGCGGTCCGTCGCGGTGAACGGGCCATCGCGCCGCTTCACGGTGAGCGCCCCGACCACCGCGCCGCCGGTGCGCAGCGGCATCGACAACACCTGGCCGTCGTCGTGGTGCCCTGTACCGTTCCCGTTGCCGTTGCCGTTGGTCGGCACGACCGGGGGGACCCAGTCGACGTCGCCGGGCCGCCGCGTCACGGTGACGGGCTCGGCGCCGGGACTGCCCACCGACGATGTGACGGCCACCTCCTGGCCGTCTTCGTCCAGCGCCACCAGCGTCACCGAATCGGCGTCGAGCTCACGCTGCACGGTTTCACAGATTGTCTGGAAGATTCGGGTCGGATCGCCGTTGATCTTCCCTTCGCGCAGATCGAGGATCGGAGCCAGCGAGCGCAGCCGCGCGGTACGTTTGAAGTACTGCCCGCGGCGCAGCCCGTCTTCCACGGTCCGGCGGAGATCATCAGGCGTGAACGGTTTGAGTACGAAACCGTTGACGCCGAACCGCACGGTCTCCAGCAGGCTGTCGAACTGGCTGAACCCGGTCATGATCACGACCGAGACTTCGGGCGCATCGGCGACGATCCGCCGCGCCGCGTCGAGCCCGCTCATCCCAGGCATGCGCAGGTCGGCCAGCAACAGATCAGGCGCCGCCGCTGCGGCCATGCGGATCGCCGTGGGCCCGTCGGGGGCCGTCTCCACTTCGTAGGAGGTTCCCAGAATTCTCGCGCACAACTCGCGGATCGACGGTTCGTCGTCCACGATCAGGACTTTCGCCTTCGGCATCACCGGCATTCACCTCACGGCGCCACGTTCGCACCATACGACACTGCCGGATGCCTGTAGCAAGTTCCGTGCCACGCGCATTTTGCGGGCGGAGGGGGGATGTGGCAGCCATGGGGCAGCGGTTACGATTCGGGCTCGAGCCGGTGGGTCGTGATCTTGTCCTGCAGGGTGTCGCGGTCCAGTCCCAGCACGCCGGCGGTGTCATCCAGATTCCAGCCGGTCATCTTCAGCACGGCCTGGATGTGCCGGCGCTCGCTTTCCACCAGCGAGTACGCTTTGGGGAACTTCGTCGGATCGGCATTCTGCCCGTCCAGCCAGATGTCGTCGGCCTCGATCATCGGTCCGGCGGCGAGAATGACCGCGCGTTCCACGGTGTACTCGAGCTCGCGCACGTTGCCGGGCCAGCGATGGGCGCGGAGCCGGCGCATCGCCAGCGGCGAAAACCCCTTGATCCGCTTGGAGAAGGCCACCGCGTACTTATTCATGAAGAAGTCGGCCAGGATCGGGATATCATCGGCCCGATCGCGCAGCGGGGGCACGACCAGCGGCATCACGCTGAGGCGGTAGTACAGGTCTTCCCGGAACTGCCCGGTGGTGATCGCCTCGCGCAGGTCCTTGTGCGTCGCTGCGAGCACCCGGGCGTCGACGTCGATGGGCTTGCTGCCGCCGACCCGCTCGACCACCTTCTCCTGCAGGACGCGCAGCAACTTCACCTGCATCGCCGGGCTCATATCCCCGATCTCGTCGAGGAAGATCGTCCCGCCCGCCGCCCGCTCAAACCGCCCGACGTGACTGGTCACCGCGCCGGTGAAGGCACCTTTCTCGTGGCCGAACAGTTCGGTTTCGAGGAGGGTTTCGGGGATCGCGCCGCAGTTCACCACCACGAACGGCCCGTTGGCCCGCGCGCTTTGCGCGTGGATCGATCGCGCCAGCAACTCCTTGCCGGCCCCGGTCTCGCCGAAGATCAACACGGTCGCGTCCGTCGGCGCCACCCGGGCGGCCAGCGCCAGCACCTCCCGCATCCTGGGCGCGTTACCGACGATGCCCTGAAACTTGAACGTGCCCATCAGTTCCTGCTGCAGGAGCTGGTTTTCTTTCAGCAGCCTGTTCCGCTCCAGCGCCTGGTTGACCACGACCATCAACTCTTCGGGGCGAAACGGCTTGGCGACGTAATCGTACGCCCCCAGCTTGATCGCCTTGATCGCGGTTTCCACCGTGCTGTAGCCGGTGAGGATGATGACCAGTGCATCGGGATCGGCGGAGACAAGGTTCTGGAGAACCTCGAGCCCGCTGATCGTGGGCAGGCGGAGGTCGACCAGCACGAGGTCGAAGGGACGGGCCTGATAGCGTTCCAGGCCGGCTTCGCCGGTGGTGGCGGTCTCGACATCGAAACCTTCCTCGGTCAGGATCTTCTGGAGCAGACCGCGGATATTCTCTTCGTCGTCGACGACCAGAGCGCTGACCGACACGGGGGGCCCTCCTGCGCGTGACTGCGCACGCACGATAGCATGCCGCGGCGGCGCGAGAAAAGTGATGCGGTGACATAACGGACTCATTTTGCTGCAACTGGGCCGTGACTGGCACGCTTCTTGCTCTTATTCATGGTTAGTCGACCATACTGAACGACGGAGGCCTTGCGATGAAGAGTTTTTTGACCGCCCTGCTCGTAGCTGCGATGCTGTTGATGGCGACGTCCATTTCCTGGGGAGCGAATGGAGGCGGGAAGCCCGCGGATCCAGTACTCTCAGGAAGCGGCGGGTTCTCCGTTACCGGGGCAACCTGGGAGTAACCCGCACGTCCGTTCGCTAGTCAAAACGTCCGGCGCATCGAAGTCATCGGCGACGGTTGGCCATCCCGGCCGGCCGTCGTCCTTTTTGCGTCTGGCAAGATTCTTTTGGACCAGTCCCCCCTGAGGCATCGTTCTTGCTCCTCTTGGAGGTTGAGCCTAATTCGAGAGGAGGCGCCTGTAGATGATCAAGAAGCTGATGACCGCTCTGCTGGTGGCAGCAATGCTGCTGGCGGCCACGTCGATCTCCTGGGGGGGCAATGGAAACGGGAAGCCCTCGGATCCAGTACTTTCAGGAGGCGGCGGGTTCACGATTACCGGGGCAACCTGGGAGTAACTGCGCCTTTCGCACCGAGGCTCATCGGCGGCGGGGCCCGTCTGCGCACCGTAATACGCGGGCGCCGGCGGGTCCCCACTGCCGCCTTGCACCGGTAGACCGGTAGCCGGGTAGCCTGAAGCGATGGCTCGTGGCTACCTGGCAACAGACGGATTTTCGCCCCGTTCTGGCATGGAAGTTGCTCTATCCTCGTAGGGGAACCCCAATGGAAAGGCGAACAACCATACCATCGCTGATGTGTCTTCGGTCCGTGGAGGTCAAGAGGTGAGCAGGCCGGCTCCCGCGGTCGTCGGCCCACTGCGGGGTTGGGGCCGGCGGCTGCTTTCCGGCGGACAGGGCGCATCCGCACCATCGACAGGCACGACTCTTCCTGCTCCTCCGTCCCGGACGGCCGCCGGGCTGCCGCTGCCCGCCCAGTACTACATCCTGGCGGTCGTCGCCCTCGGCGCGTTTTCGGCGCCGATCGCGGTACTGTTGACGCCGGGCACGATCGTTCTCAATGTCCCCTTCGTCCTGCTCCTGGGGGCGGCGCTGGTCGCCCAGCTCGTGGGCGTGCAGATGCCCACGACCACCGCCGAAGCCCGCATTTCCTATTCCCTGCTCACCGCGGTCCTGGTGGCCTCGCTGCTGCTGTTGCCGTTGATCAGCACGCTGGTCATTGCCGCGGTGACGATGGTTGGGTACTGGATCAAGCGACGGTACGACTGGCGGCGTGGGCTGTTCAACATCTCCCAGCACCTGGTATCGGTCGTCCCGGCCGGACTGCTCTGGCACGCCATTCGCCCGGTCGAATCCCAGGGACTGGTGGCCTTGCAGTGGTATGGCCTCGCGCTGGTCGTGGGCCTGACGTTCTACTTCACCAACATCGTGCTCGTCGGACAGGTCATCGTGCTCTCCACCGGGCGGTCCTTTTTCCAGACCGGGGCGATCTCACGGGTCAACTTCTTCCGTGAGGTTGTGCTGATCTGGATGGGGGTCCTCGTCGCGAACCTCTGGCTGGTCAACCCCTGGCTGACGCCGCTGCTGGTGGTCCCGATGGTGGCACTCTCGCAGATGCTGCGCGGACAGGTGGAAGCCGCCGACAGCATCCGGCAGAGCCAGGTGGACGCCGAGGGGCGCGCGCGTGAACTGGCCGGATTGAACGAGCTGGCCCGGGCCCTGACCAGCAGCATTGAGCTCGACCAGATCAGCGAGGCGCTGGCGACGCAAATCGGGGGCACGATTCCCCTGCACCTGCTGGGCATCGGGGTCTACGAAGCCAGCGCCAGGCAGTTGTCGTTCGCGGTCTGGCAGGTCAACGGAGGGCGCCGGCCACCGCGGCTGCGTCCGATCGACGACCCGGCCATGCGACGCGTCGTGGAAGCCGAACACGCCACGGTCATCGACGCCGCCGCCGACCCGGCGTTGGTGCGCGAGCTGTGCATGGGAGATGCGCAGTCGGATACCACCGCGGTGATCACGCTGCCCATGAAGCTGCGCGATCACCTCATCGGGCTGATCATCATCGGGGGGGAGCTGCGCGAAACGACGCCGTCGAACATCGATCTCCTCTCCACGATGGCCAGCCAGGCCGCCGTGGCCATCGAGAAAGCCCAGCTGTTCGGCCAGGAGCGGCGCCGCAGCGCGCTGCTCAGCGCGATCACCCAGGCGACACGCAAGATCGCGACCATCCTCAACGTCGACATCCTCCTGCAACAGACCTCCCGCCTGATCGAGGAGTCATTCGGCTTCTCGCGCGTGGAAGTGGTCCTGCGGGAGGGGGACGACCCTCTCCCGCCGGTGGGACCCGATGAGCGCTGCACCGACATCCCGATCCTGACCCACGACCGCGCCAGCGGGGTGCTGCGCGTCTGGCAGCGGCCGGGGGTGACGTTCTCGCCGGACGACGTCTCGATGCTGCAGATGCTGGCCGACGGGATCGCGGTGGGCATTGAGAATGCGCGCCTCTACGAGCGCCAGCGGACGCAGATGGAAGAGCTGGAACGCACCCAGTTGCAGCTGGTGCAGTCGGCGAAGCTGGCGACGATCGGTGAGCTGGCCGCGTTCGTGGCGCACGAGATCAACAACCCGCTGACCAGCGTGCTGGGCTACACGTCGCTGCTGCTGAGCGAGGCCGGCAAGGACGACCCGATCCGCGCGGACCTCCAGGTCGTGGAGAACGAGGCGATCCGGGCGCGCGAGATCGTGCGCAACCTGCTGGATTACGCGCGGCAGACCGGCACGGAGGAGGAACCGACGCAGGTGGAGAGCGTGATCGAGAGCGTGTTGCCGCTGGTGAAGCAGCGGGCGCAGCACGTCACCATCACCACCCACTTCGACCACGTGCTGCCGTCCATCCTCGCCGACGTCAACGGACTCAAGCAGGTGTTCATCAATTTCCTGAACAACGCGATCGACGCGATGCCGCGGGGCGGTGTCGTGGACATCACCGCGCGCAGCGCCCCGGAGGTCGGCCGCACCCCGCAGGTCGAGATCGTCTTCCAGGATTCGGGCGTCGGGATCGATCCGGCGCACCTGCCGAAGATCTTCGATCCGTTCTTTACGACCAAGAAGGGCAGCCAGGGCACGGGGCTGGGGCTGGCCATCAGCAAGCGCATCATCGAGCAGCACGGCGGGACGATCGACGTGGCCAGCGTACCCGGTCAGGGTACGAAGTTTGTGATTCGCGTTCCCGCGGTCCCGGCAGCCTCATGATGGATGCCGTGATGAGCCGCAGTACCCTGATGCCGCAAGACTCGGACGGTCCGGTCGTGACGGCACGGCACGTCCTCGTCGTGGATGATGAGGAGCCGATCAGGGAACTGTGCGCCCGTGTGCTCGCGCGGGCCGGCTATCGCGTCACGGTGGCCGCCGGCGGCGTCGAGGCGGTGCGGCTGGTCACGGATGAGTTGTTTGACCTCATCGTCTGTGACCTGCGGATGCCGGTGGTATCCGGTCTGGAAGTGCTCGAGGCGGCGAAAGCGCTGCGGCCCAACGTGGCCGTGGTGCTGATCACCGGGTTCGGGACTCAGGAAATGACCGCCCGCGCGCTGCAGTCAGGCGCCGACCGCATCGTCACCAAACCCTTCAGTCCCTCAGAACTCATCGACGCCGTCCGCAAGAGCCTCGGCGACGGCTAGCGCAGACCTTCCTCAGTGCAGGTGGTGATCGGCTTTCGCCCCGGGGACTTGGGTGTACCAGGCCGCCAGCCGGGCGAACCCGATCACGGGCATCAGCGACGCGCGGATCACCGCCACCAGACGTTCCGGCGACATCATGCCGCTTCCGGTGACCAGCTGCCAGCGTGACTCGACGTTCGCGGCCATCTGCAGGGCGAGTTCCATCGGCACCAGCCCGGCATCCGCCAGGGGAATGAACACCTGCCACCGCCGGGGGGGCCGGGGCATCTCGAACATGGTCAGCATCGCTTTGGCAATACCGGTGGCCGCACCCACCGCATTGCTGAACCATCCCACCAGTTGTCCGAGGAGCTCGGGGTCACGTTCCGTGCTGTCGCCGGAGCGGGCCAGCGAGTCGAGCACCGCCGCCGACGCCAGGATCCGGGCCAACCGCCAGCCGATCCGCAGCGGGTCGAGCAGCCGCGGCGGCTGCGGCAGCATCACGCCATCGGAGGGTACGACGATCAGGCCCAGCGTGCGCGCTTGGGTGATGGCTTCTTTCGCCTCGTCCAGCAGCGCGGGACGCTCGGTGTCAAGCTGGGCCATCGTACGTGAGGCAAAATCAGCCCGCGCCGCTGGGTCATTATCGACGATCACGGTCGCGGCGGACAACATCTCGTAGATCACCGGGAGGATGTGGGTGTTCAGCGCCGACGGCATCAGGATGCCGGGGGCCTCACCCAGAGGATTGGTGGACTGCATGTGTTCCAAGAACTGTGCCGTCTCGTCTTCACTGAGACGATCCTGGAAGAGGATGGCGAGCTCGAGATCGCTGTCGGGATAGGTCGTCGGCGTAGCGTAGCTTCCGTAGAGATACACGGCCGCTACGTCGGCTTCTTTCGTGAAGTACCGCTGGAGCGCGGTGACGGCATCCACGATGTCATCGTATCAGATACCCGTCCGGCGGGCTCGCCGGCCGGCGGCCAGTCCAGCAGCCCCGCCGAGAGCAGCGTCGCCACCATCGCCGCCCGCGACTGGACGCCGAACCGGGCATACACGCGCCGCAGGTGTGTCGTCACCGTCCAGACGCTGATCCCCAGCGTGACGGCGATGCTCTTCGACGGGAATCCCTGGGCCACCAGCCCGGCGATCTCGCGCTCCCGGGGGCTCAGCCGCCGCGGCGAGTGGGCCATCATGGGTTGCGGCCGATCAGCTCCAGCGCACGGGCGAGGTGCACGGCGGCATCGGCCGGCCTGCCGGTGCGGAGCAGCGATTCCCCGAGGGATCGGTGCGCGCGGCCCAAATCGGCTGCCGCGCCCAGCCCCTCGAAGACGGCAATCGCAGTTCGGAGCCGGGAATGAGCCTCGGAGGTATGACCCGCCGCCTGCGCCGCTTCCGCCAGCACCAGGTCCGCGCGCGCGCCCTCTAAGGGATCACCGATCCGGGCGGCGACCTTCGCGGCCTCAGTAGCCAGCCGCCGTCCGTCCGCGGCGGACCCAGTCCGGATGTGCACACGGGCCAGCTCCACCATCGACTGCGCCGTTCCTTCAGCGTCGCCGACCTGCTGTGCGAGCCGCAGACTCTGCTCCAGCGGCGCCAGTGCATCGCCGGGGGCGCCCTGCTCCAGGCGCATGATGCCTATGCTGCGCTGCACGACGGAGAGCAGGTGGATGTTTTCCTGGAGACGGAACAGTTCGAGGGCCTGGTCCAGGTGCCACTGCGCCTGGTCGAAGGCCCGCTGCTGCTCGGAGGCGATGCCCATGTTGAAGTGCAGCAAGGCGCGATGGGCAGGGTCCGCGGACGGACCCAGCAGTGCGCCGGCTTCCCGGTACATCTTCATCGCCTCCACCGGCAGGCCCAACTCGACGAACACCCGTCCGAGATTGGCGAGGATCTTTCCGAGCATCTCGCCATGTTCCGAGACGCCCCGCAGGCGCGAGGCGGCCTCTTCAAGGACCTCCTGGGCGAGGGCGAACTTCCTGGCGCGGAAGCAGAGGAATCCCCAGGCGTTCGCCGCCGCGCCCAGGAGCCCGGGATCGCCGGCCTCGCGGGCCTCCTGGTACGCCTGTTGCAGGTGAGGCTCGGCCAAGTCAAGCTGGCGCGTACCCGCCAGGGCCTGCCCCAGGCCGAGCCTACACCTCACGCGAACCGCCGCCTCAACTCCATCCCTCGCGACCAGCGGAGCCAGACGCGAGAATCCTTCCAGCGCGTCGGTGAACCGGTGCTGACGGAGCAGCGCTTCGCAGCGACGGATCTCAAGATCGGTCGAGCGCTGAGACGGCTGGATGCTCTCGAGGAGCGTCGCGACCGGCACGTTCAGTCGGCGCGCAAACAGCTCGAGTGTCTCCAGCGACGGGCGCACCTTGTCGTGCTCGACCATGCTGATGAAGCTTTCCGACAGGGTGCCCCCGCTAAGTTCCCGCTGGGTCATCTTACGGGCCCGGCGGGCCGATCTCAGCTGTTGTCCCAGCGTCATCGATGCCCTCCCGCGGACCCCGCGCCAGGAGCCGTGAGGTCCCACCGATGCGGCTGCCAGGGTCAATCGCTACAGCAGCCAGCCATCGCCGTGTCCCTGAGGTGCGGGTCCCGCAGCCCCGCTCCCGGGTCGTTCGCCGCCGGTTCCGGCGAGGACTGTGGCGGGCACGGCGACCAGCAATAACATTGCAGCGAGCAGACCAGCGACTGCCGTTCTCATGGCAGGGCCTCCCCTGCCCTCCTGCTGTAGGATTCGACGTTGTTAATCGAAGTCCTGTTGAGAGGCCAATAAATTAATCAATAGTGATATTTGCGAGGGATGCGGTCACCTGCAGTGGTGTCGGAGGTGTGCGGTGAGCCACGCTTTGCGCAGGCGTGGCTCGCCAAGGATCTGATCTCGGAAGGGAGGCCTTAGCCTACGACGCGGACGTTGGTAGCCTGGGGACCCTTTTGTCCCTGCGTCGCCTCATACTCGACCTTCTGTCCTTCGTTGAGCGACCGGTATCCGCTGCCTTCGATGCCGGTGTAGTGGACGAAGAGATCCCTGCCGCCGTCGTCGGGCGTAATGAACCCGTAGCCCTTCTCGGCGTTGAACCACTTCACCGTCCCTGTTGCCATCGAACTGATCCCTGCCTTCCCCTGCTGTTCTCTCCAGCGGCATGGACCTGCCGGAGGGTTCTATCCTCTCATATACCTTTCCCCGTTCGCAACACACCCAACGCCGCTCATCCCACGCTCCGCGGCGC
Source organism: bacterium (assembly GCA_036505015.1). Taxonomy (GTDB): domain Bacteria; phylum Sysuimicrobiota; class Sysuimicrobiia; order Sysuimicrobiales; family Kaftiobacteriaceae; genus DASXUC01. Next base: position 63,531 of record DASXUC010000053.1, on the reverse strand, counting down.
GTCGGCGAGGAGCGCCCGGTACACGGCCTCGGTGTCCGCATCGGGATCGACGTCAAGGTGCTCCCGGAGGAGCGCGCGGCAGGCCTGATACTGCCGCAGCGCACTGTCGCGTTGACCATCCGCGGCATAGCATCGCATCAGCCCGCGGTGGGCGGCCTCCGTGGCCGGCTCGCGCTCCAGCGCCCGCTGGTACGCCTCGGATGCCTCCAGCGGGCGACCGCGCAGTTCGTGGATGCGGCCGAGCAGCAAGGCGGCGTCGATGTACTGCCGGCGCAGCGCCTCACGCTCCAAACTGCACCAGTCACTGTGCGGCGCCCCTGCCAACAGGTCGCCGCGGTACAAGGTCAGTGCATGCGCGAGATGGCGGGCCGCATCGTCAAGATGCCCGCCCGTGTTCGCCTGCCGCGCTGCGAGTACGGCCAGCTCAAATTCGTGCGCGTCGACGGTCATGCCGGCGGGCGGGACGAGGCGGTAGCCGCTGCGGGCCTTTGCCAGCAGCTCCACGTTGGCAAAACCGGGGAGGTGCTGCAGCGTCCTGCGGATTCGCGACAACGTGGTATACAAGGGTGTGTCCTCCACGGCGCGGGCGCCGGGCCAGAACACGTCCACCAGTTCGTCGGCGGCGACGGATCGGGCGCGGTGCAGGACGAGAAATTGAAAAATCGCCAGCGCCTGCGGCCGATCCCAGGCCGCGTCGGGCACCTCGTGCCGTCCCGCCACCAGACGGAAGCCGCCCAGCAGCGAGACCCTGAACGGCCCAGGGCCATTCGCCGCGGGCTCGCTCTCGGCCGCCAACACGCCTTCGACGGCATCCGCCAGCGGCATGGCACGTCCGAATTGCCACGCGGCGGAGAACGCTTCGCCGCTCAGGACCGCGCGCACAGCGGCCACCACGCGCTTGTAGCCGATTCGCTCATCCGGCGCAATCGGAAACCCCAGCGCCTCCCGCACCGCCTCGGCGGCTCCGAGCAGGCGCGCGGCGTCGACGCCGCGCCCATACGCCGCGCGTGAGGCGGCCAGACCTTCCAGGCACTCGGCCACCCCCCACCGATCCTTCAATATCCACCGGCGGCGCAGGCTGTCCAGATACCGGGTCTGAGCGATCTCGGGGTCCCCGCGGGCGGTGGCGGCGGCCCCGAGGTTGCTCAGCGCGAGGGCCACCCCCCACGGATCAGGCAGAGCCGCGAACAGCTGCATACTCTCGGTCAGCAACTGCTCGGCGTCGGCGACGTGGCCCTGGGATTTGAACGCGAGCCCCAGGTTGCTGAGCGTCAGCGCGATACCGCGCTGGTCGCCCAGCTCGCGCTTCACGGCGAGGCTGCGCTCGAAGTAGCCGCGCGCCGTTGCATAGTCGCCCTGGTCCTTCGCGGCCACCCCGAGGTTGTTCAGCGATGCCGAGACGCCCCGCCGGTCGCCGAGGGCCTCGCGGATGGCCAGGCTGTCGAGGTACATTGTTTCGGCAGTGCCATAATCGCCTTGGGCCCGCGCCAGATTGCCCGCGATGTTGATCACCCGCCCACGCAGCGCGTCGTCCTCGCGCGGCGGCACGTTCAATAGCGTGCGCAGCCACGTCCGGCCCTCGGTCGAATACCCGTGGCGCTCCCAGAACCGGCCGAGCGCCGCGGCCAGCCGCAGCCCGGTGCTCGTCTCACCGGCATCGATCGTCCACTGCAGCGCCGCGCGCAGGTTGTCGTGCTCTACCTCCAGCCGCTCCAACCATGGCGACTGGTCGGGACCGCTGAGGTGCCCGTCGGCCGCCTCAGCGAGCGCGCGGAAGAACTGCGCGTGCCGGCGGCGTGCCGGGCCGGACTCCTCCGAGTGGTGCAGGTGCTCGAGCACGAATTCCCGGATCGTTTCCAGCAGCCGGTAGCGGGTCTCATCGCCCGCATCGACCCGCCAGACCAGACTCTTGTCGACCAACGACCCCAGCACGTCAATGACCGGCTCGCCGGCGGGCATCCCGACGCAGACCGCTTCGACCGCCGGGAGCGTCGCGCCGCCTACGAATACGGCGAGCTGGCGAAGCAGCGCGCGCTCCGGCTCGTCGAGAAGATCGTAGCTCCAACCGATGGCTCGCCGCAGGGTCTGATGTCGCTGCGGCGCATCCCGTCCGCCGCCGGTGAGCAGTTCCAGTCGCCGCTGCAGACGGCTGAGCAACGTCTCAGGCGGCAGCGCCTTCGCGCGGGCGGCGGCCAGCTCGATCGCCAGGGGGAGACCATCCAGCCGGGCGCAGATCTCCGCGATCGCACGCCCGTTGCGTTCGGTCACGGTCAGCTCGGGCGACACCGCCTTTGCGCGTTCGATGAACAGCTGCACCGCCGGGATGTCCACGAGCACCTCGACCGGCGGGACCGGATTCAGTTGTGGCACGGGTAACGCCGGGACCAGATACTCGTGTTCCCAGCTCACCCGCAGGGGAGAGCGGCTGGTCACCAGCATCTTTGTGGCGGGACAGGAGCCCAGGAGATCGGCCAACTGAGGCGCCGCGTCGAGCAGATGCTCGAGATTGTCGAGGATCAGCAGCAGCTGCCGCTCGGCGAGGTGGGCCTTCAGACGGTCCGGCAGACTCTGCCCCGGGGCGTCGCGCACGCCGAGGGCCTGGGCGATGGCCGGCACCACGGCCGCGGCTGTGGTGATGGGGGCGAGATCCACGAAGACGATGCCGTCGTCAAAGTCCGCCCTGACGCCGTCAGCGATAGCGAGCGCCAGACGGGTCTTGCCCACGCCGGGTGGGCCGGTGAGGGACAGCAGGCGAACACGGAGCAGGCGGTGCCTGGCATCGGTGATCTCCCGCGCGCGGCCGATCAGCGTCGTGGGTTGGACCGGGACAACAAACAGTCCCATAGACTCGTGGATACCCCATCGGCTCCTGCGCTCCTGCTCCGCACGCGGTGGGCTGGGCGCGGCGCGAACGTCTCCGCCGCACATCACGCAGGGGGAACCGGCCGCCGATCGCAGAAAGCAGCGTGACGGACGCAAATCAACAATCGAGAGGGAAACGGTACCCATGAAGATCCTGATCATCACCGTCACCGTGATCGCCCTGTTGTGGACGGGTGTCGGGCGCGCGCAGGGACCGACGACCAACGCGGTGATCGTCTGCAACGAGGTCGCCCTGCGCATCCGCGTCAGCGCCCCGGGGATGACCGTCCAGCAGCGGATCGATACAGTGTATCAACGCATCGTCGCCGCTTGGGCCAAGGAACGCATCACAGCCGGCAATGTGATGCTGCGTCAGACCGGGACCACATGGTCGATCTACGCGGGCGGAACGCTGATCATCACAGTGCAGCAGGTGGACGCCCAGGCCAACGGCACGACCACGGCCGCATTGGCGCAGGCCTGGCACGCGAGACTCAGGGATCTGCTGCCGCGGTGCCGGCCCGATCAGAATCCGCCGAACCCGTAACCGCCTGCGGGCCCACACCGCGCGTCAGGCGCGCTGGTCGGGAGGTGCTTGCGCCTTCACGCGCTCGTCATCGAGCAGCGAGGCGCGGCGGGCGCCGAGGACCGAGCGGCGCCACAGGAACAGCACGATAGGCACGACGGCCAGACCGATCCAGTCGCCCACAAAGAGCACCCCGTCGTAGGCCGTGTGCGCCAGGATGGCGAGGACCAGCCCGGCCAGCAGCATCTGACGTTCGCGAGGCCCCGAGAATTTGGCGGCACCCATGTAGAATCCCATGATCGCCCCGAAGAAGGCGTGTCCGGGAATCGAGAGGAACGCCCGGAGCAGTCCGACCGAGACACCCCCCTGCAGCACGTAGAACAGGTTCTCCACCGCCGCGAATCCGAGCGAGGCCGCCACCGCGTAGATGATCCCGTCGATGACTTCGTTGAACTCAACGTTGCGGTAGACGCCGAACATCACCGCGGCAAACTTCACCGATTCTTCGACCACGCCGATGATGAATGCCGCTGCCAGCGCGTCCGCCGCCGAGCCGCGGTGCAGGGTCAGCCCGGCTCCGGCAAGCACTCCCAGCTCGATGAAGGCGGCCGGGATGGCCACCACCCCGCCGAACACAAACACCCGCACGACAAGCGCGCGGGGCTCCGGATGCAGGCGGTCGCGCATCTGAAAGTACCACAACCAGAACACGACCGGCGCGAGCGCGAGCACGACCAGGAACATGCCCGCTGATTACCACAGGAATACATGGGCTCCTCCCGAAGCCCCATGGCATGGATCCGATCGCCCGCCGCATCCGCGAGGTGGCCGACCGCGCCCGGCAGGTGAAGGCGGCACACCTCTACTACTACCTCGAACCCGTCGAAGCCGTCGCCGGCTCGTCGGTCACGATCGGGGGGCGGACGATGCTCCTGGCGTCGTCGTATTCCTACCTGGGACTGCTGGGGCATCCGGCCATCGAGGCGGCCGCGGCCGCGGCCCTGGCGCACTACGGCAGCGGGACCCACGGCGTCCGCCTGCTGGCCGGGAACACCGACCTCCACGACCAGCTCGAGCGCCGGGTCGCCTCATTCGTGGGAACCGAGGCCGCCGTCGTCTACTCCAGCGGCTACATGGCGAACGTGGCCGCGATCTCGGCGCTGATCGGCCGCGGCGACGTGGTCGTCTGCGACAAACTCAACCACGCCAGCATCGTGGATGGGTGCCGGCTTTCCGGGGCGGAGTTTGTGCGCGTGCCGCACAACAATATCGCCGCGCTGGACCGCGCGCTGGCGGGGATCCCGGATCGCGCGGGCAAGCTGGTGGTCGTCGATTCCGTGTTCAGCATGGACGGCGACGTGATCGATCTGCCCGCGGTGGTGGAGGTGGCTCACCGTCACAACGCGTGGCTCATGGCCGACGAATCGCATGCCCTCGGTGTGCTGGGGCCCGAAGGCCGGGGCATCGAGTCGCACTTCGAGCTCCCCGGGGTCATTGCGATCAAGATGAGCTCGCTGTCGAAAGCCATCCCGTCGGTCGGCGGGTTCATCGGCGGCTCGGCGGATCTCATCACCTACCTCAAGCACGTCTCCCGCGCGTTTGTCTTCTCCGCCGCGCTGCCGCCGGCCAGCGCCGCGGCGGCCCTGGCCGCGCTGGACATCGTCGAGGCCGAGCCCCAGCGGGTGGCGCGCCTGCGCGCGCGGTCCACCCAGCTGCGGGCGGGCCTGCGCGCCGGGGGGCTGCAGGTCCGGGAGGATCCGACACCGATTGTGCCGGTGATGACCGGTAGCGATGAGGCAGCGTTGATGATGACGCGGACGCTGTTCGATGCGGGAATTTTTGCGTCCCCGGTCGTGTCCCCCGCGGTGCCTCCGCGGACGAGCCGGCTGCGCATCACCACGACGGCCGCACACAGCGAAGCCGATGTCGACCGGGTGGTCGACGGGCTTGTGTCTGCCTGGACCGAGATTATGACGAAGCCGGCCGGCGCTGCCGCTGAGCGCGACGCGTCGCGCGAATCACGACGGCATCAACCAGGGAGGGCGCCAGCGCGTTAACCGCGATCGCCGCGCCGTAGATCCCGGGCAGGACGCGCCTCGGCCGGGGATGATCGGCCAGATCGACGATCGCCGCCGCGACCTGATCGGCGCTCAGCCGCAGCCGTGTAGGCGTACTGACCCCGACATTGACCCGCTTGGCCTGCGCTCCGAACTCCGTCCCGGCCACGCCGCCCGGATAGATGATGCAGACGTGGATGCCCTGCGGGGCGACCTCGCGCCGCAAGGCTTCGGTGAAACCGTCCAGCCCGAACTTCGTCGCGTTATAGATCGCCATCGTCGGGGCGCCGATGCGACCGGCGACCGATCCCACGTTGATGATGACGCCGCGCCGGCGGCGCAGCATCATCGGCAGCACGGCGCGGGTGAGGAGAATCGGCGCGGTAAGGTTGATCCGGATGTCGGTGCGGATGTCGTCCACCGGCAGGTGTTCCAGCCAGTCATAGCGGCCCCGCCCGGCATTGTTGACCAGCACGTCGACGTCGCCGAAGCGTTCGTGCGTCCGCTCCACGACCCGGGCGAGATCATCCACCTGGGTGAGGTCCGCGGGCACGACCAGACTCTGCGGCAGCTCCCCCGCCAGCCGTTCGAGCAGGCCCGCGCGGCGGGCGACGAGCACCACCCGGTCACCCGCGCGGCCGAACGCCCGTGCGGTGGCCTCGCCGATGCCGCTGGATGCCCCGGTCACGACCACCACCCGGTCGGTCACCCTCAACCTCGGGACTAAGGGACTGGGGGGACTAGGGGACTAGGCGAAAGGCTCAACAGACTCGACTTGGATTCGAGTCCCCTAGTCCCGAGTCCCCTAGTCCCGCATTTCGGTGGGCTGGCGGGGATTCCCGTCATGACCCATAGAGGCGATCGGTCTTTGCGGCCATGATGAAATCGTTGCGATGCAACCCGCGAATCTTGTGCGTCCACCAGGTCACGGTGACCTTTCCCCATTCCGTGAGCAGCGCGGGGTGATGGTCTTCTTCCTCGGCGAGTGCGCCGACGCGATTGGTAAACTTCAGGGCCTCGGCGAAATCCTTCAATTTGAAGGTGCGCTCCAGACGCTTGATCCCATCGCGCTCCACGACCCGCCACTCAGGGATCTGCGGCATTAGTTCGGCCATCTCCGCGTCGGTCACGGTCGGTTCGCCTTCACGGCAGGCGGTGCACTTAGACTGGGCAAGAGTTGTCATGTGCTTTTCACCTTGCGTCATCTCGGAACCGGATACCGGCCGCTGTGCGCTGCGTCGCCTCCAAACTGTCCCCACAGAGGTTTACCCGTCGCCGCCTTGTGCAGATCGTACGCCCAACATTTGGCGAAGTTGTTCTCCACGCCGCTCCAATAGTCTCCGCAGATGACAATCTCGTTGCGACCGTCGAGGTCAATATCAGCGATCGCCGGCACGCCGCCGAACCCAATGGGCAATACCTTGGGAAAATGCGGGAGCAGCTTTCCGGCGGCGCTGTATGCGCGCAGTTCGCCGATCTCTGACTGCCCGCCCTCTAAGGTAGTGACCACGATGTCGGGTTTGAGATCTCCATCGACGTCCCCGACGACCGGCGCCGAGTTCCCCAGCCAGTGCGTCTTGGACCAGACCACCGGCCATCCCGGAACGTGCTGGCCGTTCCCGGAGTAGGCATCGAGCCATCCTCCGCCCTGTACGATGATTTCCAGGATGCCGTCTCCGTTGAGGTCGGCCAGCGCCGGAGCGGTTCCCCAGTCGATGTTGCCCGTGAGTACGATGGTGCGCTCCAGGACACCGGAACCCGAGTAGATCCGGATGCGTTCGTCCCGAAGCTGCACAATAACAACGACCTCGTTCTTGCCGTCACGGTCCACATCACCGATCACCGGCCAGGTGTCCCCATTGTTGGCGGTGATCCGGATAGGAAAGCCGGCGACTTTGGCCCCCGTATGATGATATGCAAACAGGGTGAAGCCCCCCGTCGTCCACCCCGAGGCGGTCACGATCTCGAAGTCCCCATCACCATCCAGATCCCCGATAGCCGGCGTATGCCGCACCTGGCCTCCGCTTCCCCAGATCGGCCAACCCGGCAGAGGGACGCCCAGGGCATCATAGCCGTGGAGTTTCCAATCTTCTTCCTCGACGAAGATCTCATCGAGGTCGGTGCCGGCCACGTGTTCAAGCGAAGCTGGACTGCCCACGTAGTTGGCGGTCTGCTTCGGCCACCCGGGAAGTTTTATCCCGCTGCCGTCGTATCCAATGAGGACGCCTTTGCTGCACTCCGGATCGGCGCATCCCACAAAGGCGGCGAAGACCTTCCAGGGAAGCTGGCCGAGCTTCCCCAGAGACGGAAAGGCGGCGCCCGCGGCACTCGAAGGCGTGCGGGGCCATCCCGTCACACGCGTCCCGTTGTAATGCCAGGCATGCAGTGGTCCGCGCGCGAGGCCGGTCGCCAGAATCTCCAGCCGTGGATCGCTGTCGATATTCCCGACAAGTGTAAACACCGCCGGTCCTCCGGGACTGAGCCCTGCGCGGTGCATGGTGTAGACCGGAAACCCTGGTTCCAAGTCTGGATCCGCTGGCTGAGGCGGCGGGGGAGCAGCAGGCGGCCCGCCTGGTGCAAGGAGATGACGGATCCAGCCATCCGGCTGGATCTGCGCGACGACGACCCCAGCACGGTTGACGGCAACCCGGATATCCGGAGCCGGCGAAGTGGCGCCCGCACCCAGGGTGCACGCCGCGATGGACACCAACACCCAGATTGCCTGCCGAACGTATTTCACGGGTTGTCAGGCCTGTTGCGCCGGCTTCGCGACCTGCGTGACGTCTTTGCCCAGCGCGGTGGCCAGGGCAATCTGGTGGTCCTGCTCCTGACGCAGGATCTCCCGGATGTCTTCGACCATGGCGTCCAGGCCGAGCGCCTGGCACTGCCGGACCCGGCGCCGGTAGTGCTCGATGGTCACGTTTTCGTTGTCGAGGTCGAAGCGCAGCAGGTCGACGGTATTCTCGGATATCTTCACGGCCTTGGGCGTCACCGCCGGCACGCCGCCGAGATAGTCAACCAGCCGGGAGATCGTCAGCGCGTGGGCGAGTTCTTCGGTGGCGTGGACCTCGAGCTCCTTGGCGATGGTCATATACTGCGCGCCCTTGATCACCTGCGAGTACACCACGTAGGCGATCACCGCCTGGTACTCACGTTCCAGATCCTCATTCAGCAGCGTAACAAGCTGCTCGCGGGTAATCTCGGGCTCCGAGGGCTCGGCCCGCTCCGCGCGCTGGGCGGGTTTCGGTGACTGCACGGGCTTCGATGCTTTCGGTGCCGCACGCCTGGGCATATGCTATCTCCTCCTGTGGGGTCAATGGGAGAAGCCACCTCTCGACAGGTCCCGGCTTCGGGCCGGAACGCGGACAACCCTTTGACCGGTCCAGCCGACGAAGGGAAATGTCTGCCGGCCCGCCGGGCGCCGGAAGGTGGAAGGTAGCATGGAGGCCAAGTTAAGTGACGATTACGGTCGCCTATGGAGCCAGGATGCGGGCGGGTTAAAAACATCTGGATCGATTCAGGATGAGAGGAGAACAACGGCGATGAGAATTCGGAACGTCGGCAGGAGCCTCACCTTGGTAGTCTGCCTGGCGCTGGCGGCCACGCTGGTCCTTCCAGCGGTTTCCTACGCCAAGACCAAGACGGAGATTGACGCCTCCGTGAATACGGCGTTGGCGCGGTTCACCGCGCAGGTCAAAGGCGCGCAGCGGCTGCTGAGTTCCGCGAAGGCGGTACTCGTCTTTGCGGGTGTGATCAAGGCCGGAGCGGGCATTGGCGGCGAGTATGGCGAAGGCGCCCTGCGCGTCGGCGGCCGGACGGTCGCGTATTACAATATCGCCTCCGCCTCGATCGGCCTGCAGTTCGGCATCCAGCGCAAAGACGTGATCATCGTGTTTCTGCAGGACAAGGCCCTGGCGGGCTTCCGGGCCAAGCAGGGCTGGCAGGTCGGCGTCGACGGCTCGATCGTCGTCGTCAACGTTGGGGCCAATGCCTCGATCGACACGACAAAGCTGAACCAGCCGATCGTCGCGTTCGTCGTTGGCCAGCGGGGTCTGATGTACAACCTGACCCTCGAAGGCACGAAGATGAGCCGCATCTACCCGAAGTATTGAGCACCCGAGGCCAGACCCGGATCACCGGGTCTGGCCTCTTTGTCTTCTGATAGATTGCCGACGCCGGTGCGCAGGCCCATAGACGGCACCGGCGGTCCTTAAAGGAAGGAATCGCTGGGCGATCCTCGAAGCCGCGAAGTTAACCACGCCCGCAGGACATCCATCCGAGGAGGAGAGAATGCGAATCGCTCTCGCGCTGCTGCTTGTGCTGGTGATGGGCACGGCATTTCATGTCGGGGCCGCGCCCGCCGGCGGGGTGCTGCGCATCGGCATCGACGTCGATGCGGGTACGCTCGATCCGCGGCTGGCCAACGATACCACGGCGCGCCGGGTGATCGAGCAGGTCTACGATGGATTGATCGAGCTGGATCCGCAGCTGCGACCCCGGCCGGTGCTGGCGGAGTCCTGGACCGAAGTTTCTCCCACCGTGTGGGTGTTCAAGCTCCGGAGCGGCGTGCGGTTTCAGGACGGGTCCCCGCTGACGGCCGAGGACGTCGTCTACACCTTCGAGACGATCCTCAATCCGGCGTTCCGGGCACCCTTGCGCGGGCTGTACATCCCGATCAGCAAGATCGAAGCGGTCGACAACCTGACCGTGCGGTTCACGCTCAGCGCCCCCTACGCACCACTGCTGAAGTACCTGGACATGGGCATCGTCTCCAAGCGCGCCGCCGAACAGCTCGGCGCCGACTACTCCAGCCGTCCCATGGGGACGGGCGCGTTCAAGTTCGTGTCGTGGCAGCGCAACAGCCGGATCGTCCTGGAAGCCAACCCGAACTACTTCCGGGGCGCGCCGAAACTCAGCCAGGTCATCTTCAACATCATCCCCGACAACACCACCCGCGCCGCGGCGTTGGAGTCCGGCGATGTCGACCTGATCCATTCGCCGCTGTCGCCGCAGGACGTGGCCCGGATGAAGAACAACTCCCGACTGAACGTGACCGAGATGACCGGCTTGGGGATCACCTACCTGAACATGAACCAGGCCGATCCCGTCATCAGGGACGTCCGGGTCCGCCGGGCCCTCGCCGCGTTGATCCCGCAGCAGACGATCGTGCGGCAGATCTACCAGTCCATGGACAAGCCGGCAAACTCGATGCTGATCCCGGCCTGGGCGGGCATCTACACCGATGAGGTGACGCAGCCCGGCTACGACGTCGCGCGGGCCAGGGCGCTGCTGGCGGAAGCGGGATGGCGGGACACGAACAACGATCGCATCCTCGACCAGGGCGGCCGCAACCTCTCCATCGTGATCCGCACGCACAGCGAGGATCCCAACCGCGTGCAGGTCGTGGAACTGCTGGTGAGCATCTTCCGGTCCTACGGCATCGAGGCGCGGGCGGAGATCACGGAGTTCCCGGCGCTGCTGCAGGCGCTGCTGGCCGGGAACTACCAGGTCACGCTGGTCGGCTGGCTGGGACTGGTCGATCCCGACCGCGGGATGTACAACCAGTTCAACACCAAGGGCAGCAGCAACTGGGAAAAGTACAACAACCCGCGCGTCGACGCGCTGTTGGAAGAAGGACGGCAGAAGTCCGACCCCAATGAGCGCGCGCGCATCTACCGGGAGATCGCACGGATCATCGCGTCCGATCTGCCGTACTACGTGCTCACCTACCAGGGCTACATCGTGGGCATCAACAAGCGGGTCGCGGGGTTCGTCCCGAATCCGGGCGGGTATTTCCGGTCGCTCTGGGTCACCAGCGTCCCGTAGCCTCCATCCATCCGCAGGGGGGCCGCCTGCCGGCCCCTCTGCGGTAACATGCTCCGCTACACGGTCCGGCGGCTGCTGCTCCTGATCCCCGTCGTCTTCGGCGCGGCTGTCATCGCGTTTGCCTTGCTGCTGTTCATCCCCGGCGATCCCGCCGTGGCGCTGCTCGGACAGAACGTGACGGGTCCGGAACTGGAGCGGTTCCGGCACCTGCTCGGGCTGGATCGACCGGTGGTCGTCCAGCTCGGCCTGTATCTCTGGCGGGCCCTCCATGGCGATTTCGGGCAGTCCATTACGCTGCATACGTCCGTGCTGCGGCTGATCGCCTCCACGCTGCCGGCGACCCTTGAACTGGCCACCGTCTCACTCCTGCTGGCAATCGGGCTGGGGATCCCGCTGGGCCTGCTGGCCGCGCGGCGGCGCGGCGGGTGGATGGACACCGGCACCATGGTCGTCGCGCAGTTGGGCGTCTCGATGCCGGTGTTCTGGCTCGGGGTGCTGCTGATCTTGCTGTTTGCGGTCAAACTCGACTGGCTGCCGTCATTCGGCCGCGGGGCGCCGCTGCTGAGTGCGGTCGTATCGGGAAACCAGTCGACGATCACGGACAGCCTGCTGCACCTGCTGCTGCCGGCGTTTACCCTGGCGTTCTTCAATCTGGCGCTGCTCTCCCGGCTGACGCGGTGGGCGGTGCTGGAAGTCTTGGAGGAAGACTACGTGCGCACGGCGCGGGCGAAAGGACAGCAGGAGCGCGTAGTGCTGTACCGACACGCGCTGCGCAACGCCCTGCTGCCGATCGTCACGATCATCGGGCTGCAGTTCGGAAACGCCCTCGGCGGCGCGGTGGTCACGGAAACGATCTACGGGTGGCCCGGAATGGGACGGCTGGTCGTACAGGCGATCGGCCAGCGGGACTTTCCGGTGGTGCAGGGGGCGGTGCTCGTGCTGGCAGTATTGTTCTCCCTGGTCAACCTGGTCGTGGATCTCACCTACGCGTTCGTTGATCCGCGGATCCGATATGAGTAGCGGCGCACCCGCGTCCCAGACCGGACCGGCGCGGCGCCGCCGCCGGCTGACCCCTTCCGCGAGGATCGGCGGCGCGGTGTTGGCGGTGATCCTGTTGGCGGCGGTCGCCCCGGTCGTCTTCACGCGCGCCAACCCCGACGAGGTCGACATCATGGCGCGGCTGACGCCGCCGTCGCGGGCGCATCCCCTGGGCACGGATAACATCGGACGGGACCTGCTGGCCCGGTTGGTCCATGGCGCCAGGATCTCGCTCCTCGTGGCCGTCATCTCCGTCGGCGGAGCGGCATGCATCGGCGTCACCTTGGGACTGTTGGCCGGATACTACGGGGGCTGGACGGAAACCGGGGTGATGCGCGCCGTGGACATCTTCCTGGCGTTCCCGGCCATCTTGCTGGCGCTCGCCCTCGTGGCGGTGATGGGCGCCGGGATCACGAGCGTGATCATCGCGCTGACGCTGGTGTTCTGGACACAGTACGCCCGCGTGGTGCGTTCGGCCACGCTGGCCGAGCGCGAAAAGGCCTACGTCGAGGCGGCCCGCGCGGTCGGTGCCGGCAGCGGGCGCATCCTGGTCCGCTACATACTGCCGAATGTGATCTCGCCGGTGATCATCCTGGCCACGCTGGGGATGGGGGCGGCGGTGGTGGCGGAATCGACGCTCTCGTTTCTGGGGATGGGCGTTCAACCCCCCGCGCCGTCGTGGGGCTGGACGCTGGCCTTCGGGACGCGCTACCTGCGCGATGCGCCCCACCTCGCCACGTTCTCCGGTCTGGCCATCATGCTGACCGTGCTGGGTTTCAACCTGCTGGGTGATGGTATCCGGGACATGCTCGATCCCAAGTTCCGCCCACAATGAGGAGGCTGACGATGCCCACGCGCACGTACCGCCCGATCCACGTCTCACAGTTGGCCAGCGGTACCGAATTGCTGCTGCCCCTGCACGAAATCGTCGGAGACAGGCCGGGACCCACGGTCGGCATCTCCGCGGGCATTCACGGGGAGGAATCGGTGGGGGTCGAAATCGTCTACCGCTTCCTCCACGAGTATGATCTGAGCGGACTCGCGGGCACGCTGCTGGTCCTGCCGGTGGCCAATCCCTTCTCCTACGCCGCCATCACCCGCGCCACACCGATCGACATGGTCAACTTGAACCGCGTCTTTCCCGGCAGCGCCGACGGTCTGCTCACCGAACAACTGGCCCACCACATGGTCGAGCACTTCCTGAAGAAGATCGAGTACTACATCGACCTGCACGCGGGCGGTGCCTATCCCACCGTGGATTACGTTTACATCCTTAACGCCGAGACACTCTCGCGCGCCTTCGGCTCGCCGCTGCTCTACCGTGCCAGGGAGAGCCTGGCCGGGACGTCGATCAGTGTCACGCGGGGCCTGAACGTTCCTTCCGTGGTGGTCGAACTGGGCGGGGGCGACATCGATCAAACGGCCTATGTGCGGCGCGGCATCCAGGGGCTGGCCAACGTCCTGCAGACGCTGCACGTGCTGCCGGGAGAGCCGGCGGCGCCACCGCCGCAGATCGTGCTCACCGAGATCGCCATCCTCCGCCCGCACCACGGAGGTCTGCTGCTGCCGGAGGTCACCGACCTGGGGATCGAAGTCACCGGCGGCCAGGTCTTGGGGCGGATCGTCAGCCCCTATTCCTTCGACGAACTCGAAGTGGTGCGCTGCCCGTTCGATCGCGGCATCATGGTGCTCACCCAGCGCACGGCCAACGTCGTCGAGCCGGGCATCTATGGCTACATGATCGGCAACATGGCCTCTGCCGAACGATGATCCTCGCGCCGTCTGGATCCGAACTGGCCGCGCGCCGCGATCGGCTGCGGGCGCTGGTGGCCCGCGAACGGGCCGCAGGCGCCTGCCTGTTCTCTCCTCTCTCCGTACTGTACTTTACGGGGTTTGCGTTCATCCCCACGGAGCGGCCGCTCGCACTGATCGTCACCGCCGATGGCCCGACAACCTTGTTCGTTCCCCGGTTGGAGCAGGAACACGCGGCGGCGCTCGCGGACGCCGACGCCGTGATCGCCTATCCGGAGTATCCGGGCGACCGACATCCGATGCACCTGCTGGCCGATCACCTCACCGCGGCCGGCGTGGCCTTGGGTATCCTCGCCGTCGACGACGACGGCTACAGCGGCGGGTGTGGATACCGTGGGCCCGCCCTCAGCACCCTGCTGCCGCAGGCGGACGTGCGGAAGATCGGTCCCGGCATCGACGCGATGATGGCCGTCAAGTCGGCGCAAGAGCTTGCGCTGTTCCGTGAGAGCGCCCGCTGGGGTCATCGCGCACACGAACTCCTGCAGCGCTACACGCGCCCGGGGGTGAAGGAGATCGACATCTCCGAACAGGCGTCCCGCGAGGCAAGCGCGCAGATGTTGGCCGAGCTCGGGGACGCCTATCGGCCTTACGGCTGGATGTCGGCCGGCGCGCACGCCGGGTACCGGGGCCAGATCGGACCGCACTCCGCCCTGGCGCACGCGATGATCACGAACGCACAGATTCAGCCCGGAGATGTGCTGGTCAGCGGCGCCACGGCCGGGATGGCGGGCTACTACAGCGAGCTGGAGCGGACGATGATCGTCGCGCCGGTCTCCGCCGAGGCGGCAGCGTTCTTCTCGTTGATGCTGGAGATGCAGCAGGTGGCCCTCGACGCGCTGCGGCCGGGCCGGCGGTGTGCCGATGTCGACCGGGTGGTCCGGAAATACTTCGCAGACCGGAATCTGACGCCGTACTGGCGGCATCACACCGGCCATTCCATCGGTCTGGGCGTCCCCAACCATCAGGCGCCGTATTTGGACAGCGGCGATCCGACCGAGATTCAGCCCGGAATGGTCTTCAGCATCGAACCGGGAATCTACGTGCCGGGCCTGGGCGGCTTCCGCCACTCAGACACCGTCGTCGTGACCGAGTCCGGCGCAGAACCGCTGACCTCGTACCCGCGGGACCTCGAGCGCCTGACGATCCGCTAACCCGTGTCCTGGCCCCGGACGAACCCGAGAGAAATCTGCCGCGAATCGTACAATTGAGGACTCGGGTTCGTACGGGGCTGGGGGCGCGGTTCGGGCGGACCCGGCGGGATCGGCGGTTCTGGTGGCATCGGTGGCGGACCCGGGGGACCGGGCGGAACCGGGGGACCGGGCGGTGGCGGCCCGGGCGGGTGCTGATGCATCGTGTCTGCCTCCTCCGTCGTATGTTCTTTTCCCCAGAAAAAGCAATCGGGCCGGAGTGCACCCGGCCCGATTCGCGTGCCGCTGAGCCTCGGGACTTACCGGCGCCGCAGCAGCGTGAACTCCGCGCAGCGAAACACCTGCTCACGGTTCTGGGCTGGAATGACCGCCCGCAGATCCCAGAGCATGTCCAGCCGCACTCTGGCCAACGCGCTGCGCGCATCGTTGGCCTTGGTGGTCTGGGCATCCACGGCCGCCCGCGTCGTATTCTCGGCGATCAGCAGCGCGAACAACGCCCGGTCTTCCTTCATCACATTGTCGCGCGCCGTTTGTGCCCGCTCCCGATATTTGGCGAGGATCGGGTCCGCCTGGCTGGGAAGCACTCCCTGACACATCGGCCCGCGCTGCTGGGGACTCGGCGGAGCCGGCTGAGCAAGCGCGGCGGTGACGAACAGCAGCCCGGCGGTAACGGCCACGGCCAGGCCTGCGGCGAGCAACCTCTTCGATCTCTGCACTGCGTGCCACCCCTTTCTGCGTAGTCACTGCTCTGACCGCGCGCGGGCGGTGGACGTTTACCGGGACGGCGACAGGTTGCCCCCGCGGTCGGAGGGAATCGGAACAGCAGGTGACAGCAGATGGAATATCGCCGGCTCGGCAGCTCGGGGCTGAAGGTCTCCCGGCTCGGCCTCGGAGGCAATACCTTCGGCGCGCGGGTGGATGCATCCGGCACCGGGCGCATCGTCGCGGCCGCGCTCGATCTTGGGGTCAACTTCTTCGATACCGCCAACGTGTACAGCCGCGGGCTGTCGGAGACCTATCTCGGTGCGGCCCTGGCGGGCAAGCGGGCGCAGGCCGTCATCGCGACGAAGGTCCACGGGCGGATGGGATCCGGTCCACTGGACCGCGGATCGTCCCGCGCGCATATCCTGCCGGCCGTCGACGCCAGCCTGGTCCGGCTGCGCACCGACTACATCGACCTGCTGCAGCTCCATGGGTGGGATCAGGAGACGCCAATCGATGAAACGATGCGAGCGCTGGACGATCTCGTCCGCGCCGGGAAGGTGCGATACGTCGGATGCAGCAACTTCGCGGCCTGGCAGATGACCTGGGCGCAGTGGACGACCGACCGGCACGGGTGGGCGCCGCTGGTCTCCATCCAGCCCCACTATTCGCTGCTGTTCCGAGACATCGAGCGAGAGCTGCTCCCCGCCTGCCGTGCGCTCGGAATTGGGATCATCCCCTATGCGCCGCTGGCCGGCGGGATGCTGACGGGAAAATACCGCGAGGGCGAACCGGCGCCGGCAGGGACGCGCGGCCATGACAATGAGCGATTTGCGCGGGCCATTGCTACGCCCCGGAACTTTGCCATCGTCCGCAAGCTCGAAGAGTGGGCGCGGCGGTATGAGCACAGCATCACCGACGTGGCCATCGCCTGGCTGCTCGCGCAGCCGGCCGTGGCGACCATTATCACCGGCGTGACCGCCCCCGAGCATGTCGGAATCAACGTTGCGGCGGCGGCGTGGACGATGACCGATGACGAGGCCGTCGAGGTGTCCGCCCTGGCCGGCGACTGAGGAGGCCAGTTCACTCACACCAGCAGCTCTTCCGACTCGGCGACGATTCCGTGCGCCGCCGCCATCGTGATCAGGCCATTCGCCAGGCCCTCCGCAACAGCAGAGATCTCCTCCCTGTTAGCCCGCCGCACACCCAGCAGTACTTCGAGGTGCTCGCGGAACCGCGCCGGCTGCTCCGGGCACTCCAGTGCCTGCTGAAAGAACCAGCGGGTCGTGACCATCTGCCGGCCGTTCAGGAAGAGCACGAAGTTGGTGGCACTGTCGGCGAAGTAGGTGGCGCACCCGCGAAAGAAAATTTCGTCGTCGGTCAGGCGCGCGTTGCGAAGCTTGTCACGGAACTCCAGCATGTCGAGCAGCGCCATCCGTTGCGCCGGAGTCCGCTCGACCGCGTCAAACGCATCGAGGACTTGGTCCAGGCGTTCGGTCCAGCGGTCACGCTCATAGAGGACGATGCGGCCCCGATACCCGCCGGCCGTCTCCGGCCAGCGCGCCTCCATCTGCGGGGCGAGGATCTTCGACTCCTCAACGTGCGACACTTCAATCAGAATGCCGCGGTAGTAGTAGGAGCGGTCCGGCGGGGCGGCACCATCGCGATGGACCGCCGTCAACTCCAGGTCAGAGAATTCGAGATCGAGCCCGCGCGCCGTCGAACTTGTGACGAAGACCGCTATGACTGCGTCCGCGTACCGCTCGAGGATGAGGTCACGCAGGCGCCCGGCAAGCTCCAGCCGCTCTTCGTGTGTCATGCCGGCCGCTCGAAGAGGATGGCCCGCGTTCCCCAGCTCGCCATCCTGAAACCCGCCTGACGTGCGACGGCCAGCGAGCGTTTCGTTCTGGGCAGAAACGCCTCGACCAGTGAATGCCCTTTGGCGCCCGCAGTGCGGCGAGCAATCCGCAGCGTCGCCTTGCCTCCAGTAAGCACCACGACGTGAGCGTGCGTCTGAACTTCCTCCTCATTCCAGAGCAGGAATGCGTTTCGTGAACCCACGAAGAGCTCCCCCCGCCTGACGAGCGTCCGGATCACCGACCCATTCAGGCGTATGAAACGCCAGCGGTAGTCCAGATAGCCCTTCGCATGTCTGGAGAATAGTGACCGTTTCCATCGCCGCAGCAGGCTGTTCATCCCGCGGACGCTGAGCGCAGGTCCCCGGCGGATTCTACTCGGAAGCCCTCTGGCCTGCATCCGGCTGAATACCGCGACGGGCCTGAAGCCATCCGACTCGAACAGAGTCCGGGCGGCGACGTTGTGCTGGCTCGTCCACAGGCGCAGCGCCGGACGCCGCTCGCGGATGACACGCGCATACGCATGGTCCAGCAGCGCCCGCGCCAGGCCGCGGCGGCGCCATCTGGGATGGGTACGGAGTTGCCCAATCCACAGCGCGCCATCCGCGCACTCGGTCAGACCGGTCATGGCCCGGATGTGTCCGCTCGCCACGGCGACAAGAATTTCCTTGTCGGCAACCATCTCGGGAAGGTATTCCAGCACGTAGTCGTCTGGGCCAACGGCCGCACGGCACAGAGCCGCCAGTGTGGTGAGGTCGCTTGGAACGGCGAAGCGCGTGTGTGGCTTCATATAGTCTCCAGGAAGCATGATTCCGCTGCCGAAACCGACTTCCCATTGACTCCATGATGCGGAGCAGGTCGCGACACTCAGTCGAAGCTCGGATTCCTGGCCATCGCGCTGACCCTAGCCCTCACCAGCGCGTGTCTCGGGCAGGCAGACACCTTCTCCTCGAAAGGTTACTTCGCCTCCAATACCCCCTACGAGCCGCAGCAGAACATCAAGAGCTATGAGCCCCCGCCGGCGGGGTATGCTCCGGTCTTCACACAGCTCGTCGCGCGGCACGGCTCACGGGCGCTCACGTCGGGACGCGACATCGACTACCTCAAGCAGCTCACCGCGCACGCACGTGCCGCGGGGGCGCTCACCGACCTCGGCCGTCTCCTTGAACCCCAGGTCGTGAGCCTGGAGCGGGTCAACATCAAGCTTGGCTACGGAAACCTGAGCGGCCGCGGGGTGCGAGAGCATCGCCAATTAGCCGCGCGCCTGCTCGAGCGGCTATCCGCGTTCTTCGCACAAGGCGCACGGGCCGGACGGCGTGTGCGTGTGCTGAGCTCCGGCAAAGATCGGGCGGTCGACAGTCAGAACAACTTTGTCACCTCGCTCGGCGCGCACATGCCGGCGCTCGTTCCGCTCATCGATCCGCCTGAGGTCAACACAGATCTGCTCTACTTCCACAAGGCACCGCAGAACGCCGACTACCAGGAGTGGCTCGTCCACGACCCAACGCTGGCGGCCAAGATCGATGGGATCTATTACAGCCCCGCCAGTCACCGGTACGCCAGAGAGGTGCTCAGGGGCCTCTTTACGTCGGCGTTCGTCGATGGGCTGGCCGCGGGCGGGTACTTCATCACGGACCCGGACACCGGTGCCGCGGTCGATTTCAACGACGTCGACGCCGTGGCCTCGCTGTACAGCCTCTACGCGATCGCCCCGGGTCTCAGCGAAGAAGGGCGGTGGACGTTCAATCTCTTCATTCCGGTGCCGGCGGCGCGCTGGTTCGCGTACCTCAAGGACGCCTAAGACTTCTACGGCAAGGGTCCGAGCTTCGCGGGCGCCACCATTACGTTCAAGATGGCGAAGGTGCTCCAGGACGATTTCTTCAACGCCGTGGATGAAATCCGCAGTGGCCACAGCTCACTCTTGGCCGACCTCCGGTTCGCCCATGCGGAGATTGTCATCCCGCTCGCAGCGCTGATGCGACTGCCATACAGCGACAAGCAGGTGCCCGTCGCCGAGACGTACACGTACGACACCAACCCGTGGCGGGGAGAGCTGGTCACGCCCTATGCGGTGAACATCCAGTGGGACGTCTATGCCAATGCGGCCGGGACTACCTCGTCAAGATACTCTACAACGAACGCGAGACGCTGTTCAAGACCGGGTGCCGCAGCATCCGCGCCGGCAGCCACTACTACCGCTTCGATGAGCTCAAGCGCTGTTATGGCTACATCTGAGCGGCCTTAGCCTCCGTGGGTCAAGGCATGGGACCACCCGAAGAGATCCAGACCACCCGACTCGTGCTGCGACGTCCGACGCTCGACGATGCTCCCGCCATCTTCGACCGCTATGCACCAGACCCAGAAGTGACGCGATACCTGATGTGGCGACTGCACTCGGAGATTGCACAAACGGAGGCATTCATCCGCCGATGCATTCGCGCGTGGGAAACGGTGAAGCCTTCCCCTACGTGATCGCCCTCCGAAATCTCCGGGGCGCCGTCGGCATGATTGAGCTGCGGATGCAGGGGCACAAGGCCGAGATCGGATACGTGCTGGCGCGCGAATTGTGGGGCCGCGGGCTGATGACAGAAGCCGTGGAGGCGATGACCGGCTGGGCGATCGCCCAGCCGGCGATCTATCGCGTCTGGGCGTTGTGCGACGTCGAGAACACCGGCTCGGCCCGCGTGCTGGAGAAGATCGGCATGCGGCGCGAAGGCATCCTGCACCGCTGGATCATGCATCCCAACATCAGCGACGAACCCCGCGACTGCTACTGTTACGCCTTAACGAAGTAGGACTCCCGCTCTCAGCCTGCGATCTACGCAATACGGCGGGTGTCCCCCGAAATCGGTGACGGTCTGCTCACTGCTCTTCGCGCTTGTCCTGAAAGTCCAGTTGTACTTCTTCCCGAAAATTCTGATCGGTCAGGTAGTCAAACCCCGTCAGCGCCATCGCCTTTGCTGCGATGAGCATAGCCCGCATGCCTTGCTCCGCGCGCGCCGCCTCGCGAAACTCCACCGTGTGCCAGGCGACATTGTCCGCAATTTTCACAAAAGGCTGCACCGCAGGCACTGCTTGGCTGACATCGCCCATGTCGGTCGACCCCATGCGAGGTTTCGCAGGTATGGGATCGACCGTCCAGCCCAAGTCGTTCAGGTGATGGCCAAACGCACCGGCCATGGGGCCGTTAGATCTTAGGGCATCGTAGCCTTTCGCACTCTCGAACTTGAATGCGCACCCAGTGGCTTCGGCGCCGGCTCTTCCACACTTGATGACCTTCTCCAGGACAACGGCCGCATACTCACGGTCGGTTGCCCGGATACTGAAGGTTGCCTCTGCACGGTCGGGAATGATGTTCGGCGCCGCGCCGCCGTAGGTGATGATACCGTGCACTCGGGCGTCGTCGCGTAGCTGTTGTCGGAGCAGACCGAGGTTCACGAACATCTGAACGAGAGCGTCCAAGGCATTGATGCCCTCAAACGGCGCCGCCGCGGCATGGGCGGCTTTCCCGAGGAACTCAACCTTCAACCTATAGGACGCCAGCGATCCAGTGGCGAGCAATGTTGCATTTCCAGGGTGAAACATGATCGCAGCGTCGACGGCGCGAAAAGCGCCCCGTTCCAGCATGAGCACTTTCCCACCTCCGTGCTCTTCGGCGGGGGTACCGAGAATGACAACCTTCCCGGAAAGTTCGTTCATTACCGAGGCCAACCCAATCCCGGCGCCGAGCGCCGCCGTACAGATCAGGTTGTGGCCGCAGGCGTGACCGATCTCCGGCAAGCCATCGTACTCTGCGAGGAATGCGACGGTCGGGCCGTCGGCCCGGCCGCTGAGCTCGGCACGGAACGCGGTCGGCAAATCGGTGACACCTAGTTCAGTCGCAAACCCGTGCCGCCGCAGGGTCTCAACCAGCAATTGGGAAGCCTGAACTTCCCGAAAGGCGATCTCTGGATGCTCGTGAATGTGCGTGGCGAGGTCAATCAGTCCCTCTGAAATGGAGTCGATCGTCCTGAGTACGACGCTCTTCAGGTTGTCACTCAGCGGCAAAACATGACCCCCGGAGCAATTTCTATTGCCCTAGGCTCAACCAAGCCTCGTGGGCACACGTCACTGCCGCTCCGAATGAAACAACTCACGGATCTGAGTCTTGCTTAGGCCAGCGCTCATGGCAATCGATAACTTGATCCATGCCCTTACTGCAGAAGTTTCCGCCCACACAATACCGCCATCTATCAAGTTAGATTCGCCACCCTGGCCACGGGAGGTCATGCGGCGGGGTAGCCGCCCCATAAGAAAGGGATTGGCCACCACTATCACCACGCCTTGAGCGACCGCGCCGGTGAATAGTTCAGGATGCCGCTGAACGAGCGCGACTCCCTCGACGACGACTCCGTCTATCCCCTTTTCAAGAGCCGTAGGCAAGTCAGCCGCGGCAAGGACGTTGGGAATTCGTTCAACCCTTGCCGTGATCTCCTTTGGCGTCACAGCAGGATACCGTAGAAATGGCCGCCGAGCATAGAACACGTGGTCCCCATCAACGGCGCCGAGGGGGCCAAATTCCGGAGACTGGAAAGCGCCAATGTTCGTGGAATGGCACTTGGTAACATCCCGTGCAGAGTAGACGAACCCATGCATCACAACGAGGACCCCAAGTCCTCGCGACCTATCGCACGCGGCCACTTGGATGGCATCGAGCAGGTTCAGTGGGCCGTCGTCACTGGGGAGAGTTGGGTTTCGCATGGCTCCGGTGAGCACCACCGGGCGGTCATGGCCCAGCACAATGTCGAGGAAGTAGGCGGTGTGCTCTAACGTGGCAGTTCCATGGGTGATCACGACTCCACCAACATCGCGATCGGACAGGACCTGCTCAACTCGCCGTGCCAAGGCCATCATCTCGCGAAAGCCAATATTTCTACTACTTACTTGGAGAAAATCCTCAGATGACAACAACGCGTAGTTGTCTATCGCGGGGACTCGGCTCAACAGTTCCCGTGCGGTTAGACTAGGCGTCACCTCTCCTGATGGCCCCAACTTTCCAGCAATTGTCCCGCCCGTCGCTATCATGTGCACTTTCGGCAAAAGCATGAGTTATGATCTTGGGGCGTGGTGTTAGTCCACCAGACCCATCTCGGGCAGTTCCTCAATCTGACCAACGATGGCTTTGAGCAACCGCAGAGCGTTCGCGGCGTCGTTCAGATCGAGCATCTCGACCGGAGAGTGGGAGTACCGCCGGGGCAATGCAATGATCCCTGTGTGGATCCCCTTGTCAGCGACCTGAATGACCGCCGCATCGGTGTTGCTGGTGTTCGCGGTGGAAGTCTGGTATGGGATGCCTTCCGCCTCGGCCACCTGGGTGAGGAAGTTCCTCACACCGGGCGGCATCAGATAGCCTCGAGTCATGAGCTGAAATACCGGCCCACTTCCCATGGTAACGTCCAGCTCAACATCACGGCGCATGTCCGGCGTGCCGGCTGCGGGCATCGTGTCCACGACGATGGCCAGATTGGGCTGCAGCCGATGGGCGGCGACGCGGGCTCCCCGCTGACCGACTTCTTCCTGGACGGTGACCACCCCGACACAGGCGCCAGCCGGAACATTGATGTCGTCGAGAAAGAGACGGGCCAGGAGCGCACACGCGATACGATTATCGACACCCTTGCCGAACACGAGATCTGAGTTATGGGTAAGCCGCGTCAGCGGGGCGACCAAGACGATCGGATCGCCCACGCGGATTCCCATCGCGTCGACCTCGGCCGCGCTTCGCGCCCCAACATCAACATAACTCTCCGCCACACTCTTTACCCGGCTGACATCTTCAGCCGTCTGATAATGACCGGGCTTGATGCCGATGACGCCCAGATGACGCCCGGCGATCCGCACGGTCCGTGCGGGCAGCACGGCGGGAGGCGTGCCGCCGATGGTGTGAAACCGAATGAACCCATTCGGATCGATGGATTTGACAACCATGCCAATCTCGTCGCTGTGGGCAAAGAGAGCTAGCGTCGGTCCGGGCCGCGGCCCCCGCCGGAACGCGTACAGGTTCCCCATTTGATCGACCGTGACCTCATCGACCCCCGGCCGGATGATCTCCGCCAGCCGACGCACGACTTGCGTCTCCTGCCCCGACACTCCATCAAGAGCTGTCAGCTCGCGAAGCAGCTCGTAAATCGATTGCTTCATGAACGCCGCTTCCTTGATTTGCTCATTCTCGCGGCCGCTCAGCAGGAGAGATCCACCGCTGCCAGAGTCATGGTGCGAGCTGCATCGACTAGCTCCGCGACCGAGATCCACTCATCCGGCGGCGCTTCCCCGCGGAGCGGCGCCACCCCGGCACCATGCAAATACCCAGGGCCAAAAATACAGGTCTCAATGCCGGCTTCTGCCATGACGCCGCTATCTGCGAAGGAACCGACGCGGCCCTCGAGACCAATCCGCGCTTCGTCGCCCGTCACGGTCGAGTAGGCGGCAGCAAGCGCTTTCACCACGGGGGACGTGAATGGAGTGTCCAGTGGAGGAACACCTTGTTGGACCGCCACTTCGCTAGCGACAAAATCAGGATGTTGCTCCTTCAAACGATCGAGCAGGCGTTCCAAGTCTACCTTGCACGTCTCTGGCGTCATGCCGGGCACGGTTTTGATCAACAGGCCAACCACTATGTGTTTCAATCCCTTGGGATTCATATAGTTCACGCGGTGATTTGGATACTCTTGAAGAACAGGGTGGCGCTTGAAGGTCAGCCATCCGTCGTCGGGGTGTCGAACGCCTTCCATGCCTAAGGTCTGAACAAACCGCATCGCGTTCGCAAATCCCGACGCTTTGTCTTTTGTCTCCGGGAGTGTGTAGCGCATCGAAGTAGGATTCACGCCATGTACGTGTACCTCCGCCCGCACTGATCCGACATGCGCGGGAACGATCCAGTTGCCGGCATTTTCAGTACAAATGCCATAGGTCGTGCGAATGCCCTGCTTCATCAAATGCTTGACCCCTATGTTGAGCGTCTTATGGCCCATCACGGGGCAGAAATAGATGTCGCCCTTCGGTCGTAAGCCAGCCCTCTTGATCGCCACCGCGGTCGAAAGCATAGCACTCAAACCGCCCTTTTCATCGACGGCTCCCTTGCCGTAGATGCGGCCATCTTCGACGACGGGCCTATGGGGGTCACGTTTCCACCCTGTGAAATCCTCAGCGACGCGGCCGTTGGCATCGATCGTATTTCCAGTACTGTCCATATGACCGCAGAACATCAGGCTCGGTCCTTGTCCACTGCCAGGCAGCACTGCCACCACGTTGTGCCCCACGGCGGGGGCCTCGCCGGGGTGAGTCGTCAGCCTTGGGGGAAAATTGTGAGACTGGATGAACTCGGGTATGGGGACGTCTTGCAGTTCGGCGTCTATTCCCGCAGAACTCAGGAACGCTCGTATGAACTCCGCCAGCTGCCCCTCCTGCAGTGTATAGCTCGGAATACGGATGAGGTTCTTTTCCAATTCGATGATCTCGTCCTCCGAGACCATCTCCTTGACAACCTTGTCAACCTGCGTACTCATGATCAGTACCCCTTTCCCGGGCGCTGGTCGCTGCCCACGCTGGACGGCTAGAAGGCCCTGCGCTTACCTCACCGTGGCAGTCTTCAGGAAGATACGCTCGTCCCGCCGCGCCCGCCAGTTCACGCGCTTGTTCGTGCCCCACAGCCCAGGCTGCCTCCAGAGAAAGAGCCACGGCGCCTCGTTGAAGACAATTTCCTGGGCTTTCAAGATTAATGCCTTTCGACGAGCCGGGTCGAAGGTCAGCACGAGGGTATTGAAAACCTGCCTAAACTCCTTGTTCTCCCAACCGTTCCTGGCGATCTCCGGGAGTGCCCAAGCGAGCTCCCCCTGCCCGTCGTAGTAGCCGGTGTCGCCGCGGAGAGCCATCTCCTTGTAGCGGTCTTGATCCGTAATAGTTCGAAATACAGAAGGCGCCAATACCTCCACGGTGACCTTGATGCCAACATTCTCCAGGTAACCGGCAATCGCTTGAGCCGTCTCTGCATCCTTGAGGTAGTTCCCGCGAGGTGTCTGCAGCGTTACTGCGAATCCCGCCGCATAGCCGGCTTCGGCCATCAGGGCCTTCGCCTTCTGGGGATCGTACGGATAGGGTTTCAGCTTTGGGTTATCCCGTGGGGGCATTGCCACAGCCCCATACGGCTCGCCATAGCCACCCAGGAGTTGCCGGTTCATCGTACGCACGTCGACCGCGTAGTTCACCGCGCGGCGCACACGAACGTCGTTGAACGGCGGTCTGTTGGACGCCAGAACGGCGTGCACAGCGCGCCCACCGGGAGCGACCACGAGCTGGGTCGTCGCAGTCGCAATCCGTGAGACCTGGTCGGGCGGCACGTTCTGAATGATGTCCACCGCACCTGTCAACAGCTCGGACAATCTTGTAGAGTCCTCGGGAATCGGCCGAAAGGTCACTCTGGAGATTTGAGGGGCGCCGCCCCAATAGTCCTTATTCGCCACCATGGTGAAGTGATCGTCGCGGACCCATTCGACGAACTTGAAGGGACCGGTGCCGGAAGATTTGTCCGTTATCGGACTCTTGCTCTCTCCGTATACCGTGGGGTCGATCATGTAGATTTGCCAAAGGTAGTACGGCAGGTTCGCTACGGGCGTCTTGGTCACAACGTTGACGGTGTATTGATCGACGACCTTCACCAAACTTAGAGGAATATCAAACACCGTTCGCCCCGTCCGATTGACCTCGTAGAGGCGATCAAACGAGAACTTGACGGCATTCGCATCAAACGGCGCCCCGCTGTGAAACTTCACCCCCCGGCGAAGCTTGAACTGCCATGTCAGCAGACCAACGGTCCTCCACGACTCAGCAAGCACAGCCTGCACATCCATGTTGTCATTCCGCCCGACAAGAGGTTCGAAGAGTTGATTGAGGATGATGTATCCTGAGGCCCCACCCGCATACGAGGGATCATTAGTCGATGCGTCCGCGCCGAGGGCCACGACCACTGTTAACGGATCCCTGCCCTGCGCGGCGACGGGTTTCGGGTCATAAGCAACCGGTAAGCCAACGACCATCAGCAGAGCAACCAGACACGCGATGTAGCGCACCATGGTCCCGCCCACCCCCGTATTTTTCAGACTCCCCAGACCCTCTTCGATATTGTGCTAGTCGGTTTTCGAGGAGGTCACACGCTTCTTTCCATCACGGATCCCATCCAGATATTTATAAAGAGTGGCGCGTGAGACACCCAGGTATGCGGCAAGCGTCGGGACCGAACGTCGGATGGCGAACGCGCCTCGCGCTTCAAGACGGCGAATGAACGTTTCGCGATCATTCCGCTTCATGGCCTTTGCCGGACGGCCGATTTCGTTTTCTGCGCCTCTGATCATCTCGACCAGGACTTCGCTGATCCGATCACTGAAGCGAATCTCTCGAAGCTCATCTCGCATGTCCAGGAGGCCCTGCAGCGCAGTCGATCCGGCAAGCAAGTGGGTGATGTCGAGGTTGATGCAGAAGCAGCCGAAGACCTTGCCGGCGGGATCCCTCAAGGGCACCGTGGTGGATTTGATGAGCCTGCGGTCGCGAGCGTTCCGCACGTAGTTGATCTTGTCGGTTTCGGTCTGTCCCTCCCGCAGCATCGCGAGCCCGATTTCGCTCAGCGTTCCACCCACAGTTCGACCGGTGACGTTTCCCTGAATCCAGATGATGGAATGCTCCACGTCGGCAAAATCATGGATCACGGTCTCGCAAATGGGGCCGAATGTCTGCTGAATTGCGGCGGCAATGGGCTTGAGAAACTCAAAGAGTGCGTCCCGAGACAGACCGACGCTGGCTTTACGCGGCGTACGCTGCCGATGCCTGGGCGGGGGATTGCTCCGAACCTTCTGAGCAACCAGCGTTGACGCTTGCCGTGTCTGAGATCCGTTCTTCCTCACAGTGATCGATTCACCCGCTTCATAATTTGGCATGCGTGTGGACAATTTGTCAAGATATTTGTGGGATGTTGACAATTAGTCTTCGCTGTGAAAGACTGCGGTAGACGACTACTGGGGTTTCCGGAGGAAGATATCGACTAGCTCGGTCCCCTTTGACACCATCTCACGGAAGATTCTGAATCATGGGTGAGGTATTTCAGGCGGAGCGCGTCGCATTGGTTGGGTGCGGGGCCATCGGGTCAATGCTGATCGATGCGATCAAAACAGGCCGTCTGCCGAGAATCCGCCTGACTGCGATTGCCGTTCGACGCAGAGATATCCGAACGCAGGCGTTTGCCGATCAGGGTGACTGTCCTCTTGTCGACAACCCCGCCGCTCTCATCGACACCAATCCGGAAGTAGTCGTTGAGGCGGCCAGCCAACAGGCCGTAGCGGACTATGGCCCCGCTGTTCTCGACGCAGGACTGGACCTTCTCATCGCCAGTGTCGGCGTCCTGGGAAACGATAACTTTCGCGGGTACCTGGTCGCCTTAGCCAAACGGAACGGCTGTCGGGTTCTCTTCCCATCCGGAGCTATCGGTGGCCTTGATGCACTTCAAGCGGCTGCTTCTAGCGCGGGCCTTGATGACGTCCTCGTCGTGACACGGAAGCATCCGCGGGCCTTCTCTAACGAGCATGACGGGCATGCTCGAGAAGAAGACCGGTCGCTGCTGGCGCCGGCGGTTCTATTTGTCGGCAGCGCACGTGAAGCGGTTACCAGGTATCCGAAAACTCTAAATGTGGCGGCGGCGGTTAGCCTTGCCGGTATCGGTTTCGATCGGACGCGAGTTGAGGTCATCGCGGATCCCGAAATTGATCGTACCCGGCACGAGGTGTTTGCGCGAGGGCCCTCTTGTAACCTCGTCCTGCGTTTCGAAAGCTCTCCCCATCCAGACAATCCTGGTACTTCAATGCTGGCGGCGATGAGCGTGTTGTCTACCGTGGCCAATTTGAATACCGCGCACGTCTTGAAGGCGTTGTGAGTATGGCCCGGCCCGTTGACGTGCCGAATCTGATTGAAGGGACCTCAGGGGACGTTGTGGAGTTCGCGGCGCGCCTAGTTCGCGTGCAGAGCCCATCTGGTCAGGAGGCTGGGGTCGCCAGGCTCGTGGAAGACGAAATGACCAAACTGGGCTTTACGGTGCATGTCGATTCCTGGGGCAACGTTCTGGGGTCGCTCGACGCAGGTTCCGGCCCCTGCGTGCTCGTCGACGCTCATATGGACACGGTCGGCGTGACTCGGCCGGAAGAATGGTCTTACAATCCCTGGGGGGAGCGTCGCGGCGAACGGCTCTATGGACGTGGGGCGATGGACATGAAGGGCCCCCTCGCGGCGGCAGTCTACGGCATTTCCCTGCTTAAGGAACAACTGCAACGAGGCAAAGTGGTCGTCTCGGCGTCGGTTGCCGAGGAGCTCGTGGAGGGACCCGCCCTGATCTATGTGGCCGAACAAGTTCATCCTGACTATGTCGTCATCTGCGAAGCTACCTCCCTAAAGATCGCCCGCGGGCAGCGCGGCCGGATGGAGGTGAAGGTTGACGTGTTCGGACGCCCCACCCACTCTTCCCGCCCCGATCTCGGTGTCAATGCCGCACAAGCGATGGTGGATGTCGTGCGGGCTCTGCGAGACATGCCCTGTCCACGCCACAACGTGCTAGGAGAGGGAATCCTCGTTCTAACGGACGTCAAATCCGAACCGTACCCCGGACTCTCGGTTGTGCCCGATTTCTGCGCCGCGACCTTCGACAGGCGCACGCTGCCCGGAGAGACCGAAGACGAGGTCCTTAACCAAGTTCGAGCAGCGATGGATCGGGCTCTCTCGGGAAGCGGGGCTTCAGGCAGAGCGACGATCGCTGAGGATGATTTTCTCACGTACACAGGACAGCGAGTCACCGCTCCGAATTTCGCACCAGCATGGTTTTTCGATGACACAGCCGAGATCGTGCGCGCCGCAGGGACAGGTCTTGCACAGGTCGGGATCGCTCCTGAGCTGACGCACTATGCCTTCTGCACGAACGGCAGCGGCAGTGCGGGACGCCTCCACACTCCTACGATCGGTTTCGGACCGGGAAACGAAGAACTTGCTCACCGGGTCGACGAGTATGTCGAAGTTACGCAGTTGGTGATGGCGGCCCGTGGATATGCAGCGATCGCACTCCAGTTGATCCACGAGCAAGGAGGAACCTAGTATCCACGCCGGGGCAGCCAGTGCATCGACTGTTTGGGGGGGAAGCAGGTCTGGCGCCGATCTTAAGCTCGACCGTGGCGGGCTATGGGTCGAATTATCGCGAGTCGCCTGATCCAAGGAGTCATCGTCATCATCGGAATTACCTTCCTCGTATTCTTTGCCACTTTCTTAACCGGAGATCCGGCCAGCCTGATGCTGGGAGAAGGCGCCACCAAAGCCCAGGTTGATGCGCTGAGACAACTCATGGGTTTCGATCGGCCTCTGCTGGTGCAGTACGCATCGTTTCTTGGTCGGGCGGTTCGGGGCGACTTCGGGACGTCCCTTTATTTTCACAAGGCAAACTTGGACCTGGTCCTGGAACGCTTACCAGCAACGATCCAGCTGGCAACATTGGCTCTCTTGCTGGCCCTTTCCCTGGCCATCCCTCTGGGCATTCTGGCAGCCGTGGGAAGACAGACGTGGCTGGATGCGTTTGCAATGGTTCTCGCTCTCATTGGCCAGGCGACACCGAATTTCTGGCTGGGCATCATGCTCATCCTGGTATTTGCGGTCGATCTGCACTGGTTCCCCGCATCAGGCCGGGGTGGTCTTGCCCATCTCGTCCTCCCGACGATCACACTCGCGACCTTCCCGCTCGCGCTAAACGCTCGAATGGTCCGCTCCACCATGCTTGAAGTTCTTGGAGAAGATTATGTGAGAACGGCTCGGGCGAAGGGACTGACTGAGCGACTCGTCCTCTACAAACACGCTCTGAGGAATGCGCTCAATCCCGTGATTACGGTAGTCGGGCTTCAGGTCGGAGCATTCATGGGCGGCTCCGTTATTGTGGAGACAGTGTTTGCGTGGCCGGGGTTAGGTCGCCTGGCGGTTCAGGCGATTCTGGTCAAGGACTTCCCGCTGGTGCAAACAGCCGTGACTTTCTTGGCGCTGGTGCTTCTGGCAGTGAATTTGATCGTCGACATTCTCTATTTCGTGATCGACCCGCGAGTACGGTATTGATTGGAACCGTCTTACGCTGACGCTGGTGCTAAGCTACCGACGGAGGATCGTAGTCAATACGAAGAGTGTACGACGATCGGCTGCCCGCCTGGTCGTACGAGACTTGGCACGGCAGAAATCGGGACTGGTGGGACTCGCCATCATCGCAACGGTCGTCCTTGCCGCGATACTCGCCCCCTACCTCGGTGGTAATTCACCGACGCGAATAAACCTCGAGGAACGGTTGGCCTCACCTCTGACCGTGACCGACACAGGCTTTCGCGTTCTCGGAACGGATGGTCTCGGCAGAGATGTTTTCACCCGCATCCTCTTTGGGGCTCGAATTTCAGTCATCGTCGGGATCACGGCGACGAGTATTTCCGCTTTGATTGGGATCGTGCTGGGTCTCATCGCTGGGTTCTATGGGGGAGTGCCCGATGTCATGACAAGTCGGTCAGCTGAGATCGTCCTGGCCTTTCCATTCATCCTCCTGGCGCTCACGTTTCTCGCGATACTGGGCAACGGGCTGCTGCAGATCATCCTTGTTCTTGGGGTGGGCCGATGGGCTACGTTCTTTCGAGTCATCCGTGGGAGAGTGCTTTCGTTACGTGACCTCGAGTTCGTAATGGCAAGCCGTGCCGTGGGCGCTTCGAACACCCGCATCATGGTTAGGCACATACTGCCCAACATTGCAGCCCCTGTCATCGTCGTGGCATCCTTTACGATCGCCACCAATATCCTCGCGGAGGCGGCGCTTTCATTTCTCGGACTTGGAATTGATCCTGCGATCCCGGCTTGGGGGAGTATGCTCGCGGAAGGAAGGGAGTATCTGCCGCGGGGCTGGTGGATCGCTACCTTCTCGGGCTCGGCCATCATGATTACGGTGCTGGGCATCAACTTGGTTGGTGATTGGTTGAGAGATTACTTAGACCCCAGACTAAAATTGTAATCCGAGAGCAAGTCCTGAGGAGACCAGCATGAAGAGTTGGAGATTACTGAGGGATAGTTTTCCTGTCTTTCAGCAGATGCACTTCATGGACACGGCCCACTATAATCCGCTGGGCAAGGAAGTGCGCGATGCGATCACTTCCTTCCATCAGGCTCTTCAATCGGGCGGCCAACCCGAGCAGTGGAAGAGCCTACTCGCCCACGCCCGCGAATCAGCAGCACGCCTGATAGGTGCTTCGTCCACTCAAATCGCCCTTACAAAGAACACGGGTGAGGGGCTCAACATCGCCGCAAACGCGCTCCCGCTAGGGGTGGGCGATTCCGTGGTGACCTCGAAATTCGAACATCCAATCAACCTCATGCCGTGGCTTCGACTTCGCCGTCGGGGCGTAGAAGTCCGCGTCGTCGATCACCCAGAGGGGTACGCGGTGCCCGACATCTTTCGTACCGCCATCGACCGATCAACGCGGGTGATCGTTGTCTCTGCCGTCCAATACTATAGCGGCCATCGGGCCGATCTCGCATCGTTGGCAGGTCTCGCCCATGAGGTCCGTGCCCACCTTGTGGTCGACGGCATTCAGGCGGTGGGGGCAGCGGCAATCAACGCGCAGAGCCTTGGCGTCGATGCTCTCGCCTGCGGCGGACACAAGTGGATTCTCGCTACCCATGGCGCAGGCTTCCTGTATTGTAGCGAGCGGTTTCTCGACGCCGCGGAGCCTGTTTACTTAGGAGAAGAAGGCCTGGCCGAAGGAACGGCGCTGGAGGATTTCATTCTCTCGGCAGGTGCCACCAGATTCGAAGTCGGCAACGCCAATTATGCAGGATTTGCTGGACTGTCCGCCGGTGCCGCCCTGCTGGCATCGTACGGCCTTACGGCCGTCGAGCAGCGCGTGCTGGAACTCACGGGTCAGTTGATGGAAAGACTCGATAATGCAGGAGTGATCCTCCTCACGCCACGAGAACCTGCTCACCGGCTTGGGATCGTCACCTTTGAGATTCCCGATCCGCAGATGTTTGTCACGAACTGCGACAAAGCAGGTATCAGAGTTGCCCTACGTGGCGCGCATCATCGCCGTAAAGACGCGGTCCGCGTATCCCTTCATGCCTACAATGATGAAACTGATATCGCCGCCCTCCTAGATGTCCTCAACATCCATCTACGCGCAGCGGCGGGCATCATACAGAGCCGGTCCTGAAACACCCTGAGAAGATGAAAGAGCATGAGGGCGCCTTTCGGGCCCTGATTCAGATCTCAAAAACAGAGACCTACGCCGTGCGGATCCGCAGGCCGCCGACCATCCGCCCGGACCGGCTGCGCGGACCGGTGCCGTAGGTGGCTTCGGGGCAGACGCGGGAGCAGAACGGATCCTTGTGTCTAAGCGCCACCGGGGGAATGCGCTTCCCGCACCGCTGGCAGAGGTCCCGCCGCTTCGCTTTGTGGACGTGCTGGTGTCGTGCCATCGTCGTCTCCCCAATCATTTTTCCCAAGAGGAAGGAAAAGGAGAGAGGCTCCCCTGTTCGGGAGCCTCTCTCCACAACATGTGGTAGCGGGGGCAGGATTTGAACCTGCGACCTTCGGGTTATAGCCCGAACTCAACCGCCTGAACGCCGCATCAGATGCCGTCTTTCCCATTTTACTCTCCAGTGCGGACCGCACTTCAGTGCGCCAAGTTCACGGAGGCGAAGGCCCCGTCCCCGACGGTCCCCCGCTTCCAGAGCATATTCGAGCGGCCCCGTTTAGTTCACTGGATTGACCGTTGTACGCAAATTGCGTATGCTATTCTTTGGTGGAATTCATCGAGGCGCCGTCATTCACCCAGCTTCATCCAGACTACCTGGATGACGAGGGCTTCCGGCAGTTGCAACTCTACCTCGCGAGCAATCCCGAGGCGGAACGACTATCCCCGGAACAGGAGGATTCAGAAAGCTTCGCTGGTTGGATCCGAGAAGGAGCAAGGGCAAGCGCAGTGGCTTGAGAATCATCTACTACTACTTCACGATAGACAATCAGATTTGGCTTATGACACTGTGTGGCAAGGACGAGATGGAAGATTTGAACCCTGACGAGAAGCGCCTGCTCAGGGCTGCAGTGAACCGCGAGGTACGACAGCGCGCAGAGCGTCGAGGACATCGGAGGGCATAGGATATGGCCAAGCCTAGGAGGAGAGCAAAGGGAGTGAAGGCACGGAGTCTGTTCCGTGAATTGATGGGCGGCATCCAGGCAATGCGCGATCATCGGGAGGGTCGGCTAACGCTTCGGACCCATCAGGTGGAACCTATTACACTCCCACCCGTCAATCCAAAGCTCGTACGTGAAACTCGTGAGAACCTCCACATGTCTCGCCAGGTCTTCGCCTTCAAGATCGGGGTCAACCCAAGAACGCTTGAGCGATGGGAGCAAGGCCGCAGTAAGCCCAACGAACAGGCGGCCGCGCTGATCTGGCTTGTCAGGAAGTATCCAGATACCCTTGAGCGTCTCGAGTCTCTGAGCAGTTCGGCTTAAGAGTGCGTGGTGAACGTGTCTCCGCGCAGACGCGGGAGCGGAACGGAGTCTACTGGAGGAAAAGCACCGCGTTCACGAAATCCGCTCGGGAACGCAGCAGTGCATCGAGTGCCCTTGCGATTGGACCCACGTCTGTTTGTTTGTAGGAACGCGAATGGATGAGAATGATTCCAGCATGGTCTTCCGCCCGCTGGGCGAATTGTCGTGCGGCCTCAATGAAATCGATGATATTGAAGGTGGCCAAGACTCGACTCTGCCGGGTTGCTTCGCGCAGCAATTCGACGTCGTCCAAGGCTTCAAGGGCCGGGGTCCCAGAGGCAGCCACCGAATTCTGTCCCAACTGACTAGGTGCGTCGGCCACCGCGGGGTTAATGTCCGCATCGAGCAGGATGCCCGACACTGCTTATGGGTGCACCACTTCAAGCCAGGGAAGCTTGCGCCTTAGCTCATCAAGAGACTGGGAGTTCGCTTCAATGAAAGCATCAATCTCCACTGGATAGGCTTTCGCATAGGCTTGCGCTACTTTCAGTGCAACAGTCGACAGGCGTGGGAAATGCTCTCGCAGTGCAGACTCCGACCCAAATTCTCGAAGCAGCCGCATGATCTCCCACACGTCGAGCCCCGTTCCTATTAGATGCGCCCTCCGCCCGAAAGGACCCTCGACGAAGGTGATCCCTGGGAACCTAGACATACGTATGGAGATCTCGAGCAACTCCCTAATCACAGCCGAGACCGGCTTCCCCGATCTCTCCGCTTCCTTACGAATCGCCGTGAAAAGCGATTCGTCGAGTCGGACAGAAACTGGAGATTCGTGTGACTTTCGCCCTTCAGACACTCTCCGCATAGGTTCTCCCAATGGCCTGTTTACATCTGAATACATTGTGTGCTATGTCATCCCCAGTAGTCAATGGCGGTGGTGTCCCAACCTTTGTCTTGGTGATACAATGGAAGTACAGCGTAGATGGGGGATCTCGAAATGATCAAGCGGTTGACTAAGCACGGCAACAGCCTCGCCCTGGTCATCGACAAGAGCATTCTCGGACTGCTGCGGATCGATGCAAAGACCCCACTTTCGATCACCACTGATGGGGAAAGCCTGGTAATCTCGCCGGCCCGAAATGCCCCCCGCCAGAGGCGGTTTCGCAGGGCCCTGGATCACGTCAATACGCGCTATGCGAGTGCTCTTAAGAGGCTGGCTGAATAGCCGTTGCCTCTCTTCTTGACCCTCGCTGAGGTAGTCGAGATTCACCGCGACCAGATCGAACGGTATGGAGGCCGGGTCGGGATCCGGGACGCCGGCTTGCTTGAATCAGCGGTCTCGATGCCCCAAGCAGCGATGGGTGGGGAGTACCTGCACGGTGACGTCTTCGAGATGGCAGCCGCCTATCTATTCCACATCGTGAAGAACCACCCATTCGTGGACGGCAACAAGCGAACAGGCGCGGTGGCGGCGCTCGTGTTCCTTGAGATCAATGACGTGGAGGTCGCGCTGAACGAGGACGAGTTGGTGGACATCGTCGTGTCGGTGACCGAGGGGAAAACGCAGAAACGTGACGTGGCTGCCCTCTTGCGGCAGCAAACAAAGGGTCCTTAGGGAAGGAGTCAGATTCTAGGCTGTGCGGATGCGCAGGCCGCCGACCACCATTCGCCCGGGCTTGCTGCGCGCACCGGTGCCGTAAGTCGCCTCGGCGCACACGCGGGAGCAGAACGGATCTTCGTGTTTGAGCGCAACCGGTGGAATGCGCTTCCCGCACCGCTGGCAGAGGTCCCGCCGCTTCGCTTTGTGGACGTGCTTGTGTGTCGCCATTGTCTTCTCCCCAATCCCTTTTTCCCAAGAGGAAGAAAAGGATTGAGGCTCCCCCTGTCGGGAGCCTCTCTCCACGAGATCTGGTAGCGGGGGCAGGATTTGAACCTGCGACCTTCGGGTTATGAGCCCGACGAGCTACCTGGCTGCTCCACCCCGCGTCGGCTCTATTAGTATAGCGCGTCGATCCCCTCAGTTCAACTCGGGCGTCGTACGGAGGGAGAGCCAGAACCATGAGCTCATGATCTTGATGGGTCAGTGATCCCGCCAGAGGATGGCCGCGATCGTCCCCTGATCCTGGACCGCCCGAAACAGCTCGTCAACGCTGGACAGGACGCCGGCGTCGTTCACGACTATCGCGAAGGCAAGCCGTCGGCCGCTCTTCGTCTGAATGTAGCCCGCGAGCGCCTTCGCCCGAAGCACCGGTCCGGCCGCGGTTCCCTCGACGAAAGTCCCCGTCTTGGCAAAGACGTGCCTTTCGGCGCCCGCCAGAGACGGTTGACGCTTGAACTCCGAAACGGACGCAAGCGACCCGTCGATCCCGAGGATGGGGAGCGCGGCGTGATAGCCGGCAAAGTCCGGTGTTCTGCTCATCCGCTCCAGAAACGTCGTTACGACCTTCGTCGTTGCGGTGGTCAAGCCACCTCCGCTGCCATCGACAAAGGTGAAGTCCTCGGCCCGGATTCCAAAGTCTGCGCTGAGCACTTTTCGTTCGGCGTCGAGCGACCCGCGCATATCCTTCACGCCCCGAGTGAGCCCAAAGAGGACCAGCGCGGTGTCCGCGCCGATGTTGTAGCTGACCTTGAGGATGAACCTGGCGATGTCTGCGTATGGCACCGACACGAGTTCGGCGACCTTCGTGTCCGGCGCGTAGGAATTCGGAGGAGGGAGCAATTCGACCCGGTTCGGCCCGACGGCGTTGGCCTTCACGGTCACGCCCGCGTTCTTCAACGCCTCGATGAGGCCCGTGCGCGCGTACCGCGCGGGCTCGACGATCCGGAAGGTCCTGACGAGAGGAAACGCGCTTGTCAGTGGAGGCACAAAATCGGCGGGGATCTGGCCCGACACCTTCGCGACGCAGTTGGGGACGCCGATGCACGTGGGGAGTTCAGGCTCGAGCTCCACCCGCACTGCCGAGCCCGCGGGGGAGGTCGTGAGCGTGGACATCACGCCGAACGCCGACGACGCCGGTCTCCATTGCACGGACGCCGGCGCGCCCGGGGCGGTGGGCGTGATCGTCACATCGACGGCATCGTCATTGACGAAGATCGGACGGACATCGAACTGACCGCGAAACCGGAAGGGGACAAACAGCCGGTCATCGATGATCACGTCGCCCTGCACCTCTTTGATGCCTGACGCCGCAATCTGCTGCGCCAGCGCGCGGTAGCCGGCCAGCGGATCCGGCGCGGTCAGTTGTGCGTTCCCCAGATCATTCGCTTCATTGTGGTCAAGGTTGGCGATGGCGACGCTGCCGTCAGGATTCCTCCGGCCGCCCATGGTCAGGTCGCCGCTGGCCACAAGGATGAGGTTGCCCGTCAAGACTCCCCGGCGCACGATGCCCTGGCGGTGGACGGGCGTCACGAACGTGTGGCGAGAGCCGACGGCATTGAGCAGGAGTCCCACCGAGAGGAGCTTGCGAACTGAACCGATGAGGAAGTGGTGATCGGGGTTCAGATCATAGATGACCTCCCCGGTGTCCATGTCGGTCACTCGCAATCCCCACGTGGCATGCTGGTACGCCGGCTTGGCGAAAATGGCGCGGATGTCACCGGGAACTTGTCCGTGTTCGCGGGTGCAGCCGTTGGAGAGCAGTGCGATGACGGGAAACAGCAGAACGACGGAGCGTAGGAGTTTGAACATCAGGAACGTTCTTCTTGGATTGGGCCGGTCGCTCCTGTTGTGGGTCAGCGCTTGACCAGCGGCAGAAAGTCGGCGAGGGAGGCCAGTGTGACGTCAGGCCGGGCCCCGGCCAGCACCGCGGGCGTCGAGAAACCGCCGTGGACGGCGACTGTCAGCGTGCCCGCGGCGCGCCCCATCTCCACGTCCTCGACCGTATCCCCGACATACGCGGCCTGCGCCGGCGGGATTCCGAGCCGGTCCAATGCGTGGAGCAGCGCGTCCGGGTGCGGCTTGCGCTGCGGGACCTCCCCGCCGCACACCGTCACGTCAAAGGCCTGCGCCCAGCCCAACCGGCGGAGATCGTGATCGACGCGGCTCCGATCCCCGGAGGTCACCAGGCCCACGGCGCGCCCGGTCGCCCGGGCCGCGGCGAGGGCGTCGTCGGCGCCCGCGCACTTGCCGGGCGCCTCCTCGGCGTAATAGCGGAGCCACGCCCGGTCGGCATCGTCCCAACGCTCTTTGGGCAACCCCAGCCGCTCGTAGAAGCGATACCAGTTCGGCGAGTAGTGTTGGGCGTACGCAGCCGGATCGAAGACCTGATCCAGATCGGCAAAGACGCGCTGGTACACCCGGTAATGCGAGTGAAAGGCGTCGATCAGGGTGCCATCGAGATCGAAGAGGACGGCGCGCAGGCGATTAATCAATTTTCTTCTGGAAGCGGAGGATCGCCAGTGAGAAGACCACCAGCCCCAGCACCACCAGCGGGATGATCTGCGGCCACAGGAACTGGAACCCGATGCCCTTGATCACGATGCCGCGGAGCACGGCTACGAAGTACGTGAGCGGCAGGGCCAGGCCGATCCACTGCAGCAGCGGCGGCAGCGACTCGCGGGGGAAGAGGAACCCGGAGATGAGGATGCTCGGCAGCAGCGTGAGCTGCGACAGCTGCAGGGCCTGTTGAAAGTTCTTGGAGACGGTGGAGATCAGCGTGCCGATCCCCAGCGATGAGAAGAAGAACGCCAGGCTCAGCGCGTACAGCAGCAGCAGGCTGCCCTTCACCGCCACCCCAAACCAGACCCAGGCCAGGATTAGAATGAACGTGATGTTGATGTAGCCGAGCACGATGAGGGGGATGATCTTTCCGATCATCAGTTCGGCCGGCTGGATCGGTGTGACCACGAGCTGCTCGAGCGTTCCGAGTTCGCGCTCGCGGACGATCACGCTGACCGAGAGGAAGGTGGTCACAAAGGTCAGGATGACTGCCAGGACCCCGGGGACGATGAAGACCTGCGACCGCAGGTCGGGATTGAACCAGGCGCGGGAGCGGACCTCGACCGCCGGCGGGGGCACGCGCAGCCCGCGGCGCTCCACGGCCTTCACCAGCAGGTCCTGCGAGAGCCGCTGGCCGACGCCGCCGGCCACCGACAGCACGATCCGGGCGCTGGTGGCGTCCGAGGCGTCCACGACGACGAGGACCTGGGTCGGCTGGGCCGCCCGGACCCGTGAGGAGTAGTCCGGCGGAATCACGATCCCGATCTTGGCCTGCCCCGCGTCGATCCGTCTCTCGATCTCCCGCAGGCTGGTCGCGTGGTAGCGCACCGCGAAGTAGCGGGTGTTCTCAAACGTCGAGATCAGCGTGCGGCTCTCTTCCGACGGCGATTGATCCCACACCGCGGTCGGCTGGTGGAGGACCTCCTGGGAGAGGTAGCCGTAGAGCACGAGCTGCGTGATCGGCAGCATGATAATCGAGGCCAGCGTCCGCCGGTCGCGCAGGATCTGCACGACCTCTTTGCGGATGATGCTGCCCACCCGCTGCCAGTTCATGACGCCTGTTCCCTGGCCTCGACCACGGCCACGAAGACGTCCTCCAGCGACGGCAGGATCGGCTCCACCGCCTCGGTCGCGAACCCGTGGGACCGTAAGGCCTCTGCCAGGGCCGGCGCGACGGCGTCATCGTCGACGACGGCATGGATCGCGGCTCCATACAACGCGGCCTCACGCACGGCGGGATCCCCCTCCACCAGCCGCAATGCCTCGATCGGCCGCGCCGCCCTGATCTCCAGGACGCGCCCCGGCATCTGGTCCCGCTTGATCTCTGCCGGCGTGCCCTGGGCGATGATCCGGCCCTCGTAGATGAACGCCAGCCGGTCACAGTGCTCGGCCTCATCCATATAGTGCGTGGTCACCATGATGGTCGTCCCGTCTTCGGCAAAGCGGTCGATCAGATCCCAGAACTGGCGGCGCGAGACCGGATCGACCCCCGCGGTGGGCTCGTCGAGGAAGACCATCCGCGGCCGGTGCAGCGAGGCGCACGCGAACGCCAGGCGCTGCCGGAACCCGATCGACAGCACCGCCGCGAGGTCCCGCTGGCGCTCGGCCAACCCGGTGCGCTCCAGCCAGGTCTGGATCGCACGCTGGGATTCCGCGCGGTCCAGCCCGTAGATGCCGGCGTAGAACTGCAGGTTCTCGCGCACCGTGAGATCGGACCACAGGCTGAAGCGCTGCGACATGTACCCGATCCGTGCCTTGATCTCTTCCGGATGCGTGCGCACGTCAAAGCCCAAGACGTCGGCGCGGCCCTCGGAGGGATCGAGAATGCCGCAGAGCATGCGGATGGTCGTCGACTTCCCCGCACCGTTGGGCCCCAGGAACCCCCAGATCTCGCCGGGCCGGATCTCGAACGACACG
The DNA here is from genome assembly GCA_036505015.1 of bacterium. Lineage (GTDB taxonomy): Bacteria > Sysuimicrobiota > Sysuimicrobiia > Sysuimicrobiales > Kaftiobacteriaceae > DASXUC01. The sequence continues at coordinate 22,782 of DASXUC010000053.1, read as the reverse complement.
TGATCGACGGCCATGAAACCGTCGAAGCGGCGGGTCAGGTCCACCGCGCGCACGGAGTATTCCAACGCCGGCACGGTGGTCATGCTGCCGGCGCGGCGGCGAGCCGCGACACGAAGACGTCCTCCAGCGACGGCGCGATGCGGCGGATCTGCACCACCTCCACGCCGCCGGCGCGCAGCGCCTCGCGCAGCACCGGGATGGCGTCGCCGGACGTGTCGACCAGCACGTGCAGCCGGTCGCCGAACACCTCGAGACTGCGGACCAGGCCGTGCTCCCGCAGCACGTGCTTCGCCGAGGCTTTGGGCAGAGCGACCACTTCCACCATCTCGCCGGCCATCGTGTCCTTCAGCGCGGCGGGATTGTCGCAGGCGATGATGCGGCCGCGATTCATCAGCCCCACCCGGGTGGCCCGCTCGGCTTCGTCCATGTACGGCGTGCTGACGAAGATCGTGATGCCCCGGCGGTTCAATCCGTACAGGATGCGCCAGAACTGCCGGCGCGAGACCGGGTCCACGCCGGTGGTCGGCTCGTCGAGAAACAGCAGCTGCGGATCGTGGATCAGCGTGCAGGCCAGCGCCAGTTTCTGCTTCATGCCTCCCGATAGGTACTGGGCGGCGCGATGCACGAACGGCGTCAACCGGAAGTCGTCCAGCAGCTGGCGGGCGCGGGACGCAAACGCGGTCCGCGCCACCAGGTAAATGTCGGCGTACAACCGCAGGTTCTCGATCAGGGTGAGATCGCCGTACAGGCTGAACCGCTGCGGCATGTATCCAATCCGCGCCTTGACCGACTCGGGATCGCCCCGTACGTCGAACCCAAGCACGTCCGCGGTCCCGGCATCAGGCGTCATCGCGCCGCACAGCATCCGGATCAGCGTGGTTTTGCCCGCGCCATCGGGACCGACCAGCGCGAAGATTTCTTGCGAATCCACCTCCAGGTCGAGACGGTCCACGGCGGTGGTCCCGCCGAAGCGGCGGACCAGCTCCACGCAGCGGACGGCCGGCGTCGTCATGCTCAGCGCGTGCCGGCCGCGGTGAGGATCACCGCGTCGGCCGGCAGACCGGGCTTCAGCGTGCCATCGGGATTCGGAATCGTCACGCGCACGGCGAAGACCAGTTTGGAGCGTTCTTCTTTCGTCTGCACGTTGCCGGGGGTGAATTCGGCGCGGCCGCTGATCTCGGTCACCGTGCCGGGAAACACCCGGTCGGGAAACGCATCGACGCGGACTTCCACGCGCTGGCCGAGGGCGACCCGGGCCAAATTCGTCTCGGACACGAACACACGCAGAAAGACAGCGCGCAGATCCGCGATCGTCATCACCGGCGAACCGACCGACACCAGATCGCCGACTTCCACATTCCTGGAAATCACGGTGCCGGCGATCGGCGCGCGCAGCGCGGCGTTGCCCCGGGCGATCATGGCGAGGTCGAGCACCGCCTTCGCCTGTGCCACCGCCGCGCGGGCGACTTCCACTTCTTGCCGCCGTGTCGCCACGAGTCCCGCGGTGGCGGTCGCGCTCTGCAGCCCCGCCTGAGCCTGCTGCACCTGGGCGCGCACGGCGGCCGTCTCCTGCTGCCGGATGCGCACCGTGCGCCGCCCGGCCAGGGCGCTCTCCAGCGCAGCCTGCGCCTGACGGAGCACCGCCTGCGCGGATTGCCGCTGCGACTGCGCGGCCTGAACCTGCGCGCGGGCGGCGTCGCGCTGCGCCCGCGCCGCGGCGGCCGCGGCCTGCGCGGCTTCGACCTGTTGCGCGGAAATCGCGCCGTCGCGGAACAAGCGCTCCGCGCGCTGCCGGTCGGACTCCGCCCGTGCGAGGGCGGCATCGGCCGCCGACAGGTTCGCCTGCGCGGCCCGCAGATTCGCCTCGACCGCGGCCTGGCCGGCCGTCGCCGCACCCACCTGGGCGCGAGCCTGCGCGATCTGCGCTTCGACCGTAGCGGCCTGCAGCTGCGTGTTCTCCTCGGCCTGCGGCACGCGGGTCTGGGCGGTGGTCACCCCCGCCTGCGCCTGCGCCACGGTGGCGTTGTACTGCGCCTGCTGCAGGGCCAGCGCGGCCTGCGCGCCGGCGAGCCGCGCCTCGGCCGCGTTCACGCCCGCGCGCGCCTGCGCGACCTGGGCGTCGATCTCGGCGGTATCGAGCTGTGCGACCACCTGCCCGGCGGTCACGCCGGCGCCTTCCGGGACGACGATCCGCACCACGCGGCCGGCCACCTTCGGCGCCACGTCCACCTGGGTGGCCTCGATCGTACCGGAGGATTCGATGCGGGAAGGATCGATCCGCGCCCGCGGCCAGAAGAAGTACGCCGCAGCCGCGGCGGCTACGAGGACGAGGATGACGATCCGCACGCGGGTTCTCATGGACATCCTCTACGGCAGCGCGCCCCCGACGGCGCGTTCCAGCGTGGCCAGGGCCACACTGTACGCGTAGAGCGCCTGGGCGCGGGCGACTTCGGCCGCAGACGCGTTCGTCTGCGCGCTGAGGACCTCCAGGGTGATGCCCACGCCGGCTTCGAACCGGACCTGCGCAATCCGCAGCGCCTCGCGGGCCTGCGTGACCAGCGCGTCGGCACCGGCGAGTTCTTCCCGCGCGGACTGCAACGTCAGGTACGCCAACCGCACCTCGAGTTCGATGCCCTGCCGCTGCGCCGCCTCGGCGGCCTTCAACTGCTCCAGCCGCAGCTGCGCTTCACGGATTCGTTCGCGTGTGATGCCGCCGTCGAAGAGGTTGAGCGTGCCGGCCAGCGTGATGCTCCAGTTGCCCGATGCGGTGGTCCCGGCGAACAGCCCGCCGGTGTTGCCGTAACTCGCCACGCCGTTGAGCGCCACGGTCGGCTTGGCGCCGCTGGCGGCGAGATCGATCGCCGCCTGCGCGGCCGCCTGGCGGGCCCGCAGCTCGGCCAGCTCCGGACGGGCGTCGAGGGCCCGCGCGATCAGCCGGTCCAGCGGTGCCGCGAGCGTGTCTGTGGCAAACCCGTCCTGCAGCACGAGCGGCGTGTCCAGCGGAAGGTTGACCAGCGCGGCCAGCGCGTGCGACGCTTGCGCGATGGCGGTGCGGGCGCGGACCTGAGTCTGCCGCGCGGTGGCGAGGTTGACCTCGGCCTGGACCTCGTCGAAGCGCGCGGCCGCCCCCGCGGCGACCCGGGCCTTGGCCACGCGCAGACTCTCCGCGGCCAGCGACACCGTCCGGTCCGCCACGTCCGACCCGGCCTGCGCCAGCAGCAGCCGGTAGTAGCCCTGACGCACCTCAAAGAGGATCTGCAGCTTCAGCCGCTCCAGCGCCGCCTCGGCGCCTTTGACGTTCGCCTCGGCCAGCGCGATCTGCGACTCGATGCGGCCGCCGGTATACAGCGGATACTGCAGCACCAGCCGCAGGTCGTAGAGGTTCGGGGACGGCGCCGGAAGCGTCAGCGTGTGCAGCGCACCGTGGCTGAAGAAGACGATGGTGATGGGGCCGGCCTCGGGCACGCGCGTGTAGCTCCCCTGCGCGCTGATCGTGCCGGCCTTCAGGCCGCGCGCCTGCGCCAGCTGCGCCCGGGCGATCTGGACCTCGAATCCGGCGACGCGCAACTGCTGGTTGTCGCGGAGTCCCAGCGTCAGCGCGTCGACCATCGTCAGGGTCCTCGGCGCCGGCGTCTGGCCCCCCGCCCCGACTGCCGCCGTCATCAGCACGACCACGACCAGCACACTGACCAGCACAGACCTGGGCCGTTTCACGATCGGATCACCTCGCTGTCATCGATGATCGGGGCGTAATGCCAAACAGGAAGATGTGCACGGCTTCGGGGACGATCTGGTCATACCCGCGCGCCACCAGCCGCCGTTCCAGCAGCACTTCCTGCATGATGAGAAACACCAGCAGCATCCCCGGCAGCACCCGTGCGGCAATGGCGGCGTCGAGGTCCGGACGGAAGAGGCCCCGCCGCATCCCCTCCCGCAGAAACTTCTCCAACAGCTCCGCGGCGTAGATGGGCAGCAGTTTCACGTACTCTTCCTTGGCTTCCGCCGACAGCGTCGGCAGCGCGGAGACGAAGACCTTCAGGAATTTGGCGTTGGCTCGCACACGCTCGACCATCGCCGTGGCCAGCGCGCGCAGCAACCGCTCGGCGCCGGCCTGATCCTCGGGCACCGGCATCCGCGCCAGCAGCGGCGTGAGCACGGGTTGCACCAGCTGGTGGGGAATGTTGACGAGCAGGTCTTCCTTGCCCCCGAAGTAGTTGTAGATACTCCCTTCGGACAGATGCGCGGCCCTGGCGATCTCGGCGATGGTGGCGCGGTGAAATCCCCTGCGCGCGAACACTTTCGAAGCCGCTTCCAGGATCTGCGTGCGTCGAGAGGCTTCGAGCTGGGACTTGTCCTTGACGGACGCCCGGGCCATGGGCTCGCCTTCCAGATGATGAGTGAGTGCTCACTCATCATATGCCCAACGGCGCGGTCGTGGCAAGATGAAAGCGTGTCCCTCCCCCGGCCCCTAGGCCACGCCCCCGGCCACGAATCGGCTGGCGGACACTCTGGGCTCGCCGGAGGAGGAGATGCCTTCGAAGACGATCAGCGACACGTGGCGGTCGATCACTTTCTCTTTGGGAACGGACGTCTCGATAAACACGCCGACCCCCACCACCTCCGCCTGGAACTCCCGCATCAGGTCGGCGACCCCGCGGGCTGTGCCCCCGCCCCGCAGGAAGTCGTCAATGAACACCACCCGCGCCCCACTCTGGATGGCACGCAGCGGCAGGGTCATCGACTGCACGGTGCGGGACGACCCGGAGACGTAGTTCACGCTGACCGTAGGACCGTCGGTCACGTTGGCACCGCGGCGCACGGTCACCAGCGGCACGTCGAAGGCGCGCGCGGTCATCAGGGCCAACGGGATCCCTTTGACTTCCATCGTCAATACGACGTCGGGGCGGGTGTCCGCAAAGTAGGTGGCAAACGCCTCGCCAACCGCCGAGGCATACTGCGGCGTGGCGATCAGGTCCGCGGTGTACAAAAAGCCGCCGGGCAGCACCCGGGCCGGATCGCGCAGCCGGGCGCAGAGATCCTCGACCAGCGTCCGGATCTGCGCCTTGCCCCAATAGGGGAGATACCGGACGCCGCCGGCGGCGCCGGCGATCGTCTCGATCCGGCCGAGGTTGAACCGTTCGAACGCCTGCCGCATGAAGCTGAGGTCTTCGCTGACCGTGGACTTGGCGGCGTTGAGCATCTCGACGAACGTGCCCAACGAAAACAACCGGTGCGGCGCGGCCAGCAGTTGCCGGGCCATCACCACCATGCGCTCGCCCCGACGCAACTTTTGTCCCCGCTTCGACTCAGGTACGTCCACGGTACCTAGCTACGAGTGCATGGTGAATCGTGAATAGTGATTCGCATTGTTCCGACGCATGCGTAGTTTCGACTCACGAGTCACGATGCACGATTCACTAACGCAGTGCGGATGGCCTGGAGGTTCTCGGGCTTGCCGGCGTCCACATCGAGGGCGAGTTCCGGTCTGGCAATGATGACCGGCTGCACCGGAATCCCGACGACCTCGGTGGCCCGGGTGACGATCTCGTCGATGCTGAGCCGGTTGGATGCGAACTTCATCACCGTGGCCCAGCCGAACATCTGGGCCAGGAGCCACGGCTTCTTCCGGGCCGCGATCACGCGCTCCACGAACGGACGGACCCGATCGATGACCTTGGGATTGAACAGGATCATGCTGCCGCCGCAGAACGTGCCGTCGAGGAGCGTGACGAACGTTTTGCGGGCCGTGGGGAACTGACGCTCCATGACGTCCCGCGGGACGATGGGATAGTAGAAATCCGCGGTCCCCCCGGCGCAGGCGGCGAGGAACTCGGTCACCACCTCGCCGGTGAGCAGCGGAATGTCGGCGGCGGCCACGATGATCGGATCATGAGTCTGCAGCTCGCCCGCGGCGCGCTCGACGTTCTCCATGATCTCGCCGGCCGCGCTCACCAGCAGCACGTCGTCCGCCAGTACGCGGCGGAGCGGCTCCACCGGACCCACCGCGGCAATCCGCCCCACCGCCGGCGCTGCGCGGAGTGCGGCCTCCACGTACACGACCAGCGGCCGGCCGGCAATGGAAATGAACGCCTTGTTCGGTACACCCGGATCCAGTCCGGGCTCGGCGGGGCCGCCGGCAAGGACAATCGCGTCCGGCACCGATCAGTGCCAGGCGGCGAGAATCGCGCCCATGACCGCTCTCCCTTCGCTAGCGAGTCTCTGCGAACGTCCGGGTCACGCTCACCTCCACATCCGGGACCGCGCGCAGGTCGTCGGCGGTCTTGCGCGCCGCCGCTTCGTTCGCCATCAGCCCGAAGACGGCCGGTCCGGTCCCGCTCATCGCCGCGCCGTAGGACTCACCCCGCAGGATCCTCGCCTTCAGATCGGCGACAAGCGGATGCACCGGCGCGGTGACGTACTCAAACACGTTGGACAGATACCGGCCCACGTCGCGCACGTCTTCCCGCCGCACCGCGTCGACCATGCCCGCGGTGTTCGGGCGCGCGGGGACCGTCGCCTGTCCCAGCTGCCGGTAGGCCCAGGCCGTCGAGACCTCGGCCTGCGGGCGCGCCACGACGATCCAGGTGGTGGGCAGAGACGGGAGAAACGTCAGCCGCTCTCCGCGGCCGCGGGCGACCGCCGCGCCCCCTTCCAGGAAAAATGGCACGTCCGATCCCAGCTTCAGCGCCAGCGTGCGCATGTCCCGGCCGTCCAGCCGCAGCTTCCACATCTGAGCCAACCCCAGCAGGGTCACCGCCGCGTCGGAGCTGCCGCCGCCGAGCCCCGCGGCCACCGGGATACGTTTGGCCAGTTCGATCTGCACGCCCCGGTCGACGGCGAAGGTCTCGCGGAGCAGCTGGGCCGCACGGACCACGAGGTTGCGGGTGTCATTGGGGACGGTGCCGTCTTTCACCACGACGTCGATCCCCGCACCCGCCTCCCGCAGGGTGATGGAGTCGTGCAGCTCAACTGTGTGCAGAACGGTCTCGATATCGTGGTACCCGTCGGGCCGTGCTCCGAGGACGTCCAGCGTGAGGTTGACCTTCGCGTAGGCGTTGAGGTGCAGTTCCTTCAACGGCATCCCTCCCCGATTCTAGTGCCTCCCGCCTCAACGGGGGCGCGGGAACGGCACGGGCGAGGTCGGCGAGCGAGGCAGGGTATATATGGAGATTAGGTGCCCCCGGCGAAAAGTCCTTGCCGGACTCCCCGGCTCACAGTCGACTGTTCCTTGACACGCCGGTCGGATCGCGTATGATGGATTTTGCTCTTCGTGTAGGTGATCGTCGTGCCTGAGCCCATAGTCCCGCAACAGCCGGACGAATCTCTCCGGCCGATCCCACCGGTTCCTGTCGTTCCGCCCCTGCCTCCTTCGCGGAGGCGCCGTTCGTCGTGGACGTATGTCCGCTGGCTGCTGCTGGCACTCCCGCTGGTCGTCGCCGGGCTGGGTCTCGGGTCCGCGCTGTACATCTTCTCGCACGGCGGAGTGTCCCGGGAGGAACTCGCCGTCACCCAGCCCACCTCCGCTCCACGCTCGTTCTCCTGGCCGTTTTATCTCACTCACCGGGTGAACATCCTGCTCATCGGCGTGGATGTCACGCTGAACAACCGGCGGCAGGTGGTGAACATGTCCCGGGCGGACACGCTGATGCTGATCAGCGCCGATCCGGAACGGAACCGCATCAGCGCGGTGTCCATCCCCCGCGATACGCGCGCGTTGATTCCCGGCGTGGGCGAGACCAAGATCAATGCATCGTACGCGTTTGGGGGTCCCGGTCTGACGATCAAGACCGTGGAAGGTTTGTTGGGGGTGCCGATCCACTACTACGTCAAACTCGGGCCGGAGTCATTCGCCCGAATCATCGACGCCATCGGCGGCGTGGACGTGGACGTGGAGAAGGACATGAAGTACACGGATACCTGGGCAGGCCTGCGCATCGACCTGAAGAAAGGTCGGCAGCACCTCAGCGGGGATCAGGCGATGCAGTACATCCGCTTCCGCCATGACGCGATCGGCGACATCGGCCGCGTGGAGCGGCAGCAGAAAGTGCTGATGGCCCTGTACGCCAAGCTGAAGAGCCCGGTGACCATTCTGTCGGCGCCGACGCTGCTGCGCGCCGTCGCGGAACATACGCACACGAACCTGACGATGACGGACATGCTCACGCTGGGCATGTTTGCGGCGCGGCTGCACGCGACCGACCTCCGGCTGGCGACCGTGCCCGGGACGTTCAGCCCGCTGTACTGGGAACCGGATCGGGGCCGGCTGACGCAGCTGATGACCGAGTTGTTCTACGGCGTCGATCCACAGATGCTGGCGCTCACCGGGATCGAGGTGCTCAACGGCAGCGGCATCCCCGGCCTGGCCCGCCAGACCGCGCAGCGTTTGGAGCGGCTGGGGTTCCGCATCGTCCGCGTCGATACCGCACCGGCCCTGCAGGAGGCGACGACGATCATTGACCGCGCGGGCCGGCCCGAAGTGACCCGCCTGCTGGTGGAAATCCTGGGCCGTTCCGTGATCACCCGCTCCTCCGGCAGCGGTGCCGACATCACGATCGTCGTGGCGAAGGACCTCGCGGCTAGAACCTCCCAGCGATAAATGCAACACGCCCTTATCGCGTAGTTAGGGTTTGGGTCGGCAGGTGTCGCTTCACCATCCGGGCGAGGCGCCTGACGCCTTCTTCGATGTCGGCGTCGGACGGGAAGGAGAAGTTCAGCCGGAACGCATTGCGCCCGCCGCCGTCGGCGTGGAATCCGGCCCCGACCACGTAGGCCACGCCTTCCTCTTCCACCGCGACGCGCAGCAACTGCTCGCTATCCATGCCGTCCGGCAGGCGGACCCACAGGAACAGTCCGCCGGCCGGGCGCGTCCAGCTCACGCCGTCGGGCATGTCCCGCTGCAGCGCCGCGAGCATCACGTCCCGCTTGTGGCGGTACAGCGTGACGAGCCCGTCGATGCGCTCGTAGATGTGCCCGCGCGCACAGAACTCCGCGGCGATCGCCTGCGTCAGCGAAGGGCAGCACAAGTCGACAGCCTGCTTGGCGGTGACGAACTGCTGGATGAGCGGCTCCGCCGCCGCCATCCAGGCGATTCGCATCCCTGGTGACAGGGTCTTACTGAACGTCGACAGGTAGATGACCCGGCCGTCCCGGTCGAGTGCAGCCAGCGGGGGCGGCGCGGTGCCCTCGTAGCGCAGTTCGCGGTAGGGCGTATCTTCGACGACCAGCACCCGATGCTCGCGGGCCAGCTCGAGCAGCCGCACGCGGCGGTCTTCGGACAGGGTCACGCCCGACGGGTTCTGGAAATCGGGAACGACGTAGATCAGCTTCGCCCGGCGGCCGGCCGCGCGGAGCGACGTGAGGGTCGACTCGAGCTCGTCGGTGCGCATCCCGTCGTCGTCCTGCGGGATCCCAACCATCTCCGCCCGATAGCCCCGGAACACGTGCAGCGCCGCCATGTAGGACGGCAGCTCGACGAGCACGACGTCGCCGGGGTCTACGAGCACTCTCGCCGCCAGATCCAGACCTTGCTGCGACCCGGTCGTGATGAGGATCCGCTCGGGCGTCGTGCGGATGCCGTCTTTGGCTATCCACTTGACCAGCTCCTGACGGAGCCGGAGATCGCCCTCGGTCGGCCCGTACTGCAGGGCGAGATGGGGCTGCGTCTCGAGGACGTGCGTGCTGATGGCCTTCAGCTCTTCGACGGGGAACGTCGACGGATCGGGCAGGCCGCCGGCGAACGAGATGATGTTCCTGCGGCGGGTGAGCTTCAGCAGTTCGCGAATCAACGACCGGGTCATGACCCGCGCGCTGGCGGAGTAGAAGTCGGCGTAGTCGTCGGACATGATCACTCTGTCTTTCCGGATTCTTGAAGGATTACCTCTCGGGCGTCGGGTGAAGGGCTCGGGTGAGCGCGGCAAACTCTTCCAATGACAATGTTTCCCCGCGGCGGCGGGGGTCCAGACCGGCCGCCGAGCACGCCCGCTCCGCCTGACCGGGGGTGATTGCGAGGCCCGCGGCCAGCGTATTGCGCAGGGTCTTCCGCCGCTGGGCGAAGGCTGATCTGACCACACGGAAGAACGCCGCCTCATCAGCCACCGCAACCCTCGGGCGGGAAAGCACGTCGAGCCGGACGATCGCCGACTCGACGTCCGGGGGCGGATAGAACGCGGTCGCAGGAATGCGTCCGGCCATCGCCACACCGGCCCGGTATTGCACGGCCACCGATAGCGATCCGTACTCCTTACCGCCGGGCTGCGCGTTCAGACGATCGGCCACCTCGCGCTGGACCGTGAGCACCATCGCCCGCACGGCGGCCGGGTGGGCCAGCAACCGCACGATCAGCGGCGACGCGACGCCGTAGGGGAGGTTTGCGACGACTTTCGACGCGCGGGCGAGCGCAGCCCCCAGGTCGAGCCGCATCACGTCGCCGTGGACGATGGCGACGTTGCCGTACCCCGCCACCGCGGCCCGCAGCGGCGGCAGCAGGCCGGCATCGATCTCCACCGCGGTGACAGCAGCGGCGCGGCGCGCCAGTTCCACCGTGAGCGTGCCAAGCCCGGCGCCGATCTCCAGCACCGTCTCGTGGGGCTGGATGTCAGCGGCGGCAAGGATCGCCTGCAGGGCGCGGCGGCTGACGAGGAAGTGCTGCCCCCACCGCTTCCGGGGACGGAGTCCAAACTCACGCAGCGCGCGGGCGGTGCCCGCCGGCGTCGCCAGGTCGAGCGGTGCGCTACCTCCTGACCCGCCGCTCGATGACGTAGACACGGACCGGCCGGCGGCCGAAGCGGATTGCCTCTCGTCTGGTGTCGAAACCCAGATCGATCCGCAGCCCCCTGATGCTGCCGCCGGTGTCCCCCGCGATGGCGTATCCGTACCCTTCGACGTACAGCCGGCTGCCCAATGGGATAATTGCCGGATCCACCGCCACCACGCCATAGCCCGCACGCATCCCGAAGGCCGTCGCGTTGTCCACGCCCGGGCAGCACCACGGCGAATAGGCTGTGGCCACCATCAGGATCAGCTCCTTGCCCGCGAACTGCCCGCGGGACACGATTGAGACCTGCGATCCCAGGCTGATGATCCGGTCCAGCGGCGTGCGGACGACGCGGGATCCGACCAGCACCCGGCTGATCAGGACCCCGTCGGCGTGGGTGAGGCGAAAGAGGCGCTCTCGGACTCCGGCCCGTCCCGGCTGCTTCACCCGGACGATGCCCCGCGGCGTGGCCGGATCGGTGGATGAGACGACGTGGAACGGGATCTCCGTGCGTTCGGCCACCACCCTGTGCGTGATGCGCACCACGCGGATCCTGGCATCTGTCCAGATCGGCGAGCCGGCAGCCGGGAACACCTTGTCAGATTCTCCGAGGATGACCTTTTGGCGTCGGAGCAACTCCCTGACCGTCGGCGCGGCGCTGGTCAGCCGGACCGTCCGCCCGTCGACGGTCACCGAGATCAGAACCGCCCGGCGGACGATGATGCGCGCGCCGTCGGAGACAGGCGCGGTCGGGTGCGGAGAGACTTCATCATCGCCGCCGACCCTGACACTGGCCTCGGCCAGCACGTTGGCCACGGTACGCCCGAAGGTCACATGAGCCCGGGGCCGCCCGGCGACCACGATCGTGATGTCCTTACGCAGCACGGCGTAGATACCCGAAGCGATGAGCAAGGCGGCCAGACCGGCCACCAAGATCGCGGCGCTGAGGGAAATGGGGCTTTTCTTGTTCATGGCTGGAAAGAACCTCACGGGCGGGGCAGGAACCAACGATGGCGGCATCTCCGGCATATGGCCGTCACCTCCGGGGCATTTGCCGTGTCAATTCTATCTATAGAATAGACTCAATACAATAGGCTGACGGAATAGCAATGCGCAAATTGATGCGGAACTTTGGGCGGGACTAGTTACTATTACCCAACGAGCGGGGCCTGAATCAGTTCCAGAAGCACGCCGTGGGAAGCGCTCGGGTGAAGAAACGCGATCAGCCGGCCACCGGCACCGGGCCTGGGGTGCTCGTCGATGAGGCGCCGGCCGGCCGTGCGGGCGTCGGCCAGCGCCTGGGCGAGGTCGGGCACCACGAATGCGAGGTGATGCAGTCCCTCACCGCGCCGCCGCAGGAACCGGGCCACGGGCCCCTCATCCCCCACCGGCTGGAGGAGCTCGATCAGGGCACCCCCGGCATCGAGAAAGGCGACCCGGACCTGGTCCTCACCCAGAACGTACCGCTCGGCGACGACGGCGCCCAACGACTGCGCATAAAACCGGACGGCGCCCTCCAGATCTGAGACGGCGATGCCGACATGGTCCAAGTGCACGTCACTACCCTCAGTCCTCACGGTCTTCACGGTCCTCACGGTCTCCATGGGCAACCCCGCTATCGAATTGGGCTCTAGACCGTGAAGACTGTGAAGACGTCCCGAGAATTTGGTCGGCCGCGGTATACGGATCCATCGCACCCTGGTAGACCAAATCGGCCAGTGCGTCGAGCCGCCCGCTGTGGGCCACGATGTCCAGCGCCCGATCGCGCGCGCGGAGTTCGACGAGCCGCAGGATCTCTGCCCGCCGGCGCCGGCGCCGGCGATCCTCGAGCAGAGCATGCTCCTCCTGGAAGCGGCGATGCTCGGCGATCGCCGCCGCCAGCTCCGCCACGCCCTCGCCGGAGGTGGCTACGCACGTGATGACCGCAGGCCGCCAGGCGCCCGGGTGCGGATTCAGTCCAAGCATCATCTTCACTTCCGCGACGGTGCGGTCGGCATCGCCCCGGTCGGCCTTGTTCACCGCGAAGATGTCGCCGATTTCCATGATCCCGGCTTTGATCGTCTGGACCGTGTCCCCCAGGCCGGAGACCAGCACGATGACCACCGTGTCGGCCGCCCCCACCACGTCGATCTCGGCCTGGCCGGTGCCCACTGTCTCGATCAGGATCAGATCATAGCCGATGGCATCCAGCAGTGTCACGACGTCGGTCGTTGCCGGCGCGAGCCCGCCCAGACTTCCCCGGGTCGCCATGCTGCGGATGAACACACCGGGATCGGAGGCGTGGTCCTGCATCCGGATGCGGTCCCCCAGGATCGCGCCGCCCGTGAATGGGCTGGTCGGGTCGATGGCGATGACCGCGACGCGGCGGCCCTGATCCCTCCACTGCCGGATCAAGACGTCGGCCAGCGTGCTCTTCCCGGCGCCCGGAGGCCCCGTGATGCCGACCGTATAGCCCCGGCCGGTCCGACCGTGCAGCGCGCGCAGGGCAGATTGTCCTTCGGCGTGGCCGTCTTCGATCAGGGAAATCAGCCGGGCGACGGCCTGGTGCGAGCCGGCGAGGACTTCGTCGACAAGTGTCTTGGTTTCCAATGCGTCTACCCAGTCTCCCCAGTCTTCCCTGTCTACACAGTCTACCTACTTTTCCAGGTCAAGCATCAGACTGAGACGGGGAAGACGCCGTTCGGGTTAGACAACGACCGGCGGTTTGTATACTCCAAAGACGCTTCGGAGCGTGTCGCAGATCTCGCCCACGGTAGCGTACGCCGTCACGGCTTCGAGAAGGTGCGGCATCAGGTTCTCGGTGCCGCCGGCGGCCCGGCGCAGTCGGCCCAGCGCACGCTCGACGGCGTCCCCGTCCCGCTCGCGGCGCACTCGCGCCAGAGCGGCGAGCTGCCGTGTCAGAATCTCCGGGGACATGCGCAGCAGTTCCGGCCGCACCTCTTCTGCGAGCTGGAATCGATTCACCCCGACGACGACCTGGTCGCCCGATTCGATCAATCGCGACTCGCGATAGGCAGACTCCGCGATCTGGCGCTGGATCAACCCGGATTCGACGGCGGCCAGGACGCCGCCGGCATCTTCCACCTGCCGGATCAGCGCCGCGGCCTGGGTTTCGATCTCCGTGGTGAGGGCTTCGACGTAGTACGATCCGGCCAGTGGATCCACGGTATTGGCGACGCCGCTTTCGTACCCGATCACCTGCTGCGTACGCAGCGCCAGGAGGGCGGATTCGTCCGTGGGCAGGGCCAGCGCCTCGTCCTTCGCGTTGGTATGCAGCGACTGAGTGCCGCCCAGCACCGCCGCCAGCGCCTGGATCGCGACGCGCACGACGTTGTTGTCGGGCTGCTGCGCGGTCAGCGCCACGCCCGCGGTCTGGGTGTGGAAGCGCAGCGCGGCGGACCGGGGATCCTTCGCACCCAGCCGGTCCCGCGCCAGGCGGGCCCACAGTCGGCGGGCGGCGCGGAATTTGGCCACCTCCTCCAGCAGATTCATCTGTGCCGCGAAGAAGAACGAGACCCGCGGCAGGAACCGGTCGGCCGCCAGGCCCGCGCTGACGGCGGCAGAGGCGTAGGTCAGCGCGTTGGCGAGCGTGAACGCCACTTCCTGGACCGCCGTGGCGCCCGCCTCCCTGATGTGATAGCCGCTGATCGAGATCGGGTTCCAGCGCGGGAGGTGGTCGGCGCAGTAGGCAAACATGTCGGTGATCAATCGCAGCGAGGGCTGCGGCGGATAGATGTAGGTGCCGCGCGCGATGTATTCCTTGAGGATGTCGTTCTGGGTCGTCCCGTCCAGCAGCGCCGGCGCGACGCCGTGGCGCTCGGCGACCGCGATGTACATCGCCAGTAGGATCGACGCTGTGGCATTGATGGTCATGGACGTGGAGACGGAGTCAAGCGGAATCCCCTCGAACAGACGTTCCATGTCGGCCAGGGAGTCGATCGCCACGCCGACCTGGCCGACTTCGGCCCGGGCCAACGCGTGGTCGGAATCGTATCCCATCTGGGTCGGCAGATCGAACGCTACGGAGAGCCCGGTCTGCCCCTGCGCCAGCAGATAGCGGTAGCGGCGGTTGGACTCCTCAGCGGTCGCGTAGCCGGCATACTGACGCATCGTCCACAGCCGGCCGCGGTACATGGTGGGGTAGATCCCGCGCGTGTACGGGAACTCGCCGGGAACTCCGAGATCGCGGGCGGCATCGGGCGGGGCGTCCGCGGGTGTGTACATCCGCTTCACCGGGATGCCGTCGAGTGTTTCAAATTTCTCCTGCCGCTCGCCCGAGTCCACGTTCCCCTCGTCCCCTGGTCCCTTAGTCCTGCGTTTCAATGGTCACCAGGACCGCGCCCCGCGCCACTTCCTCGCCCGCTCTCGCGGTGCCGGCGATGACCCGTCCTGCCACGGGGGATCAGAGTTCGGCTTCTTCCTCCTCTTCTTTCTCCTGCTGTTCCCGCAGCCCCGGCCGGTAGGCGAGGACGTAGCGGGCAATCTGAAAACTGCAGGCTTCCCAGAAGCGGATACCGCGGACGTTGTCGGCGATGACCGAGGCGTGCACGTCCGCGATGCCGTGCTCCTGGAAAAAACCGATGATCGCCTCGACCAGTTTGCGGCCGAACCCTTCGCGGCGGAATTCAGGGTAGATGAAGAACTCGGCGATCATGCCCTGCTGGCGCTGCCGGTCCACCGGCTGCGCCATGACGATGGCGACCGCGAATCCCACCTTCCGCGGTCCGTCGATCGCCCACCAGATGTGACGGTGCTTCCCCTGCTCCGTGAAGATGTGGCGCGTGTAGGCGTCGAGCCATTCCTCAGACGGCGGTTCGCCGCCGATCTCCTCCCGATACTTGCGGAGCCATTCGCGGAATTTCTTGTCGTCGGGGGATACGTACTCCAGCTTCATGACGCTCATCTTTTGGAACAATCATACACTTTCCCGTCGTCGGGCTGCCTTCCCTCCAAGAACGCGAACAGGCGAACAGGCGAGCACGCGAGCAACAAGCCCATCGTCAGTGTGTGTTCGCTTGTTCGCGTGTTCGCGGAGTTGAGTTTGAGTGGTATGTTTCCGTGTTTCTTGCGGGGGTTGGTATCGCGCTTCGTCGCCAGCAGCGTCAGCGCCGAGATCAGCCGCGGGCGCGTCTGGCTCGGCGCGATGATAGATCGTCGGACACGGTACGCTTATGCGCGACCAGTGATCCGTGACCCGTGATCAGCGGCAGCACCCCTGTCGCGAATCGTGGCCACGCGTCACTGGTCACCGGGGTGGTCCGATTCGCGTACGGCGATGATGGCGTGTTTGAAGATGAGCTCGCGCCCGGCGGGCGTCTGCACCATCAGGCTGTAGGTCCCGAACTCCAGGATCACGGCACGCGGCAGGTGATAGCCGTCCCGGCAGACGATCTCCACCGGTGCGGCCTGCTCCACCAGGACCCGGAAGTGCTCATCTTCCATGCTGCGCCGCTGCGGCGTCCCGCGGTCCGAGCGGACCTCCGCCGCCCCTCCGCGCCGCTCGGGACGGATGTCGCGCAGCCCGGCGGCGGTGTCCTCAGGTGTTTGTTCGGGTGCGGCAGGCGGGACGTCCGGGAGGTCGGCGAGGCCATCGGGCCTGCGCGGGTCAGTGCTGCCGGAGGTACCTCGCATGCGGCGATAATCCGAACGGAGTGCTTCAAGCTGCTCTCGTCTGCTCTTCATGCCCCGCCCTCCTGTCCGCGCATCGCGCGGACCTCGCTTCCCGAGCGCATCGAGCGCAGCCCACACGGCGGCTTCGGCTTCTCCGCCCTCTGCCACGGGGGCGGCCCCCACGCTCGCCACGGCGGCGCCGGACTCAATGACGGCAACCGTGATCACCACCACCACCGCGCCGGCCAGCCGGACGGTAGTGATATCCTCTACCTCCGCCTTCCGGTCCTCCGTCGCCAGCATGGCCCGCACCGCCTGTAGCGTGGCGGCTGCGGCGAGCCGCAGACGCGACGGTGCGTCCGCGGACCCCTTGGCGGCACCGAGAAAACGGGTCGACCCGTCCGCGGTCCTAAGTTCAACGGCCGTGCGCGCCGTCGCACCCGAGCGGGTCTCACGCAGCCGGTGCAGCACCAGGGCCGGGGAGACGGCCTCATCCGTGCGCAGTCGGGCGACGTGGATCCGCCAGCCGGCGACCGCCAGAGCGTATTCGGACATCAGCGCAGATGTGATCGCCCGGCGAATCGCACTCGGGTCGTGCTCGGACGACGCGGTGACAAAGATCCGGTCGATCTCGCCGTCGTCGGTGGCCACCACGCGCGCCGCGGCCACTCCGGCAAGCCGTGCCAGCAGCGTTTCAATATCTTCGGCAAAGACTTCACTTTTCATTCACGATTCACGAGTTAGAAGTTTGGCGGCTGCGCGGGCCGGTCGAGCGGATGGTCGATAATCACGCCTTCCCCGCCCATCGCCTGCCGCTGCCGACCGTTGATCAGGATGCGCACGCGCGGGGCAAGGGGATCCTGCGTCGCGGTGTACACGATCTGCCAGAACCGGCCCAGCATGCTGGCGCTCCCGCCGCCGGACTCCACCTCGCCGCTGAAATCCGCATACACGACATCGTCGGCGATCCGGAGTCCCAGCAGGCGTGTCCCCTCCGGAATCGCGGTGCTGAACCCTGATGCCCGCTCCACCGTGGTCGGACCCCGCAACATCTCCAGCAGCGCCGCCCGGACCAGCGCGGCGCGCGGAGAACCGATCCCAGGCAGCCGGGGCACCGATACCGTCCGGGAGACTGCTGCGATCGTGTCGGCGTCGAACTGCGACCGGACGAAATACACCTCGGCGGTCGCGGGCACCGGGCGGGAGGTCCACCACAGCGCCAGCAGACCCGCGACCGCGAGGAGGATCAGGCCGACAACGGCGGCGCGCATCACTCCTTCGTGTTCCCGGTGAGCGCCGCAAATTCTTGCTCCGTGAGCACCTTCACCCCAAGCGCGCGGGCTTTCTGGAGCTTCGATCCCGGGGAGCCGCCCGCCACCACGTAATCGGTCTGAGCGGAGACGCTGCCGCTGACGATCGCCCCGCGCTCCTTGGCCAGGGCCTCCGCGGCTGGCCGGGCGAACGACTCGAGGAACCCCGTGAACACGACGCGCTTACCTGCCAGCGGACCCGTCCCCGCCCGCCGCGCCGGTGCCGGCGTCACGCCCGTGGCCAGCAGCTTGTCGATCAGGCGCACGTTGGCGGGGTTGCGGAAGAAACCGGCCACGCTCTCGGCGATGGCCGGCCCGATGCCCGGGACATCGCGAACGTCTTCGAACGAGGCCCGCACGAGGTGCCGCAGATCGCCGAACTGCGCCGCCAGGAGCTCGGCCACATGGGCACCGACGTGGCGGATACCCAGCGCGTACACCAGCCGGGCCAGGGTCGTGCGCCTGCTCCCGTCGATCGAGACCAGGACGTTGGCCGCCGACTTGGAGCCCATCCGTTCCAAATCGATCAGCTGCTCCGCGGTCAGCGCGTAGAGGTCGGCCGGGTCGGCGACGAGCCTCTGCGCGAGCAGTTGCTCCAGCAGCTTGGGCCCGACCCGGTCGATGTTCATCGCCCCCCGTGAACAAAAGTGGATCAGCCGGCCCAGGACCTGCGCCGGACACGCCAGGTTCGTACAGCGCAGCACCGCTTCGCCGG
This sequence comes from bacterium, assembly GCA_036505015.1. Taxonomy (GTDB): domain Bacteria; phylum Sysuimicrobiota; class Sysuimicrobiia; order Sysuimicrobiales; family Kaftiobacteriaceae; genus DASXUC01. Next base: position 4,394 of record DASXUC010000053.1, on the reverse strand, counting down.
TTTCGCGCTGCACCGGAGTGCCGCAGGAGGGACAGCGGCCGGGCATCGTAAACCGCCGCTCCCGTCCGGTCCGCCGCGCCGTGAGCACCTGCACGACTTCCGGAATCACCTCCCCGGCGCGCTGGACGGTGACCCAATCCCCGATGCGAACGTCCTTCCGGGCGATTTCGTCTTCATTGTGCAAGGTGGCGTTGGTCACGGTAACTCCGGAGACGTGCACCGGATCGAGGACGGCCACCGGGGTCAGCGCCCCCGTACGGCCGACGTAGACGCGGATGTCGTTCACCTTCGTCACGGCCTGCTCGGCGGGGAACTTGTAGGCGATGGCCCAGCGGGGCGCCGAACTCGTCGCGCCGAGTTCGGTTTGTTCGCCAAGGTCGTTTACTTTCACGACCACGCCGTCGGTTTCGTACCGCAGCCCGGTGTGCCGCGCCGTCCAGCGCTCGACGTACCGCAGCACGTCTTGGGGGGCGGCGGCAGACTCGGTGTGGGAATTGACCTTCAACCCCGCATCCGCGAGCCACTGCAGGGTCTGCGCATGCGTGCGGAACGTGGCCCCGTCGGCGGCGCCGACGCCATAGACGAAGATGTCCAGGGGGCGGCCGGCCGTGACGCGCGGGTCGAGCTGGCGCAGTGACCCCGCCGCGGCGTTGCGAGGATTGGCAAACAGCGACTGGCCCGCCTCCTCGCGCTCGCGGTTGATGGCCTCGAACGCCTCACGCGTCAGATACACTTCGCCGCGAATCTCGATGACCGCCGGCGGCCGGTCCGCGCGCAGCCGCAGCGGAATGCTCTTCACGGTCTTCAGATTGGCGGTGACGTCCTCGCCCGCCACGCCGTCGCCGCGTGTGGCGCCCCGGGTGAGGACCCCGCGCTCGTAGGTGAGCGAGACGGCCGCCCCGTCGATCTTCAACTCGCAGACATACCCGGCCGCGGGTTCACCTCCGAGCGCATTGACGCAGCGGGATCCCCACGCCCGCAGTTCCTCTTCGTTGAAGGCGTTGGCGAGGCTGCGCATCGGCCGACGGTGCTCCACCGTCGCGAATGCCGCCGAGGGCCTGGCGCCGACGCGCTGTGTGGGCGACTCCGGCGTGACCAGATCCGGAAACCGCCCCTCCAGGTCCTGCAGCTCACGGACCAACCGGTCGTATGCTCGATCGGTGATCTCGGGCTGGTCCAGAACGTGATAGCGATAATTGTGGTATTCGATTTGCCTGCGCAGACCGGCGACGCGGCGGCGGGCCGCGGCCTTGGTTGGAGGAGCGTTCTTCTTCGCGAGACGCTTCGCGGCCATTACGGAGAGACTACGTGATATCCCGTAGTTTCGGTTTTCAAGCGCCTCCGGCCATCGCCGGGACGATGGACACCTCCGTGGTGTCGGACACAGGCGTGCGGAGGCCCTGCAGGAACCGGACGTCTTCATTGTCGACGAAGATGTTCACAAAGGACAGCAGGTTCCCCTCATCATCCACCAACCGTGCCCGGATGCCTGGGAACTGCCGCTCCAGATCCACGATCAGGTCCGCCAGCGTCGCGCCCTGCGCGGACACGGCGCGCTGATTTCCGACGAGCCGCCGCAGCGGCGTAGGTACTCTCACGACGGCCATCCTCATCCCCCACGACGAATTGCAATCTAGCTAACCATGTCCAGCACAGACCGTTCAAAATCGCGCAGCGTCGGTCGGATCACCACCGGCGGCGCAAGGTGCGCTTCGACGGCCTCGAGGGTCTTCAGCCCCATGCCGGTCACGTAGGCCACGACGACATCATCGGGAGCAAACGTTCCGGTCTCCGCCAGATGCTTCAGCACCCCGATCGTCACACCGCCCGCGGTTTCCGTGAAGATCCCCTCGGTCTCGGCCAGCATCCTGATGCCGGCGACGATCTCATCGTCGGTGACCGACGCGATCATGCCGCCGGTGTCGCGTGCGGCGCCGAGCGCGTAGGATCCATCGGCGGGACTGCCGATGGCCAGCGACCGCGCAATCGTCTGCGGCTTCACCGGCGTGATCGTGGACGCTCCGGCCGCGAATGCCGTCGCAACGGGCGCGCACCCGGCGGCCTGCGCCCCGTGCATCCGCGTGGTGGTCACCGGAATGACGCCGAGCCGGTGGAGTTCCGTCAGCGCCTTGTGGATCTTCACCAGCAGGCTGCCTGAGGCGATCGGCACGACGGCGTGATCCGGCGCCCGCCACCCCAGCTGTTCGGCGACCTCGAAGCCCAGCGTTTTGCCGCCTTCCGCGTAGTACGGCCTGAGGTTGACGTTGACGAACGCCCAGCGGTGCTCCTCGGCGATCTCCGCGCACAGCCGGTTCACGTCGTCGTAGTTCCCCTCCACCTCGACGACCGTCGGCGCGTAGATGCCGCTGGTCACGACCTTGCCTCGCTCCAGTCCGCGCGGGATGAAGACCACGGCGCGGAGACCGGCACGGGCCGCGTGCGCCGCCACCGCGTTCGCCAGGTTGCCGGTCGAGGCGCAGGCCACCACCTCGAAGCCAAACCGCCGCGCCGCGGCGATCGCGACCCCGACCACACGATCTTTGAAAGACCAGGTCGGGTTGAGTGTGTCGTTCTTGATGTACAGCCGGTGCAATCCCAGCGTCCGGCCCAACCGGTGCGCCGGCTGCAGCGGGGTGAATCCCGGGGCCAGATCGATGTCGGGTATGCGCGCCACGGGCAGGACTTCGGCATACCGCCACATCGAGAGCGGGCCGTCCGCGACGGCGCGCCGGAAGGCATCCGGTTCCACAGCGGAATAGTCGTACGCCGCTTCGAGCGGACCCAAGCAGCGCTCACAAACATACAGCGGCTCGATAGCGTACTCCGCACGACACTCCCGGCACTTCAGTCCAATCAGTCCCATTCCGCCCTCGAGTTCAGATGTCAGGTCTCAGGTGTCAGGTTTCGTGTACGGTTGCGCCGTGAGGATCCACGCTCACCCGCAGGTAGACTGCGGACTGGCCTGCCTCGGCGAACGCCCCCACCATCGCCGTCCCCACCGCGTCGACCAGATCGGGTCTACAGACCGCGACGATCGAGGGACCGGCCCCGCACAGCGCGGCTCCAAACGCACCCACGGCGCGGGCCGCCGCAAAAACCTGCGCCATGCCGGGAACGAGTTCCGCCCGGTACGGTTGATGCAACGCATCCTCCATGGCCGTCCCGAGCAACTGCGCGCGACCGGTCAGCATCGCGGTGATCAGCAGGCCGGTGCGGCCCACATTAGCCACCGCATCCGCCAGCGGCACCCGCGCCGCCAAGACGCGCCGCGCCGCTTCGGTGGAGACGGCCAGTGCCGGGATGGCGACCACGAGTTCCGCGTCCCAGACGGGAAGGAGCTGCACCCACGTCCACCCGGCGCCGTTCCGGGCCGTCAGCACCGCCCCGCCGAACAACGCGGCCGCAACGTTGTCCGGATGCCCTTCGAGTCCGGCGGCAATCTCCAGCAACTCGGTCCGGTCGAACGGCTCGCCCAGCAGGGCGTTCGCGGCAACCGCACCGCCGACGATCGCCGCCGCGCTGCTGCCCAACCCGCGTCCGATCGGCACGCGATTCCGGCACCGGATCGAAAACTGCCTGGGGGTTCCCGCGCGGGCCGCCACCTCGGCGGCGGCCCGGTACGAGAGGTTGTCCTCGCCGGTGGAGAGGATTCCCGCTCCTTCACCTTCCACAATGATCTCCGGTCGTGCCGCCAGGTCGGCCTCGAGCTCGTTGCGTACGCTGATGGCCAGCGCCAGCGCGTCCAAGGCCGGGCCAAAGTTCGCCAGGCTGGCGCTCACCCCGACGCGGACGGTCATTGGACCTGGACTCCGACTGCCAGCGGCTCGCCGATCGGCGTCCGCAGCGGAACGACCCGCACGGTCCCAGGCGGGAACGGTACGGTCGGCGCGCCGGAGATGATGGCAGCCAGGTCGCCGTGCGTCCGCAGGGCGCCCACAACCGCGCCGCCGACGTTCCCGAACCCAAGCAGTCCGATCCGCATCAACAAAAGGCACCCCTCCCAATCCCGGAGGGGTGCTGATCCCTCTCTTATCTGCCGGAATTGGTCCGCGGGAGTTAGCACCTTGCGCCGCTGGATGTGCCGCGCAGGCTGCCGGGGGTCATCGGGCCCGTCCCTCGCCCACTCTCGATAAGAGACTCGCTATGAGGTTGGTTGAAAATGTAGCACGGCGCACCGGGGGCGTCAAGGCGACGGGAAACGTGGTAGTGGGTCAAGTTGAATGGCTTTTGTCTCGGGGGCGGCCCCTCGCGTCGAGTCGGGCGGCTCGGATTGACGTTGCAGGCCTCACGTTCCCTGCCGCGCTCGCCTGCCAATCTGTAGCTACGGATCACGACGGTCTCTTCCGCTGACCGCGACATCGGTGCGGCGATCCTGTGCTTCACGGCCTGCGATA
>DASXUC010000052.1:0-3085 GCA_036505015.1 bacterium | reverse complement strand
GAGGATGAAAGCTACGTGTTCCGCCTGCTGCGCGCGGGCGCGTCGGGATACGTGCTCAAGCGGGCGGCGGCGACCGACCTGGTCACCGCCGTGCGGGCGGCCTCGCGAGGGGAGGCGTTTCTCTACCCTTCGGTGGCGAAGAACGTAATCGCGGATTACCTGCGGCGCGTCGAGGCGGGCGAGGAGAAGGAACGCTACGACGGGCTGACTGGGCGCGAGCGGGAGATCCTCACGCTGATCGCCCAGGGATCATCAAACCAAGAGATCGCCACGCAGCTGTACATCAGCATCAAAACCGTACAGACTCACCGCGCGCACATCCTCGAGAAACTCGGGCTGCACGATCGCACCGAACTCGTCCGCTACGCGATTCGTAAAGGACTCATAGAGCCATAGCTCCATGGCATACGGCTCGGGGGCGGCCCCACTCGCCGCCGCCAAATGGAAATAGGCTGTCGGAATCACCGCGCACCTGTCCGCATTGACGCTACCAGCGTGGGGACCCAAGAGTAGCCGATTGTCACTGAAAAGATGACACTGCCGATCAGGAATACGATTCCCCCGATCTGGGCCAGCAAGACCGAGTCCAACAGAATTGCCCCACTCACCATCAGTCCGCCGAGTGCCGTCGCCGCCAGCGCCCAGGGAGCCGGTGCCGGCCAATAGGGCGCAGTCAGACGTGGAACATCATACGCGGCGATGCGGCGGTGGAACCGGTAGTACCACATCAGGAACGGTGTGACCTTGTACACCTGTCCGGTGATCGCCAGCGTCAGCCATCCCAGCAGGAACAGCACGACCGCCGCAACCGCCCATCGGGTCGGGTCTCCCGGCAGAAGGCGGACGGCGTGCGCGATCAGGCCGGCGCTGAGGGCGACCGTCTCGGCCGCGATCACCATCCAATGCAGCCGGGTAATGTCCCGCCCCCGGCCCCGCCAAGACGACACGAAACCCCACACATCGGCGGCATAGAGCAGTCCGCCGACGCCGAGCAGCCCGAGTCCCAGGCGCGTCGCCCCGGTCCATCCGCCGGCTCCCGCGACGAGGCCGAGCATCCCAGCCACCATCGCGGCGTAGACGGGGCTGGCAAACTTCGCCGCGGTGGCGCGATGATCGGCAAACCGCGGCAGGAGATAGTAGGAAATGCCGGTCACGAGCAATCCGAACCAGCCCACCAGACCGAGCGGCAGGTGCACGCCCAAGCCGAGCGGTCCCAGCAGCGCGGGCCAGAACGCCCAGCGCCAATTCGCCGCCAGCAGCAGGCCCCAGGCCGTCACCCCGAGCAGGGCGAGCATCGCGGTCGCGGCGTAGGTCAATGGCCACGACCACCGCCGGCGTCGAACAGTGACCCGCCAGGCCATCACGTCCAGCAGGAGCACGGTGCCGACGAGTGCGGATCCTCCCGCGAGGATCGCGGGGACCCAGCGGAACCAGAATCCCGCGGCCATCGCGACCACCGCCGTGATGTAGAAGACGGCGGCCACGGCGTCGGTTCGCGGGGGATCGCGACGCACACCGGCCGCCGCCGGGTACAGCTGATAGAGGGCTCCCACGGCCACCATCGTGCCCCATCCCAGCGTGACGAGATGGTTGGCGACCAGCACCGGCCAGGCATGATAGTCGAGCCGGGCGAGGTGAGCGGCGGCGACGACGACGAATGCGGCGACAACGGGAAACCCCAGCACCGCCACGGCAAGAAACACCGCAGGCGGCGGCAAGTGGGGACGGTCAGGGGAGATCCAGCTTCTGGCTGACCCGGGAGGGTCAGCCATTCGCGCTCAGACGGGGAATCTCCTCATCGGCCATCGCCTTGCTCCACAGCCGGACCACGTAAGCGATGTAGCCCAGGACCGATGCCATGGCGACGGTAGCCACGACCCCGATGGCCAGGGCGACCACTCGAAGGATCCGCATCACACAGATTCCTTTCCCTGATCAGCCGGCGATCGCCTTCCGCCCGCGCGGGCGGCGGCGGCGGCCCCGCGCCTCGACCATCGGCGCTCCGCCGCGCTGGAGACGGTGCGCCAGTTGCAGTTTGTAGGTCGTCAGATCGGTCTCCACGCGCGCCACGCCGGTGCGCATCGCGGCCTCCGCGACGGCGGGAGCCACCCATAGGGGCACCCGCGGGTCCAGCGGCGTGGGGATCAGATAGCCGGGACCGAATGACACCGAGCTCAGCCCGTACGCGTTGAGAACCACGTCCGGGACAGGTTCACGCGCCAGCGCGGCCAGGGCACGCGCGGCGGCGATCTTCATCTCGTCGTTGATGGTCGTGGCGCGCACGTCCAGCGCCCCGCGAAAGATGAACGGGAAGCCCAGGACGTTGTTGACCTGGTTGGGGTGGTCCGACCGGCCGGTCGCCACCACCGCATCGGGCCGCGCGGCCAGCGCCTCATCATAGCCGATCTCCGGGTCCGGATTGGCGAGGGCAAACACGATCGGGCGCGGTGCCATCGTGTGCAGCATCTGCGGTGAGACAATCCCTGCGGCCGAGAGGCCGATGAACACGTCGGCTCCGGCCATGGCGTCGGCCAGCGTGCGGGCGGGCGTGCGGATCGCATAGCGCGCCTTGTAGGGATTCATGCCGTCCACCCGGCCCGCATAGATGACCCCTTTGGTATCGACCAGCGTGATGTGCTCCTGCGGCATGCCCAGCCGCGTGAAGAACGCCGCGCTCGCGATCGCCGACGCGCCGGCCCCGCTGATCACCATCCGCACGTCGCCGAGGCGCTTGCCCACGACCTCGAGCGCATTGAGCAGCGCCGCGCCGGTAATGATGGCGGTCCCGTGCTGGTCGTCGTGAAACACCGGGATGCTCAACCGCGCGCGCAGCTGCTCCTCGACGTAGAAGCACTCGGGCGCGGCGATGTCTTCGAGGTTGATGCCCCCAAAAGTCGGCTCCAGCGCCGCCACGATCCGTACCAGCTCGTCGGGATCCTTCGTATCCACTTCCAGGTCGTAGGCGTCCACGTCCGCGAACCGCTTGAACAGGAGTACCTTCCCCTCCATCACGGGTTTGCCGGCCAGCGCCCCCACGTTGCCCAACCCGAGTACCGCCGTCCCATTGCTGACGACGCCGACCAGA
>DASXUC010000051.1:0-3265 GCA_036505015.1 bacterium | reverse complement strand
GTACTGCTGGAACATCGCCGCGCGCCGGCGCGGCATTTCTCGGCGAACGACGTCACGGACCATCTCGGTCCAGTTCACGCCACGGAGCCGAAACATCAGCGTCGTCGCCTGCATTGCCTTGTCGATTCCCGATCCTTCACGTCCGAGGTGGTAGGCGACCCCAGCCGCGGCGGCCACGTCGGCATCATCGGTGGCATCGATGGTGATGGGGGCGAGCAGCCGATGCCGCGTGCGGCGAGCTTGATCCCCGTCGACGGTCTCGACCTCCACGCCGGTGACGAGTTGTCCGGCGCGCAGGACGGTGACCACGTGCGTGCGGTACAGCACCTTGATCCCGGCCTCCCGCGCGACGATGTCCGCATAGACGGTACGCGCGAAGTACGGGTCGAACGTGAGCCCCAGCTTGCCGTAGAGTTCGAGGAAGATCCCGCGGACGACGCTCTCGCCGTGGACCCCTCGATCGAGATCGAAGGTGTTGAGCATCTGGCGCGTGGACACGGTCCCGAGATGGTCGTGGTACGACACCAGCACCACCGACCGTCCCTGCCGCGCCGCGGCCAGCGCCGCGGCCAGCCCGCTCCCGGTGGCCCCGATCACGACGACGTCGGCGTGCGTCGTTTCGACCGCGCCGCGGGTACAGGAGACAGTGCCCAGGGCGAGTAGGATGCACGCGAACGTGGTGAGGATCGATCGAGGCAACATGGCGCTTTGTTCCAGGCGCCTATTCGCGCCAGCACTGGCGATCCCTCGCGCCGGGGGAAGGGCTTCGAAGGAAGAAGGGTCAAGTTCTGATAGGCCAGGGGATAAGCCCGCCAAACCAGGAGGCCCAGACCCGTGGAGTACCCTGACGTCATCCCGATGATCGCCTACGAGGACGGTGTCGCCGCGCTGGAATGGTTGGCCGACGCATTTGGGTTTCGCGAGCGCGCCCGCTGGGTGGGGCCGGACGGCGTCCTTTCCCATGGGGAGATGGAAGCGGGGCGAGGGGTCATCATGCTCGCGACCCCGACGCCCGACTACCGCAGCCCGAAGCATCACCGCGAAACCTGCGAGCAGGCCCGGAAATGGTCGGCGGTCCCGTACATCATCGACGGGGTGTTGGTGTACGTCCATGACCTCGACGCGCACTACGCGCACGGGAAGGCGGCAGGGGCAACCATCCTCAGTGAGATCGAAGACGGACCGCCCGGCCGGCGCTACCGGGCGGAGGATCTCGAGGGGCACCGCTGGTTCTTCGAAGAGCGAGGCGGAGCCTAACACCATGGCCGAACCCACCGCAGACCGGTTCGACGTGCGCGGGCTCCTGGCATTGGTCTCCAGCCAGCGGTTGTCCCGCCACCCGCGCCGCCATCTCGAAATCCTGCGCACCGTCCGGCGGTACAAGCTGCATCATGCCGCCCTCGAGCTCCTGTCACCGTCCCCGGTCGGCGAGAATGGGGCGACCCCGCCCGTGGCCGTGGGTGTCGATCATGCCGAGAACGTGGCGCGGGCGCTCGAAGAACTCGGGCCGTTTTTCATCAAGCTGGGCCAGCTCCTCAGTACGCGCCCCGATCTGCTGCCGCCGACCTACATTACGGCGCTGTCCCGTCTGCGCGATCACATCACGCCCGTTCCCGTCGACCAGGTCATCGAGACGATCGAGCGGGAGTTGGGCGTGCCGTTGGCCGACGTCTTTCGGTCCTTCGACCGGCAGCCGCTGGGCGTTGCGTCGACCGCGCAGACCCATCGCGCCCAGCTGCTCGACGGGACGGAAGTGGTGGTGAAGGTCCAGCGTCCGGGGGTGCGGGCCCAAACCGAGCGGGACGTCGTCGTGCTCCACGAGATGGTGCGGGTCGCGAAGCGGTTTCTGCGGCGGGGCGTGATGAGCGGCGTGGAGCAGGTGCTGCGCGAGATGGAAGAGAGCGTGCTGGCCGACCTGAACTACACGATGGAGCTGGAGAACGCGGAACGCATCAGCCGGCAGATCCAGGGCTTCGAGCGACTGGTGACCCCGCGCTTTTTCCGTCAATACAGCACGGACCGGGTGTTGACGCAGAGTTTCATCCGGGGAAGGCCGCTGGCGACGCTGTCCCGCGATGAGATCGCCGCCCTCGACGGTGGAGCCGTCGCGACCGACTTGCTGTCCGCGTATCTCAAGCAGATCGTCGTGGATGGGATCTTTCATGCCGATCCGCACCCCGGCAACATCCTGATTACCGACGACGGGCGGCTGGCACTGTTCGACTTCGGGATGGTCGGCCGGTTCGACGCCAGCGAGAAGGACAGCATCATCCTGCTGCTGCTGGCCTTCGCGGCGCGGCAGGGCCAGCGCGTCTGCGACGTCTACCTGGACATGGTGCAGGTGCCCGAGCATCTGGACCTGCTTGACTTCCAGCGGGAGGTGAGCGGGTTCGTCAGCCGCTACCACGACATGAGCGGCGGGCAGATGGGCCTGGGCAGCGCGATGCTGGAACTGCTGCGGTTGGCCGACCGCATGACCATCCCGGTGCCGGCCAGCCTGACCCTGGTCGCGAAGGCGATGTTCAATCTGGACGGTATCATCAGCACGCTCTCTCCACACCTCAATCCGGTCGAGCTAATCCGCGAGTACATGCGCACCATCATGCAGCTGCGGATGAAGGAAGAAGCGCTCTCCGCGGGACGGTTCGCTTGGGTCGTCGACACCTGGCGGCTGGTGGAACACGCGCCGCGCGATCTCGACGCCATTCTGGGAAAGCTGGCGCGCGACCGGCTGACCTTCCGCGTGCAGCTGGACAGTCTCGATGCGACGATGAGCGTCGCCCGCCTCGCCAAGAGTATCGTGACCGGGTCGATCGTCGTGGGCACGGCCTACGTCCTCGGGGCGCTGCTTGGAAGACGGCGCCGCGCCGGATCCTAGCGCCGCCGGCGGCCCTTGATCGTCGCACCGAGTTCGTGGGCGGTCTCCTGGGCGGGGAGTCGCACTGTCGGCGAGCGTGATGAAGGCGGTCGCCATGGGCGAACCGTCAAACACGATCCGCATGGCCGTCATCAGCAGGTTGGGCTCAACGCCAAGACTCAACGCTTGGCTGCTTTTCCCCGGCGCCCTCCCTTGTGATGTATGTCACTGCGCCGCCAGGGCCGAGGCCGCAAACTGTGGACAAACTGACGATGGCATCCGCGCAGGCTTTTGGTCTCGAGCAGAGGGCAGCCGGCCGGCGTCTCCCGGAGTGGCTGAGCCGCCTGGCCGCCGTCGGGACCCTGCCGGGCGACCCCGACGACGTGCGGCTGCGCAAGGTCACGCTCA
>DASXUC010000050.1:0-9079 GCA_036505015.1 bacterium | reverse complement strand
GATGCGCCCCTGACCACTCACGGCCGTGGCGATCATGATCAAGAGAGCACACAGTACGACTGCGAGCACTCGCCTCATCCAATTCACCTCACCGGATTGATGACTTTCCGCTTGATTTTGGACTGAGTTCGGCCCGCCTCCGGCGAAGTCCTCTTGCCGATGGTCCAGGTGGTCCCGATCGTCCGGCGCCTGAAGAATCTGAAGCAGATCTTAGCGAGAAACATGGCGTCGCCATGAACCTGAGTGCAACGAGTGGTTCATGGAGCGGGGAACGGGAATCGAACCCGCATAACCAGCTTGGAAGGCTGGAGCTCTACCATTGAGCTATCCCCGCCCAAGGACAACTGCGTCTACCCAGTCCTCCCGGTCTTCCCTGTCTTCCCAGTCTCAAGTACTTTCATCTGCCTCTCCTCAATTGACTGGGTAGACCGGGTGGACTGACCTTCAATGGTGGGCGGGAGAGGACTCGAACCTCTGAAGGCGTTTAAGCCGGCAGATCTACAGTCTGCTCGTTTAGCCGCTCGCGCACCCGCCCAACTTCATTGCTAATTATACGATGCGTCAAACATCCAATCAAGAAAGGCGCACCACTGGCCCGAGACATACGTAAACAGCTCCTCTGAGTCTTCTTCGGCTGTTCGAATTGACTGCAACTCAAAAAACACAATTGAAGCATGCCCAGAAGTCGGATTCGGAAACTCACAGCATCTGGATTGGGCCGCGCGATTCGGCGTTCGCAATGCGCTATCATCAAACCCCACCAACCTTCCGGGAGTAGTCCGCGAGTGGCAGGCAGAGTACTATAGTGAACAATGCGTAACGGCACCTCTGGCAATCAACTGAAGATCTGGCACGAGCACTGGCAGGACGAAGGCGACGCCGCGTTTCTCTACCGGGAGATCGTTTCGCGGGAAACGGATGACCGGCGCAGGCGGGTATTCACCGGCCTGGCCACAGTGGAGGATCAGCACCTCGCCCGGTGGGCGGACGTCCTCCGCAGCGCCGGCGTCCAGCTGCCGCCCCACCGCCCCAGCCTCCGCGCCCGGATCATGGCACTGATGGGCCGGATGTTCGGCTGGCGGCTTCTGGCGTCGCTGCTGCTCAGCGAGGAAGGCCGCGAGACCAAGGGCTATCTGCGCGGAGCGGGAGCGTACCAGAAGTCTGAGGCGTCACAGGCCGCCGCGGAACTGGCCAAAGAGTCCGCGGAACACGCGGAGCAGCTCGGCGAACTGCTGGGGGTCTCCGGAGAACCCTGGCACCGCACGGCGTCGGGCGGCTTCCTACGCAACGCCGTGTACGGCTTCAACGACGGCCTGACCGCGAACTTCGGGCTCGTGATGGGCGTGCTGGGTGCCAGCGTTCCCCACCACATCATCGTGGTGTCCGGGGTGGCCGGCCTCATTGCCGACGCGCTGTCCATGGGCAGCAGCGGATTCCTGGCGGCCAAGAGCGAGCGGGAAGTCTACGCCCACGAGATTGCGGTGGAACGCGAAGAACTGCGCCTGATGCCCGACCTCGAGCAGGCGGAACTGGCACTGTTGTACGAGACGCGGGGGCTCGATCCGGTCGAAGCCAAGCGCGCCGCGGCACAGGTCATGGAAGATCCTGAGCGGGCCTTACGCGAAAAGACGCATATGGAATTGGGCATCGCCGAGGCCACGATGTCCCCACTGCGCGAAGGGTGGATTACCGGAGTGGCCACAGCCGTCGGCGCGTTCATCCCGGTCTTCCCGTTCCTCATCATGCAGGGCCGGCCGGCGATCTTGACGGCATTCACCATCAGCATGCTCTCGCACTTCGGCGTCGGCGCCGCCCGCAGCGTGTTCACCGGCCGGGGAGCGTTCCGCAGCGGAGCGGACATGTTCATCGTCGGCCTCGGCATCGCCGGGATCGGCTACCTGGTCGGGGAGTGGATTTCCAGGACCTTATGAAACCGGCGGTCGGTTCCCACACCCTTTGAAAACGATCCTAGCTCCTAGGCTGTGGATGCTCGCCGCGATCGCCTGGCCCGGCTGAACCAGAACGCGGCCCATCCCGCCACCAGCAGCGCCACGATCGCGATCCGGTTGACGTTGATGACCGGCTGAATCTTCAGCGCGCCGTCGGTAATCTCGAGGAACGCCACCGGCTCGATGCGGGCTCCCCCGCCCCCACCGCCGCCGACCGGCGCGTCTTTGCCTGCCTCGCCCTTCGGGCCCTGCCCGCCGCCCATGCCAAATCCATAAGATACCGACGCCAGCGGGATGATGGTGCGCCCGTTGATCTGCATCGGCTCGCCGACCACCGTCTTCGCCGTAGCCTGGGTCTGCATATCCGCAAACCGCTTCATCAGCTCGTCGAGAAACATTCGCCACCTCCACTCATCGCCATCGCCTTCAGACTACCGTACCACACAGGTCCCGACCATCCGGCGCGCACCCGACCGCGCTGCCGTGTGCCGGCTGACGCTGGGCGGCAGGACAGGTTCGACGCACGGGTAAATCAAACACGACTCGAAGATGAAACAGATCATCCCGGCTCCGCCGCGACCTGCCGACGACCCCTGGGAGATGGCGCTGCGCCAGTTCTACCGTGCGTGCGAGCACGTCCCGATGAAGCGCGGCATCCGGGAGTACCTCGCCCATCCGCAGCGCGAGCTTACCGTCAACTTCCCGGTGAAGATGGATGACGGTACCGTCTCCATCTTCACCGGGTACCGGATCCACCACAGCATGGTGCTCGGGCCGACCAAGGGCGGCATCCGCTACAGCCCGCAGGTGAACGTCAGCGAAGTCCGCGCGCTGGCGATGTGGATGACCTGGAAGTGCGCGCTGATGCACCTGCCCTACGGCGGGGCGAAAGGGGGCGTTGCGTGTGACCCGCGGGCGCTGTCGGCCGCTGAGCTGGAACGGTTGACCCGGCGGTATGCGTCGGAGATCAGCGTCATCGTGGGGGCGGACCGCGACATCCCTGCGCCCGACGTGGGCACGAATGACCAGATCATGGCGTGGTTCATGGATACCTTGAGCATGCACGCGGGGCACTCGATCGCCGCCGCCGTGACGGGGAAGCCGATCTCGATCGGCGGGTCGGCCGGGCGGCGCGAGGCGACCGGCCGCGGCGTGATGATTGCCGCGCGCGAAGCCGCCCGCGTACGCCGTGTTCCCTTCGCCGGCGCGCGCGTGGCCGTCCAGGGATTCGGCAACGTCGGTGCCACCGCCGCCTATCTCATGCACGACCAGGGCTGCCGGGTCGTCGCGGTCAGCGACATCGCCGGCGGTATCTACAATTCCGGCGGCTTCGATCCCCGCGCCGTCCTGCGTCACGTGAAGGAGACCGGCGGCGTCGCCGGGTTCCCGCAAACCGAGCCGGTCTCGAACGCGCAGTTGCTGGAAGTCCCCTGCGACTTCCTCGTCCCGGCCGCCATTGAAGGCCAGATCACCCGTGACAACGCCGCGCGGATCAAAGCGCGCCTCATCGTCGAAGGCGCCAACGGCCCCACCACCCCGGAAGCCGACGAGATCCTGGAGGAACGCGGGGTGTTCATCGTCCCCGATATCCTGGCCAACGCCGGCGGGGTTGTCGTCTCCTACTTTGAGTGGGTGCAGGACCTGCAGTCGTTGTTCTGGAGCGAAGCCGAGATCAACGAGCGGCTCGAGCGCATCATCGTGCGCAGTTTCCACAGCGTCGTCGAGCTGGCGCGGGAGCGCGAGGTCGACCTGCGCACCGCCGCCCTAATCTTTGCGGTCCGCCGGGTCGCGGACGCACTCATGACCAGGGGCATCTACCCTTAACCCAACTGCGTCTTCACCGTCTCCACCGTCTACTCCGTCTTCACCGTCTCACCCAACATCCGTGCGTGGCACGGAGTAGACGGAGGAGACTGAGAAGACTGAGTAGACGCTCTTAAGGAGTGAAGGCCACCTTGAAAGCCTGCGAGTGGGCCTTCCCCATCGCGGTTCGTAGCGCCCCGGTGTAGTCGCTCAGCGGAAACCGGTGCGTCACCAGCGGCGCCGGATCGAGCCGGCCGCGCGCGATCCAGTCCAGCACGAGGTCCATCGTGCGCACGCGGCGGCCTTCCCACGACTCCATGCTGTAGATGTAGCTGCCGAGCACGCGCAGCTCGTTCAGCCAGATCGGCGTCCAGTCCACCCCACGCGGCAGGGCCGCCACCCCCAGCAGGATCATGGAGCCACCCGGGCGCGTCCACCACAGCGCATCTCCGATACTGCGGCCGCCGCCGACGCACTCGACGGTGACGTCGGCGCCTCCGCCGACAGGCACGCGAGATCCGATCAACGGTCGATGCAGCTTCGCCCCCAGCAGCGACGCCAGCGCCTCGTAGTGCCCGTCGCCGCGCTGCAATCGCACTGTCTCATCCGCACCCAGCCGCTGCGCCATCTGCTCCTGAAAGGCGTACTTCGCCAGCACAACGATCCGGACCGGCGCGCCCAACGCCCGCAGGACGGCGACCACCGACTGCCCGATGACCCCTCCCCCCACGACGAGCACCGTTTGTCCGGCATGAAGCGGATGTCGCAGAAACGGGTGCAGGGCCACCGCCATCGGCTCGACCATTAGGGCGTTCTCGTCCGAGACGGCGTCGGGGACGGGGAGAATCTGGGAACGATGGGCCACAAACGTCTGCCCCCAGCTGCCCCCGGTATCGCGGCAAAAACCGAGGCTGAGTCCGGGGCTGATGTGGCCCTCGGTGTAGCGCAGGCAGATGTTGTAGTTCCCGGTGGCGCAGTTGGCGCAGAGCGGAGCGATCCCTCGCGCGGCGCAGGGCAGCGTGGGTTCCACGGTGACCCGCAGGCCGGGGGTGAGATCGTGCACGCCCCGCCCCACTTCGACAATCGTCCCGACGTTTTCGTGGCCGAGGACGCACGGAAATGACGTCAGGACGGACCCTGCCGGACTGGTCGTGAGGTGAATTGCGGAGAGATCGCTGCCGCATACCCCGCCGAGGATGGTGCGGACCCGGACCCAATCGTCCCCCGGCAGCGGCGGATCCGGGATCTCGCGATATTGCAGCGGTGCCCACGCGCCCCACAACGCGTTCTGCGACACGGCCGACAGCGCCTTCGTCGCCAGGAAGCGCGGAATCGTCGGATCAAATACCAGAGCTTTCAAAGGCGTCACCCAGTCTACCCAGTCTACCCTGTCTACCCTGTCTACCTGCTACAACACGGGCTGGTTGGAGACTGGGAAGACTGGGGAGACAGGGAAGACTGAGTGGACTCAGTCAGGACATCGGGACTTGGCGAATGAACCCCCGCTCTAGTCGGTCGAAGATATCCGATAGCGTTGGGCCCGTGATCGTGAGCCCGTGGTTCTTCAGGCCGACGACGGCGCGGCCCGGCGTTGACGCATCGCGGACGACGTCGGCTACCGCCTGGGCCAGCTGGATCGTCCCGCACGGGTAGTTGATCGTCGTCGACGAGATGTTCTCCATCCAGGCGTGAACGTGAACGATCGCGCCGACCTCGGGATGCTCGGTGTAGATCATCCAGTGCTCGATGGCGTCGACGGACACGCGCCGCGGCTTGACGTCGGGGGGGACGCTGAGCAGGATCACGTTGCGTTCGGCATCAAACCCCTTCACCATCAACATGTCGCGGCCGATCACCTTCATGTTGGACTTGTCGACGCCGCTCGCGCTCATCCAGAACCGAGCCGGGTCCTTGCGGACGCTGAGATTCCCGTAGCTGAGCCCGCCGATGCCGTAGAGCCGCTCGATGTGCCGCAGGTCCCGCTCATCGAGCAGTTCGTGGATCGGGAACGGCGCCGGCAGCAGGTCGAGGGCGTCCAGCCGCTTGCCGGCGTCGGAGAGCTGAGCGGTCAGCGCGTCTCCGTGCCATAACTCCGCCTCCAGGTCAGCGTCGAACTGGTTGTCGATGACCAACTGCGACGACGCCAGCGGGTACAGGCGCTTGAAGATGTATTCGAAGTACTCTCGCTCGCCCAGCTCGGGGATCGCGTAGTAGCCTTGCTCCAGGGTGACGAAGTAGGTGTTGACTGTGCCGCCGTCGCGGACGAGGTACAGGCAGAGGTTGGCCAACGATCTGACCAGCAGCGGGTAGGCTTGCTTCAGCACGTTCTCCGGCTTCTGGTCGGTCACAGCGATGGAGAGCACGAAGACGGCTTTCGCCCTACGGCGGTACGGACGGGGATGCTCGACGTCGATGCAGTTGATGACCAGCCGCAGATCCTCGTTGTCCGGGTCGTCGACGTAGGTGTGGCCGTGGTGGGTGAAAACCTCTTTCAACCCGCCGACGACCCACGCCAGGACCGGATCGTCGTACGAACCTACAACCGTAAACTTCATGGACTCCTCCCAGTTGCCGGTGCGTATGGTACCATTCCTGCGATTATCCGAGAATCCCCTGTGCGTGGTGTCCCCGCAGCAGCCGGCCCTCCGCAAACCGCGACAAACGGAACGCGGAAACGTCGACCGCCGGCTGCTCGCCGATGATCAGGGCCGCCAGCACTTCTCCCAGCGCGGGGCTGAGCTTGAACCCGTGCCCGCTGAACCCGGCGGCAATGAACAATCCCTCGATCCCGTCCACGGCACCCAGGACCGGCTGCCAGTCCGGCGTGACGTCGTAGAGGCTGGCGTAACCGCCACGGACGTCCGATTGCGCGGCCTCGGGGAACCGGCGGCCCCACATCCGGCCGACGTGCTCGACGTAGTCAAAGTCTACTCCGCGCCGGAACACGTCGGGAGAGACGAGATCGCCCGCATCCTCCTCCAGGACACCCGCCAGCACCGTGCCGCCGGCTTCGGGGCGTGCGAAGAGCCCCTGAATCAGATCCTCGACGACAAAACGCAGTGGCCCGAACGCCGGCGGAGGGGCCAGCTGCACGACCTGCTGCCGCGCGCTGACGATCGGGACGTCGATGCCCAGCGGCGCGAGCAGCGGCGGGGTCCACGGCCCCGCGGCCACCAGCACCGACGCCGCTTCGACCCGTCCCCGGGAGGTCGCGACGCCCCGCACGCGTCCGCCGCTCACCTCGATCGCGGACACGGTTGCCGCCTCCCAGATCTCGGCGCCGTGACGCCGCGCGGCGGCGGCAAAACTCGTCGCGGTCGCATACCCGTCCGCGAATCCCGAGTCCGGTTCCCAGGCGGCCCCGCCGGCGTCGTCGACGGCCAGGCGCGGATCAAGGTTGAGGACGGCCTGCGCCGACAAGACCTCCGCACGCACGCCCAGCGCGTGCTGCAGCGCAACGTTCTCCCGCACCGTGGCCATCTGCGGTTCCGACACCAGCAGGAGAAACCCGATGCGGGAGAAATCGGCCGTGCCGCCGGTTAGCTCCTCGAACTCGGAGAACAGGGCCAGGCTCCGCTGCGCCATGCGGACGAGCGGTTCGTAGGAGTAGTGCAGGCGGATGATCCCGATGGATTTCGACGTCGGCCCCGCTCCCACCGTGTCGCGCTCAACCAGGAGCACCCGGCCCTGCTCCCCGCGAAGCCGGCGGGCGAGCTGAAACACCACGCTGCTGCCGGTCGACCCGCCCCCGATCACCACCACGTCCGCGGTCGTCATCGGCCCGGCCGTGGCTCAGTCGGTGTCATGGAGGGGCAATCGACCCAGCACGGTCGTCCCGATGCCCGGCGCCGAGAGAATCTGCAGCGACCCGCCCACCAACTGAGCCCGCTCCCGCATCCCGGCCAACCCGAGCGTCCGGCGGCCCGCCTGCGCCTCGTCGGCGTCGAAACCGGCACCGTCGTCGCGCACCATGACCTGCAACACCTCCCCCCGGCGCCCCACCCGCACCTCCACCTTCTTGGCGTGCGCATGGCGCAGTACGTTGGTGATCGACTCCTGGACGATGCGGAATGCCGCCGTCTCGATCTCGGGCGGCAGCCGCTCGGTGAGGTCGCTCAGCTGCAGATCGACGGTCAAGCCGACCGCGCGTACGTGCGTATCGACGTACGCGCGGATTGCCGGCCCCAGCCCGAGTTCGTCCAGGGTCGGGGGACGCAGTTCGTAGACGAGTTTGCGGAGTTCTTCGAGGCCCTGCTGCGCGAGGCCGTACAGCCTGCGCAGCGATACCGCCAGCGGCTTGTCCTTCTGGTCAACCTGCGCGGCGAGATGATCGAGCTGGATCATCAGCGCCGACATCAGCTGCCCGCCCTGATCATGGAAGTCCCGGGCGATCCGCCCGCGCTCTTCCTCCTGCGCCACCAGCAGGCGCTGCATCAAATCGCGGGCTGTCTGCTCTTGATCGCGCACCTTCTCGAACAGGCGCGCGCGCTGGATCGTTACGGCCAGCTCATGGCCGAGGGACTCGAGGATGTTGAGCTCCTCGGTGGTGAAGGTGCGGCCGCGCTCGAGGAGGAGGTTGAGGATGCCAACCGTCTCGTCCTGGGCGATCAGCGGGACGGACGCGTGCCAGTGCGACTCAGGCTGCTGAGGGAGCGCCTGCTCCAGCCGGGCGCACTGGATGAGGTTGATGGGTTCGGTCAGCTGGCCGTCCCGCAGCATCTGGTTGCAGCGGCAGTCGCCGGACATCCGGCGCTTGCCGGCGACGGCCAGCGCCCCCGGAAGGTTCACGTCCGCCGCCAGGCGGAACGTCGACGTCTCGTCCTCGAACAGGAAAATCCAGCCGGCCCGCACGTCCAAAAGCTCGACGATGCGGTGCAGCGCGCCATCGAGGGCTTCGCGCAGGGTGAATGAACGGTTGAGGACCTCCGCAATGCTGCGGAAGATCCCCATCTGCCGCGTCGTGCTGAGGATTGTGTCGTGGTCCACGCCCTCTCCACGTTCGTCGGGCACGGAGTATTTCCTAGCGAGTCAAATCCGTTGCGGCTGAACGCTGGGGGACGGGTGGAGGGCGCTCCGGTCTCAGTGTGTAGGCTACACAACGTACACAATCACCAACCTGTACAGCAGGTAGTTGTGCCGGTCGTGGAGGTTGTGTGGGTTGTGTAGGTTAGGGCTGGATTAGCCCTTTGCGGACGGCGTAGCGGACGAGGTGGCCTCGATCGTGGAGGTCGAGTTTCTCCATGATGTGGGTCCGGTGGGTTTGCACGGTTTTCACGCTGATGAAGAGCTTGTCTGCGATCTGGGCGTTGGTGAGGCCTTCGGCAATC
>DASXUC010000049.1:0-3058 GCA_036505015.1 bacterium | reverse complement strand
TCGATCGTACGTTCAGCGATTTCGCGGCCCCCGATCAGATAGAGCTGATACCAGACGCGCCCGGGCGCCGCTGCGGCAACGTCCTCCAGGCGGTGCCCCGAAAGGGTGGACTGAACGTAGATCGTTTCCGCCGCGCCAGCCACCCGCGCGGCAGCCACGTCGCCGCCCGCGTGCATGAGCCGGCTGTAGCCAACCGGCCCCAGCAGGATAGGCAGCGAGAGTTCGGCGTCCAAGACGCGCACGCGCAGGTCGGGTGCGGGTACCGTGACGGCGTGGCGGGGACGGAACGTCACCTCGTCGAACGCGAGCCGGTTCGCGCGCAGCGTGGCTTCTCCTTCGGCGCCACCGTCCAGGTAGTCGAAGACGACTCTCGGCAGCCGCCGGCGCGCGAGGGCGCGCAGGTCCTCGATATTCACGATGTGAGGAACGGCGATCCCCATTCGGCTGGATACCTACTACACGGCGTGGCCCCGCTCCTCGCAGAAGGATGAGCGTGTCGCGGAACTGAGGTTTAGATCCTCGAGGTTCGGGGAAAAGCTACTACGCCAGCGGAAAGCGGACCCAAGATGGATTGGACGGTTCTTCGGGACTGACCAGCTCTAACTAGGGGAGCGCACCGCTGGTTAGATTTTGGCAGGGATTCCCCCCAGCCACAGCCTATGGCGCCGACGCTTGAGTTGATCTGCCATCATACGTATGCCGGATTCGGCGGCATCCCGGTGGATCGATCCGGTCATGACAGCCACGGCCTCGTAGAGGGGAGTCCCCAATTCGATCCCGACGGCACCGCCCCCAGATCGGGGACGCTCGCGTTCACCCAATTTGGGAATCGGGTGCGTATCCCCGCGGCGGCCGGCTCGGTCTGGGGCAAGCTCGGGGGGATCAAGGTCGAGGCGATCGTCCGCTGGGAAGTGTCCCACGCCGTGCCGCAGACCATTATCGCCGGCGACTCCGCCTTCAGCTTCTTCCTGAATATCCACGGCGTCCTGCACGCCGCGTTCCACGGGTCGGCCACCGTGTCGGGACAGCCGACCGACGAGGTCATGTCGAAGCCCCCGTTTACCCTCAGCGGCGGGAACTATTGGGTCGATGCCGCGCGATGGGTGAGACTCGGGTTCGTCCACGACGGCCTCTCCACCATGGAGCTGTCCGTCGACGGGCATGTCGTCGCCCGCCGCCAGGACCTGCTGTCGGGCGTGCCGGGCGTCGGCCCGCTGGGGGTGGGCATCGGCAACGATCCTCAGCACGATGATTACTTTCTCGACGGCGCGATCGATGAGATCAAAGTCTGGCGGATCATTCCGCAGATTACCGACCGAGAGTTTTTCAACCGGCCCGTCGACCAGTCCGCCGCCGAGTGTTGGGACCGGTTCCTGCGCAGCCTAGCCGCCTCCCTCGATCGCCACCCGGACTGCGCGCAGTTGATCCAGCGCGCCGCGGGCGAAGCGATCGACCGGTTCCGGCGAGCCATTCTCGCCATGGGCCCGGCGGCGTGGGACCGCTTCAATCGGACCGCGCAGCAGTATGCCGCGCTGTGGAGGGCCGGCAAACTCGACACCCCGGAGATGGCGAATCTGTTCGCCGATTGGTGCGCCTGGCTTGCTCAGTCCGGCATTGCGCTTTCAGATGATCCCGCGGTTCAGCAATTGGTGAACTCAGGATGTCTGGACATGATCCGGGCCGACTGCGCGCCGCTGGACTGCGATCCGCAGCTGGCGGCGTATTTCGAATTGATCATGCGCGGGTGCCGGTAGATGGCCAATGAGGCGTTGGAGCTCGCCCGGCGGTTCGAGCCGATCCTGTATTTCCATCCCAACGAGCGGTTCTTCCCTTCCGATGCCAAGCGGTACATCGAGTTTTGCGGGTTGTGGAAGGCCGTGCCGCCGTTTGACAACAAAGGGTCCTGGACGCGGCTGATTGAGCACGCAGGTATCGCCGCGTCTGATGTCTCCGGAGAAGTCCAGCCCGGAGATGAATATCTTGGCAAAACGGTCCATCCTGGGATACCATCAGCGCCCGCGACTCAACCGTATCTCGTCAACACAGCAGGCGAGGAGCACTTCTTCGAGCTGGCGGGCTGGAAGGTGCCGACCGGGTTCCTGGACGGCGGCGTCCCGACCGCGTCTCCCCAACACGAGTTTGGCGTCACGCCCACCACGATCAACCGGTACGCCGATCGAAGCGAGGCGGCGGACCGCTACGGCCCTAGCGGCGATCAGGAGCTGTTTGACAGTCGCTTCCGGTACCATGCCGAATACTTCGACACCGTCCGGCTGCGGAATCTGATGACGTCTCAGCCCCCCGGCGTCGCCCAGGCGCGCCCGGATCTGAGCAAGGTCTTCGTCAAACTGGAGCCGCGACACCCGGCGCTGCTGTGTTACTACTTCTTCTTTCCGGGCCACGATGAATCGCTCGCCACGCCGTGCGATGCATCCTACACGGGACAGGAATTTGCCAGTTTCGCCGGCGAGTGGGCCTGCCTGGCGCTGCTGCTCTTCCGCCCGGATCCAAACGACGTCGCCGCCTTCCAGCCTGCGTATGTGGGCTACACGGGCCGCCTGAACTATGCCACGCAGTACGCGATGGACCCGGAGCGGCGCATCGGCATGACGGTGGATCAGTGGAAGGGCTGGCAGAATGCCGCCGGACTGTTCGTTCCCGAAACGATCGATGATCATCCGAAGATCTTCGTGTCTCGGGGTACGCACAGCCTGTATCTGGAGGCGGGTCAGTACATTGTCACGGCCTATCCTGGAGATTCCTATCCCCAGCAGTGCGGTGCCTTTGATGGACCCGATGCACTCGAGCAAGCGCGCCAATCGAAGAGTCCGCCTGACAAGCAAGACAAAACGGCCGCATCCTTCAAGATGCTGGGCGGGCTTCTGCTCGGCGGGATCCCGGGGTTCGTCGCCGGCATGGTGGCTGCGGGCCTGGAAGGGAACTTTCCTTGGGGCATCGATGCCGTGGGAACCTACGATCCCGCAAGCAAGCCTGAGCCTGACGCCACCGCGATCCCAGGGGCCCTGGGCAAGATCATCCATCCTCAGGGGCTGACCCT
>DASXUC010000048.1:0-3682 GCA_036505015.1 bacterium | reverse complement strand
GTCGGACATTCCCGCGATGATCGCCTGAATCTTGGTGCGTTCTTCGGAGATCTCGGCGATCGTCTGCTGGAGCGCTTCGGCCATGGTGTTGAACGTCTGGCCCAGGCGGGCAAGCTCCACCGTGTCGTCCGAGCTCGCGCGGCCGGCAAAATCCCCGGCGGAGATGCGTTCGGCCACCTGCGTGAATTCATCCAGCGGGCGCGTGATCCGTCGTGAGAGGCGGCCGCCGACGAACCACGCGGCGGCCAGTCCCAGCGCCATCGCGATGCCCAGCGCGGGCAGCATCCCGCGCAGCTGCCGGAAGACCCAGGCCGCCGGGACCGACACCTGCACCGCGCCGACCACGCGCTGCCGGCCGTCGAAGATCGGAGCGGCGGCGAAGACCCGGGTTTCGCTGAAGGCCTGATCGTACCGGACCTGCTGGGCTTCCGTGCCGGCCAGGGCCGACCGGACCTCGGGGACCGTGGGATCGGCCTGGCCGGACGGCGTGCGCCCGGAGGCGTCCATCACCGTGATCACGGCGTCTTTGCGCCACTTGAACTCCTGGGCCATGGTCTGCATGGTGGCCAGATCGTGACGGCCGGCGTACTCGTGCATCATCAGTGAGATGAGCTTGGCCTGGATTCCCACCACGTACTCGTAGGTCCGCTGGTACTGGCGGGCCAGCGCGTTGCCCACGTAGGCCGTGAAGATCAGGAGCACCACGAGGACCAGCAGCAGGTACGATGACGTGATCCGCCAGCGGATGGAACGTTTCACTTCTTGTCCCCGTTTCCATTCGACCGCGGCCCGGAACCCTTCTGATCGGGGACTGCTTTGAACTTGTAGCCAACGCCGCGGACGGTGATGATGTACGTGGGGGCGACGGGGTCGTCCTCGATCTTCTCACGGAGCCGGCTGATGTGCATGTCGACCGTGCGGGTGCTCCCGTAGTAGTCGTATCCCCAGATGTGCTCCAGGAGGAAATCGCGGGTGAACACCCGGTTGGGGTGGCTCATCAGCAGTCTGAGCAGGTCGAACTCCTTGGCCGTCAGATCCACCTGACGGCCGTTGAGACTGGCTTCGTGCGTGGTCGGATCGAGGGCCAGCCCGCCGCTGGCCAGTGGCCCCGCGGTCCCGTCCGCCGCCGGCGCGGTGCGGCGGAGAATCGCGCGCACGCGGGCGACCAGCTCCCGCGGGCTGAAGGGCTTCGTCACGTAGTCGTCCGCGCCCAACTCCAGCCCGACGACCCGCTCGAGTTCGCCGTCTTTGGCCGTCAGCATGATGATCGGCACGCCTGACTCGCGGCGGACCTGCCGGCACACTTCCAGGCCGTCAACGTACGGGAGCATGATGTCGAGCACGATCAGGTCGGGGTGGTCAGATCTGGTGCGGGTGAGCGCCTCACCGCCGTCATGCGCGGTGATGACCTCGAACCCCTCTTGCAAGAGGTTGTAGCGGACGAGTTCGACGATGTGCGGCTCGTCGTCAACGACGAGGATTTTCTGGGCCACGTATGTTCTCCTGAATGCGCGAGCAGCGAACGGCAAACAGCAAACCGGTGCTGGATTGCGTTCCCCGTTCCCCGTTCGCCGTTCCCGCAGTTGGTCTCACATCACTCCTCTGACTTCGCCGCCCAGGTATCCGGTCAGCGTGATCAGGATCGCGCCCGCCAGACCCATCGTGACGTAGACGGCCATCGGCATCGCGCGCCACCGCAGCCGCGTCCAGAAGATCAGCCCGTACAGCGCCGTGGTGCCGTACGCGACGAAGCTGTGCAGCCGGTGCATGTCGATGAACGCCTGCCCGACTCCCTGGGCCACCAGCGGCCGGTAATCCACGAAGCCGGCCACGATCGAGACCGCCGCGCCCAGGAGTCCGACGCCGACGAGGTACCGCGAACCGGTGGAAAAGAACGACTGCCTCGTCAGTCCGTAGAGCAGGTCGAACAGAAAGCTGGTCGTCCACAGCGCGATCGGGAAGTGGATGACCATTGGATGATAGAGAAAGTGCATATGAATCCATTATAGGGTCATAGGTGCGTAACGCGACCGTAACACCCCAAGCCCGGGCGACGAGGTTCAACGATGCACCTGTCGAAGGAGTGGGTATCAAGGCGGAGGTGTTCAGTTGAGCGACGAGTCATACGTGTTTCCGCCGGCGCCGTCCCCCGACGTGATGGAATGGCCGGGCACCCCGATCGGCGCCGCAAACTGCATCACCCGTACCAAGACCCGGACCGCCGTCCACGATAAATCGGTCGATGAGAAACCCGGTCTCCGGGACGGTCTGGTCAACGCGGCGGTCGCTCATCTCACCCGCCGCGCCGGATCGGAACAGGTCTACCGCCACGACGTCGTCATCCACGGCGTGCGCGTGCGGGCCACGACCAACTCGTCCCACCTTTACGACTTCTGGGTCGACAACTGGTACAGTCCCGAGGAATGGAAGACCATCACCGGGCTGACGCCGCCCCGCGAGCCGCAGGTGACGGTGTACGCACTCGGCGGCGTCACCGATCAGCAGGAAGCCGCCTACTACAGCCGGCAGACCAGTACCATCGTCTTCTTTAACACGGCCTACTACGGGCAGCTGAAGAGCTGGGTGCTGGGCGCGGTCGGCCGCGTGCTGGCCGAGGAGTACGGGATCCACTCCGTGCACGGCGCGTGCGTCGAAAAGGACGGACGCGGAGTCCTCTACATCGCGCCGACCGGGACCGGGAAGAGCACCTCGTCCTACGGGTTGGTCACGTTTCCCAACACGCGGTTCCATTCCGACGACTGGGTCTACGTGCGCTACACGTACCAGACCACCGACGGTGCGCGGCTGCATCCGATGCGGATCCGCCTGCGCGGCGGCCGTGAGATCAAAGGCTTCCGGGTGTTTCGCTGGCTGGCGGAGCACGGGGGCGAGGATCCGGAGGCCACCGTGACGGGCCTCGACCTCACCAACCGTGAACTGACCGTTGCCGTCGCGTCGCTGGACTTGTCCGCGCGGCCAGTCGCCTACGCGTTCACATCGGAGAAGATCTTCTACCTCCGGACGAATCTTGTCGAGAACTTCCCCCTCTCGGCCGCGCAGATGCTGCGCTCCAAGATGGAGAACGTGCCTGACCTGCGGCCGCGCTACCTCGCCGACTACGAGGCGATGCTCGATGACCTCCTTGCCGCGATCCGCGAAGAGGGCGGGGAGGTCACCGAGTATTTTGCCGCGCTCGCGCCCGATGAGGTCAAGGTCCTGCTGGGGCGGATGATCGCGTTTGACAACGCGCGCGCGATGCTGGACATCAGCCGCGTGCTGCCCGCCGATCGCGTGTACGTCAACCCGATGGAGCCCGCCCGGCTGGCCAGCATCATCCTGTTGAAGCGGGACCGCGACGACCGGACGGTGGTCCAGCACCTTGGTCTGGCCGCGTTCATCGGGCGGCTGCTGATCGGCGAGACGCCCGACAAGAAACGTGAAGTCGCGTATAACGCGTACCGGGCGGTCGATGACGAGGTGGAGCGCAGCTTCTTGAAGCGCCTCGAAGCCGCGTCCCGGGCCGGCGGCGAGGACGCCGCCTCGGTCCTCTTTGCCGCGTATGACGGCAGCGCGGATACGCCGGAAACTCTGCGTGAAGAGTTCGAGCTGTTCCGCGTGATGTACGAAGCGGCCCGTACGTACGGCCTCAACACCATTCTGGCCGCCGACCCGCGCGTCAAGG
>DASXUC010000047.1:0-23797 GCA_036505015.1 bacterium | reverse complement strand
GTGTGCACCGGACAGGTCAGATCGGGCCCCAGTTCCGACTCCAGATAGAACGACTCACAGGAGGTGCAGTACCAGCCTTCGTACTTCCCGAGGTAGATGTCGCCCTGGTCGAACAGCTGCTGAAAAATCGCCGCGGCCACGCGCTCGTGGCGGGGGTCCGTGGTCCGGATGAAGTCATCGTTGGAGATGTTGAGGAACTCCCACAGGTTCGCGAACTCCGACGCGATGCGGTCCGTCCACTCCTGAGGCGTCACGCCGTGGTCTTTCGCCGCCCGTTCGATGTTGATGCCGTGCTCGTCGGTCCCGGTGAGGAAGAACACGTCGTAGCCCGCCAGACGCTTGAACCGAGCCGCCACGTCGGCCGCAATGGTCGTGTAGGCGTGGCCGATATGCGGCACGTCGTTGACATAGTAGATCGGCGTCGTGATGTAGTACGTCTTCTTGGCCACCGCCCTCACCTCACAGAAACAAAGCACCCCTCGTCCAATTGGGACGAGAGGTGATTCTCGTGGTACCACCCAGCTTCGCGCGCGAATTCGCGCGCCTCAATCGGGTACAGCGAACTCTTGTCCTGTACCCTGGCCGGATAACGTCGGCCGAACGGCTTCCCTTACTCGCCGTTTCGACGATCCACGAACGATGATCGGCGATCGGGTTCTTCTGGGTCGCAGCTCCGGAGCCATGTTCCCCGCCATCCGCCTGCCGGGCTTTCACCGTCCCCGGCTCGCTTCGAGGCTACTCCGGCGGGTACTCACGCTCCATCATCACTTGCCGCTGATTGTAGCACAGGCAGGAGCAGTCCGGATGCCGGGGAACCCTATCCCGCAAAAAGCGATGGTGACCGGAATGCGGTTGCTGCGGCTTCCGACGCTGATTTGCGCAGTGATGGTGCTCTTTGCTCAGGTCTTGAACAGCGACGCGCTGGCCACGCAGCTTGGGGGTTTCCGTCTCCTCCGCATCGGGGAAACGTTTCGCGTTTCGCCGTTTGCGCCGCGTACGATCACGGGGTTCAAAGTCGTCCCGGACACCGTCGTCAAGGTGAGTGTGACCGATGACCGTTCCAGCATCGCGGTGACTTGCGACCTGGTGGTGGGGTCCGTGACGCTGACGATTGAACTCAGCGATGGATCCAAACTGGAATACGTCTTCGAGTGCATTCCTGCATTTAGAGAGTTTGCTCCCACGCCGGGCGGCGGCGCCGACGATCCCCTTCGTTTCGACACCGGAGACGAGACGATGGTGACGCGGGTGGAGTGTCTCAGTCCCCTCTCCTGCGGAATCGCGAACCAGGGCCGGCGGGGAGGATTTCTTGCACGATGCGTGGCCCAAGGGACGGGCACCGGAAAGTATTTCTACAGGTTGCTGGGTACCGATGTCCCGCCTGGAATGGTCGACGGAATCTTGAGAGCCCGCTGCCCGCGAGACTAGCGCCGGAACTTCAACCGCGCCAGGAGCACGGTCCCGATCAGCGAGAACGCCCGAGTCAGCCAGGATGGCAGCACACGGCGCGGACGCACGCTTAGAGCAGGCCCGCTCCCGCCAGCATCTCCCGCAACCGCATCCGATTCGTATCGGTCAGCGGTCCGGCCGGTCGCCGGACGGTCGCGTGCGGGATCAGACCCAGCATCACCATGGCTTCCTTCACGACCACAAAGAACGGTGCGTCAAGTTGATAGAGCGCGACCAGTCCAAGACGCTGACGCATTAATCCCGCTGCTTCGTCGAGGCGTCCCTGCCGGAATCGCTCATAGACCTGCACGGAAAGCTGCGGGGCGAAGTTGGCGATTGCGGGGACGGCTCCGTCGCCTCCGGAGAGCAGCGTATTCAGCAGATGATACTCCTGGCCGCACAGCACACTGAATTCGGGTTTCAGTGGCTTCACCCGTTCGATGATCTCCTGCACGTGGGCGATGCTGTCGACGGTATCCTTGATGCCCAGCACGTTCTCGTGCGTGGTCGCCAGTTTGGTCACAAGCGCCGGAGACATGCTCCGCCCGACGACCGCCGGGAAATTGTAGATGATCACCGGTAACTCCACCGCCTCCGCCAAGGCGCCGATGTGCGTTTCGATCGCGGCATCGTTCGGCGCCCAGTAGTAGGGTGGAATCACCATCACCCCATCCGCCCCGATCTCCTGGGCGTGACGGGCGAAGCCGATCGCTTCGTCGGTGGAGGTGCTGGCGCACCCGATGACCACGGGCACACGGCCATCGACCCGCCGCACGACGAATTCGGCGAACCGGCGCCGCTCCTCGGCGGACAGGTGCATCACCTCGCCGTTGCTGCCCAGCGCGAAGAGGCCGTGCACCCCACCGTCGAGGACGAAGTCGATGTGCTGCTCGTTGGCCTCCTCATCGATACGTCCATCCTCGTCGAACAGCGTGACCAGCGGGGGAATAATCCCGGCGAAGCGTGCCACGTCGGATGCTCCCTTCATGATCCTCAGATTCGTGCGAATGTGCTCCTCGGCGGCGTCGCGATCGGCCACGCGGACCAGCACGTCGCCCCAGTACCCGATGGCCCCGCGAATGATCTCGGCATACCCCGGCACCTGCCGGCTGCGGACGATCGCCGGGATCCCCGCCTCATCGAGAATGCGCTGCACGAGGAGCGCTTCCGACTCGCTGCCGGCTCGGTGCACGCGCAGGTAATCTCGCGGGAACAGATCCTCAAGCCCCATGCTCGCCTGTACGCGCGTTCGCTTGCTGACGCAGCTGGAGCGCCATCTGATACGCCGCCCGCCTGGGGATCCGGTGCGCGGCCGTGACGATCTTCGCGGCCGCGGTCGGCGCGACCCCGCTGTTCAGCAGCGTGGCGAGATGCGCGCGCACCGCCTCCTGGGAGACCTCGCCCGCCACAACCTCAGCACCCTGGACCACGAGCGTGAACTCGCCTCGAGGCGGCAGGTCACGAAGTTGACCGATGACGTCGGTCAGGCGTCCTCGTATCACTTCTTCAAATCGCTTGGTGAGTTCCCGCACCACGGCAACGGTTCGATCGCCCAGTGCGGCCCGCAGATCGGCCAGGGTCTGAGCCACGCGGTGCGGAGCCTCGAAGAATACGAGGGTGTACGGCAGGGGCGTGATCTCTTGCAGCAACCGGCGGCGCTCTGCGGATCGCCGTGGGAGAAAACCCATGAACAGAAACCGGTCCGTCGGAAGTCCCGACACGGCCAGGGCCGCGGTGATGGCGCTCGGCCCCGGCACCGCCACAACCGGAATCTCGTGCGCCACCGCTTCCCGCACCAGCGTGAAGCCCGGATCCGACAGCAGCGGCGTCCCGGCATCGGAGACCAGCGCGACGCTGCGTCCCGATTCCAACCGCGCCACGAGGTCTGCCGCCCGAGCGGCTTCATTGTGCTCGTGATAGCTGACCAGGGCCGTCGTCACGCCGTGGCGGGAGAGCAACAGCCGCGTGTGGCGCGTATCCTCGCAGGCGATCACGTCGACCCCGCGCAGCACTCGCAGCGCGCGCAGTGTGATATCTTCCAGATTCCCGATCGGCGTCGCAACAATGTACAGCGTCCCCGTCTGGCCCGAACCTGAACGGAGCGAATGGTGCGGGGTCATCGCTGCAATGCCGAGCTCAGATACGCCCAGGCATCCTGCGGCGAGTCCACGGCCGGGAGCGGAACCGGTCCGCCTCCGCGGGACACTTCCCACGTCCCGATGCCCACGAGGGGCTTCCCGGCGCGCAACGCGTGGCCGATCTCCGACAGGGTTCCGAATCCTCCACCGATCGCCACCAGCGCATCGGCAGAGAGGACGATGATGACGTTGCGCATTTCTCCAAGGCCGGTCGCGATCGCATAGTCCACGAACCGGTTCGCGCGACCGGGGTCGGTGCCGGGCAGGATGCCGATGGTGGTCCCGCCGGCCGATTTCGCACCGCGGCAGGCCGCTTCCATCACGCCGGACAACCCGCCGCAGATCAGGGTATGCCCCGCAACGGCAACGAGCCGACCGATCTCTTCCGCCCGCTGCTCGTTGGCCGGATCGGAGAACTCGCTTTCGCCGATCACTCCGATGACGAATCCCACGGGTCACCGAACATCTGTTCAGACCGGAATGAGCTGGGAGTGCCTACAGGGGAGAGTTGGTGCTGTCCATTTCTTGGTGCGGAAGGAGGGATTTGAACCCCCACGAGGTTTCCCCCACAGGCTTCTGAGGCCTGCGCGTCTGCCAGTTCCGCCACTTCCGCACTCGGCATACCCTACAATACCGACCCGACTACGACCGGTCAAGGTAAGGCGAAGCGATCGAAGATCAGCGCGACGTGCTTGATGTGCTGGAAGAAGTCATCCAACCTGATGTTCTCGTTGGGCGCGTGGCCGTTGCTGTGGGCGTAGCCGCACCCCGTGCCCACCGTGGGGATCCCGAACTGCGCGCTGATCTCGTACATCGGTCCGGTCGCCGCCATCAGCGGTGAGACGACCGGATCGCGCCCGTAGATTTCTCTTGCCGTCTGCTGGACCACCCTCGACAGCTCTGACTCCACGGGCGTCCGCGCGGGATGCTCCGCGCCCAACTGCGTAACGGTGACATCCGCGAACCCGTGCTGAGCGAGGTGCGCCTTCACTTTCTGTAAGATGTCCGCCGGCCGCTGGTTGGGCACGAGGCGGAAGTCGATCTTTGCTGACGCCCGGGTGGGCAACACGGTCTTCGATCCCTGCCCCGTGTAGCCGGAGACGATCCCGCAGATGGTGCACGTCGGCTGATAGAGGTTGCGTTTGATCAACTGCACGCCCGACAATCCCAGCAGGAACTGCTCGATGCCCAGATCGCGCCGCCGGGCGTCATCATCCCTCCGGGCGGCGATCCGGCGAAGATACTCCATTTCCTCCGGCGTCGGTTCGACGACATCGTCATAGAACCCGTTAATCAGAACGCGCTCGTGGCGGTCCTTGAAGGTGGCCAGCGCCCACACCAGCCGCCAGGCGGGGTTGGGCACGCTGGTGGCCATGCTGCTGTGGAGATCACGATTCGCGCCGGTGGCTTCCAGTTCCACGTACAGGATGCCCTTCGCCCCCATGTACAGGCCCGGTGTTTCCTGGAGATCTTTGCCGCCAGCCTCCCACAGGCACCCATCGGCCTGGATGAGGTCGCGGTGCTCGCGGACGAACTGGTGGAGATGGGCTGACGATACCTCCTCTTCGCCTTCCACGACAAAACGCACCGCCAGCGGCAGGTCGCCGCGGGTCATCAACCAGGCCTCGATCGCGCACAAGCGCGCCACCAGGTTTCCCTTGTTGTCCGCGGAGCCGCGCGCATACAACTTCCCGTCGCGAATCTCCGCCCCAAACGGCGGCGACTCCCATAAGTCCAGCGGCTCGGGTGGCTGCACGTCATAGTGGTTGTAGATCAACAGTGTCCTACTGCCGGCGCCGGCCTGCCCGTAGACGACCGGCGCGCCCTCGGTCGCATACAGCTCCGGGCGCACGCCGACGGTTTCCATCAACTGCTCCACCATCTGCGCGGTCTCCTGGATGCCGACGTTCTGGGCGGCGATGCTGGGCTGGCGGCACAGCCGCTGCAGGCGCTCGATGAATTGCTGTTGATGCGCATCGATGTAGGCGTAGATATCTTCCATCCGGTCCTCCCTGAAGATGTGTGGGGCTAGCTTTGGGCGTCTTGCGTCAACAGCGCGTACGCGTCTTCCAGCGTCGGCGGCACCGCGGTGGCGCCCGGCGGAGGGACTGCGGAGACCGCCCGCACACGCACGCCGTTGGCATACTTGTGCAATCTCGTCACGAACGCGCCGTCTTCCTGCACGGCCTCGACGGCGGAGACCCACCACTCCCAAACCTGCCCGCTCACCCGCGCGGTGAGATCCTCCGGCGACCCGTGGGCCATCAGGCGGCCGCGGGCAAGGATCAGCGCGACGTCGCAGACCGCGGCCGCATCGTAGCAATCGTGCGTCGAGAACACTACCGGCACACGCACGCTGAGCCGGTGCAGCAGCCGCAGGATGGTCAGCCGCTCCCTCACGTCCAGCCCGGTCGTGGGCTCATCGAGCACCAAGGCGGTGGGGTTGTGCACCAGGGATTGGGCGATGCGGACCTTCTGCTTCATGCCCCCGGAAAATGTGCTGACGGCCCGATCGGCCACGGCCCCCAGTCCGACCATGTCCAGCAGACCGGCCGCCATCTCCGATCGACTGGGGCTGTCGGTCGCCCCGGCCAGGATCAGCGAATGCTCCAGCGTCTGCCGCGGCGTCTGGGCGAGGGGAAAATTCGGCATCTCCTGCGGAAAGAACGAAAAGCGGGGCGCACTCGAAGGGATCAGCGGCAGGCGCTGCGCGACCGGCCGCACGCCGTCAATGAACACCTCGCCCGATGATGCCGGCATGACGCCGGCCATGATGCGGATCAGCGTCGTCTTGCCCGATCCGTTGTGGCCCAGCACGCCCACGACCCGGCCGTCGACCGACGCGGTGAGATCGTCAAGCCCCGTGACCGGTCCTGCGGGATACGTGCACGTAAGATGATTGAACTCGATGCGCATCGGCAGCAGACGCCCCTACCCGGCCGGTTCGCTGATCCCCGCGGCGTGGGCCAGGTACGCGACGAAATGTGGCTCCGGCTGCGCGCCGACAAACTCCGTGTCCTCGTTGATCACGACCTTCGGCACCGCGTACACTGTGTAGCGCTCCGCCAGCTCGGGAAATTCGCTCGCTTCGACGATGTCCACGCGCACCCTCGGGCTCTCAATCGCCAGCAGCCCGGCCAGCCTGGCCGGACGGGGACAATGCGGTCACGTCGGGGTGACGAACACCTGGATGTGCGCCTGCTCTTTCAATCGACCCAGGACATCTTTCGAGGAAGCCCCCAGATCGGTTTCGCCGCGGGACACGGCGATGATCAACTCCAGCAGGGTCGCGAATTCGTAGCCCGCCGGGATGCCGTAGTAGCGGATGCCGTAATCTTCGGCACCGACGAATGCCGTCGCGGGAGTGCGGGTGATGCCAAACCGCTCGGCAACGTCCGGTTCCGCTACGATGCTGTGCATGCGCAGGGTGATCTTCCCTGACAGCGCGGCCACTTCCTCGAGGATGCGGCGGGTATAGTCCGCGGTCTCCCCGTCCGCTCCGGGCAGCACCAGACCGCCCGTGCTGGGCGCGAAGAATTCCAGGGTAACGTCGTGGTGCAGGTCGCTGGCAAACCGGTTGCGGACAAACTCTGCGTCCTGCGGGTTCAAAAACGCCATGCTACGATTACTATATCGCAATGGAGAAACTGCGTCTTGCGGTGATCTGCAAATCGTGCGGGCGCGAGTTCGACACGCCGCTGCGGCTGGACCGGCGGAGTTTTGAAAAGGGAACGTTAGCGGCTAACTACCACACCTGCCCCCACTGCGGGGAACGCGGAACCTACCGGAAAGCGGATTACCTGTTGAGAGAAGACGGGATGCGGGATTCGGGATTAGAGATTGGTTCGTAACTAATCCCAAATCCCCAATCCCACATCCCGTCGTTGCAGTCTACTGTCTGCGCTGCTGTTCTTCGACCATGCGGCGGACGTCTTCCAGCAGCCGCAGCGTTTCCACCTCGAACGTCTCCTGGATCAGCGCGAACTTCGCCCGTTGATCGATCCGCAGCGCGGCGTAGATCTCCTGCAGGATGCGCTGCCGGCGCAGTTCCACATCGCGCCGGAACTGGTCGAGCTCGTCGATTTTGGCGCGCACGAGGTCGTCGTTGCGCGGCTGCTGGGCGAGCAGGGCGTTCATCTCGATCCGAAACTGGGCGCGGCGCCGGGCGATCTCGAAGCGGATTTCCTTGAGCGCTTTGATCCGTGGGAAGATCCGGGCGATTTGCGGCTCGGTGAGGTTGACCTCGTCGACCAGCCGCCAGATCATCAGCGCTTCGATGATCCGCTCCGCGCGCGGGTCGCGGTTCGGCACCTCGCCGGCGGCCGGAATCGTCAGCGCCAGGACGGCGGCCACCAGCACGAGCAGCGGCCGGCGCCACGGCATCGGCTACCGGCCTCCCGGCCTGAAGTCGTCGGGGACTTCGGCTCCGCTCAGCCCGCTGTTCCAGAACGTCAGCGTGGCCTGCACGCCCGGCGCAGTTTGCCTGACCGATTCGCTGACCAGACCCGTCACCGGCGAGGGTGCGGGAGTGTTCTGCGGACTGACGGTGAAGGTGAGGGCGATGATTACGGCGATCACGGCGGTCGCCACGGCCGCCGTCCACGACACGCGCGGCGTGCGAATCCACCGCAGGATCTGTCCTATGATCGAGCCGTCGTGCGTAATCCGCCGTTCGAGCACTGTCATGAATTCCGGCCAGAAGCCCGGCGGCGGAACAGGATCCGGAAGGACCCGCAGCAGTGCGACCAGGCCCTCGACCTGTGCGGCCTCGGCCCGGCAGCCGGCACATGCCTCCAGGTGGGCGAGCAGCACACGCCGCACATCCGGGGGCGCGGGGGCGGTGAGTGCATCGAGCATCAATTCCCGTGCATCGCGGCAGTTCATCGGCTACTCGTCTTTCCGCGTTCCCGCGTTCCCGCGTTCCCGCGTTCCCGCGGTGGCCTCAACATATGGCGCGAGGGCTTTGCGCAGCTTGGCCATCGCGGCGAACATGGTGGCCTTCACCGTTCCTTCCGCGCATCCCATGATGCGGGCGATGTCGGCATAGGGAAGATCCTGATAGAGCCGCAGCTGGATCATGGCGCGCTGGCGGGGCGGCAGGTCATCGACCGCGGCCTGGATCACCCGGCCCAACTCCCTCCCCACCGCGGTCGCGGCCGGGTCGTGGTCCGACGATGGCTCCCACTCCAGTTCCCGCAACCCCGAGAGGACGTAGCGCGATCCGCGCGCCGACCGGTCGAGGGCAAGATTCACGGTGATGCGGTACAGCCAGGTCTTCAGGGCGGACCGCGCCTCGAACCGCGGCAGCGATCGGTGCACGCGGATGAATACCTCCTGCGTCACGTCGGAGGCGTCCTCGTGACTGCGCAGCATGCGGCGGGCGATGCGGTACACCGCCTCGCGATATTTGATCACGAGGGCGGTGAACGCGCTCTCTTCGCCGCCTTTGAAGGCTTCGATCAGCGCCCGGTCTTCTGCGTCCATGTCTCGCCCTTAGGAGACGACCTCGCCAAGATCGGAGTTTAGTATCACACCGGAGCTCGGATATCGGCAGTCAGCAGGTTAGGGCCGCGCGAACATCCCGATCGACTCCGCAAACTTCTCCACATGCGTCCAGTCGAGCAGCTTGAAGAACGCATCAATGTACGCCGCCTTGCCGGTATAGAAGTCGGCCCAGTACGCGTGCTCGAAACAGTCCAGCGCCACGAGCAGGGAAGCGCCCCAGATCGGGAACGTATTCTGCTCGTCACCGATGTAGTTGAACAGCCGCTCCGTGTCCCAGTCGTACGCGGTCCAGGCCCAGCCCCGCGCGGCGATTCCGGTGGCCTTCAGGTCCTTCTGCCAGTCCTCGACGGAACCGAAGTCACGGACGATCAGGTCGGCCAGTTTGCCCGACGGCGCGCCCCCCTTGCCGCCGATCAGGGTGAAATACAGCTCGTGGTTCTTCACCCCACCGACCGCGCGGGTGAGCTCGACTTTCAACTCGCGGATGTCGGAGTAGGTCGGGTTGGCCTTAGCCGGATCGCGATCAACCGCTGCAAGCTTCTCGTGGATCTCGTTGGCCTTGTTCACATAACCCTGATACAGCTTGTAGTGCTCGTCCATGGTCTTTTTGGAAATTCCGGACGGTGCCGCGTCAAAGACCGGAAACTTCTTGGCCTCGTACTTGGGATATGCCATCATCTCGCCTCCTTCAGTGCGTGTGGGGGTGCACCGTCATTATACCCCAGTGCCGTAAACGGTCTCGCCGGCCACGATCGTCGCGGCAATACTTGTCTGCAGCAGCTCGTCGGCAGACGCGGTCATGATGTCGCGATCGAGCACGACGAGATCTGCCCATTTCCCCACGGTCAACGTGCCGCTGTGACGCTCCCCGCCCGACGCGAACGCCGCCCCGGTGGTGTAGGCGCGCACCGCCTCCGCGATGCCGAGCGTCTCCTCCGCGTACCACGCGTCCGACGGAGGCTGCTCCGGCCGCCGACGCGCTACCGCGGCGAACAGGCCCTGCATGACGTTTGCGGTCTCCACCGGTGCATCCGAGCCGAATGCCAGGTGCGTCCCCGCGTCCAGCAGCGAGCGCCACGCATACGCATACCGGCTGCGCGGTCCCCAATACCGATCGGCGATGTCGCGATCGGCGGTGGCGTGAACCGGCTGCATCGAGGCGATGACGTTGACCCGGGCCAACGTGCTCAGGTCCCCCGGATGCACCACCTGGACGTGCTCGATGCGATGGCGCGCCCCCAGCCGCGCGGACGCAGCGGCGTGTTGAGCATAGGCCTCCAACACCCAGTGGTTCGCCCGGTCGCCGATCGCGTGGATCGCGCACCAGAAGCCGCCGACCACCGCGCGTCCAACCAATTCGACAAGCTCCTCGCGCGAATGGATCGCGATCCCATGGTTCTGGGGCTGGCCGTCAAAGGGTTCCAGCATGTTGGCCGTCTGCGATCCCAGGGTGCCGTCGGCAAAGATCTTCACCGGCCCGACGCGCAGCCACTCGCCGCCGAACCCCGTGCGCAGCCCGCAGGAGACGGCGGAGGACAATTCATCTTCGGGAATCGCGTTCCACACGCGGAGGCGGAGCTCACCTGAGGCGGCCAGGCGCTGCAGCGCCGCAAAGACCTCCGGTCCTTCAAAGTCGTGGACGCCGACGACCCCGAACGAATGGAGGAGCGCTGCCGCCTCGCGGATCCCCGTGTCCATCGTCCCCGGACCCGGCGGGGGAACCACGCGCGAGACGAGTTCTCTCGCTTCCTCTTTCAGCAGACCGGTGGGGACGCCGTCCGGGCCGCGCTCGATCTGCCCCCCCGCGGGATCCTGGCTGTGCGCGTCCAGTCCGGCGTGGACCAGCGCCGCGGAGTTGACCCAGAGCAGATGGCCATCTTTGCTCGTCAGCGCGACCGGATGGTCGCGCGCCGCGGCGTCGAGGTCGGTCTTGGCGGGGAAGCGCTGCTCGGGCCACAGGTTCTTGTCCCAGCCGCGGCCCAGGATCCACTCGCCGGGTCGGGCCCGCGCTGCGGCCGCAGACACCCGGGCGACCGCGGCGGCGAGCGAACGAGCGTCGCGGAGCTCCACCCGCCGCAGACTCATGCCGAGAGCGGCCAGGTGGATGTGGCTGTCGATAAAGCCGGGGAGGACGGTGCGGCCACCGAGGTCGATGCGCTCAAACTCCGCAAAGTCCCTGGCAAGATCAGCCGCCTTACCCCGGGCGACGATGCGCCCGCCGGACACCGCCAGGGCTTCGACCACCGGGGGCGCCGGGTCGAGGGTGTAGATACGCCCGTCGGTGTACAGCGTTCCCTTCATCTACCACGCCGCCCGGTCGCTGATCCGCTCGTAGAGGTACACGCGCACCCGCTTGTAGACGTAGAACGTGATCAGCGAGCTGATGGCGCCCTTGAGCAGATTGAACGGCAGCAGCGCGGGCAATACGAGCGCAATGATCTGGGCCCGACTGAAATCGGGGAAGAAGAGCGGCGTGAGGGCGATGTTGGCCAGGATCATCACGATCGTCATCGCCAGCGTTCCGAACACCAGCGCGCGGATCGCTCCGGCTTTCGTGTGGTCGACCAGATAGTAGACGCCGGCCACACCGACCAGTGTGATCCCGGCAAGGACGTTCATCAGCACGCCGAACGGGCCGTACTCCTTATAGGCGAACAACGCGACCAGCAGTCCCTTGATGACTTCGACCGTGATGCCGGCCACGGGACCAAGCGCAAACCCGGCCACGAGCGCGGGAACCTCTCCGGGATCGTACTTCAGGAACGGAGCGAACAGGCCGCGCGGGATCTCCAGATAATACATGAACAGGAATGCAACTGCGCCGAGGAGTGCAACCTGCGTAAGCCTTCTCATCCTGCCCCTCCGTCACCACCGCGACCCTCCGGGGCAGAAATAAACTAACGGTTCCCGGTTCCCTGTTCCCGGTTTCCGTCAATGACCTTCTCCCATCCGGACTATACCGTCGGCTCCGGAGTTTCACCGGATCCACCCTAACTACCGTTGGTCGTGTGTCGTTGGCCGTTGGTCGTCAACGACTCAGGCCGTTAGGGGTCGTGGGCTGTACCACCGATCAGGAATTGCCCTCAAGAACCGCTGATCATCGCTCATCGACCAACGACGAACGATCAACGACCAACGTGTCTTCGAGGGCTCACCCTGCCCCGAAGGTCGTCTGCAATTGTCGGCTCAATCGTAGCACCGTCAGGCGTGCGAGCCAAGCCGGCCCACCAGCAGGAGCACGGCGAGCGCGGTGACGGTCAGGATGGCGACGAGAATTCGCGCCAGATCATACGACCCAGCCTGCACGGCGTCATAGATCGCGATCGGCATCGTTTGGGTGCGCCCCGGGATGTTCCCGGCCACCATCAACGTAGCGCCGAACTCGCCGAGCGCGCGGGCAAAAGCCAGCGCCACGCCCGCGGCGATGCCCCGCCGGCCCAACGGCAGCAGCACCATCAGAAACTGCTGAAACCGGCTCGCGCCGTCGATGCGGGCCGCCTCTCGCACGGAAATGTCGACTTCTTCAAACGCCGCGCGCGCCGTCCGGATCACGTACGGAATGGCCGGCACCACCGCCGCGACGACGGCGCCCTGCCACGTAAAGACCAGCGAAATGCCGGTCGCCCGCTCGATGAAGACCCCGATCGCACTCTGTCGTCCGAGCGTCACCAGCAGGTAGAACCCCAGCACCGTGGGCGGCAGGATCAACGGCAGGGTCGCGATGGATTCCACGACGTTCCGGCCCCGCCAGCGTCCCTCCGCGAGCGCATACGCGACCGCCGTCCCGATCACGGCGGCCAGGATTGTGGCCAGACCGGCCACGCGCAAGGACAGCCAGAGCGGGAACCAGTCGATCTGACCGGGACTCACAGCGGTTCGCCGGGCAGCGCGAATCCGTACCGGCGCATGATCTCACGGCCTGCGGCGCTGTTCACGAAGGCGACAAATGTGCCGGCGAGCCCCTGCTGGTGCGAGCGCGTCGTCACTCCCACCGCCTGCCGGATCGGGCGATGGAGATAGGAAGGAATCACCCAATAGCGGCCTCTGGTCTTCACCGCGGGCGCGATGGCCAGGGACAGAGCAACGATTCCGGCATCCGCATTGCCGGTCTGCACAAACTGCAGGGCCTGGCTGATGTTCTCGCCCAGGACGAGCTTCGCGCGCACCCGATCATAGACGCCCGCCTTCTTGAGCGCCTGCTCGGCCGCGCGGCCATACGGGGCGTGGGCGGGGTTGGCGATCGCGACGAATCGAACGGCCTGACCCGTCAGCACGCCCAGGCCCTGGGTTGGGTCTATCGTCGATGCCGACCGCACCCAGAGCACGATGCGCCCGATCGCGTACAGCCGGATCGAATCTTTTCGGATCGCGCCCTGATCGGCCAGTGTGCGGACGAAGGTGTCATCGGCTGAGAAGAACACGTCGAAGGGTGCCCCCTGGGCAATCTGCGCGGCCAGCTGGCCCGATGATCCGAGCGTGACCCTGACCCGCACCCGATGCGCGCGC
The DNA here is from genome assembly GCA_036505015.1 of bacterium. Lineage (GTDB taxonomy): Bacteria > Sysuimicrobiota > Sysuimicrobiia > Sysuimicrobiales > Kaftiobacteriaceae > DASXUC01. The sequence goes on along the minus strand of DASXUC010000047.1, from coordinate 10,199 downwards.
TCAAACCGTGCGGTCAATTCCTCGAGTGCAAACCGGAGGTCGGATGCGGCGCCCACGTGAAGTTCCACAGTACCCGGCACCGCCGACTCCACCGTGCCTGGCACCGCGGAGAGAGCGAGCAGCACGGCTCCCACCGCAGCAAGGAGATACACCGCTACGACCGCCCGATCATCACGTCGGTCGCCTTGATCACCGCGGTTGCCTCATCTCCTACCTTGAGACCGAGGCGTTCCACCGACGCGCGCGTGATAATCGAGACCAGCTCATGCCCGCCAATATCGATGCGCACCTCCGCCATCACGCCGTCGACAGAAATGGCGGTAATTCGGCCCCGGAGCTGGTTCCGTCCACTGAGTTGCGCAGCCGAGGGGACAATGGACCCGCCAGAGCCGCGGAGCCGGGCGAGAAGGGCGGAACGCGGAAAGAGCCATTTACGTCCTGCGCGGACTGCCGGGAGGCTTTCTGACCTGGCGAGGGCTTGAACTCGCTTCACGTTCAGGTGGAGAAGAGCCGCCGCCTGTTGGACCGTCAAGTAATCTTCCATATGTTACCCTATTATACCCTACATACCTACAGGCAAATCCCCTCAGGGAATTCCTCAGCCGACATGGAAACCTGGTACCAGGTACTGCGAAGGCCTGAAAGTAGTACCGGGTACCGAACCTCGGCCAAAGAAGTACCAGGTACGACCGGGGAGGGAGTCATGAAGCGGGTTCTGTTCGTCTGACGCGGCAACAGCATGCGCTCCCAGATGGTGGAAGCCTTCTTCAATGCGGTGGCTCCGCCGGGGTGGCGCGCGGGCTCCGCGGGAACGGCGCCGGCAACTCAGATCATGCCGCAGACCTACGAGGTTATGCGGGAGTTGGGCTTTGCGTTAAAGGGTCAGTACCCGAAGTCGCTGGATGAAGCCTTGGGTCCCGACGTGGCACTGGTGATCGGACTGTGCGCAGAGGAAGCGTGCCCGGTCATCCCGGGGGTCCCGAACGAACACTGGCCGCTGCCCGACCCAGTCGGCAGAGACCTGAACTTTGTGCGGGGTATCCGCGACGACCTGCGCCTGCGGGTCGCCGATCTCGTGCGCCGGCTCTCGTCCGACGCTACACGTTGATCTCGCGCATCTCCCCGGTCACGAGGAAGATCACGCGCTCGGCGATGTTGGTGGCATGATCCGCCGCCCGCTCCAGGTGCTGGGCGACGAGGATCAATTCCAGGGCGCGAGAAATCGTGTGCGCATCTTCCGCCATGTACGTGAGCAGTTCACGAAACACCTGTGAGCGCAGGCCGTCGACGACGTCGTCTCTTGGTCCCAGCGAGTCGGCCAGTGCGACGTCACGGCGGACGAACGCATCCAGGGCGTCCTTCAGCATCTCCTGGACGATCTGTTCCATGTACGGGATGTCGATCAGCGGTTTCAGCAGCGGCTCGGCGGCGAGTCGTTTGGTGGCTTTGCTGATCCCTTCGGCGTGATCAGCCATGCGTTCGAGATCGATCGAGATGGCGAGGACGGCGGTCAGCGTGCGAAGGTCCCGCGCCATCGGCTGCTGGGTCGCTAGCAGCGCAATGACCCGCTGCTCCATGTCCATGTGCATGGCGTCGACGCCCGCGTCGTCGTCGATCACCGCCTGGGCAGCATCGGCATCGCGCGCCTTCAGCGCGTCGATCGCCCGGTGGATCAGCTCGCCGGTCAGGGTCCCCATCCGCAGGATGTCGGTTTCCAGCCCGCGCAGGGACTGATCGAACGACTCCCGGGTGTGGATGGCTCTTTCGGTCATCTCAACCAAACCGGCCGGTGATGTAATCTTCCGTGCGTTGGTCGGTGGGACGCGTGAACAGCTGGTTGGTCGCGCCGAACTCCACCAGCATGCCGTCCAGCATGAAAGCCGTGGACTCGGAGACGCGGGCCGCCTGCTGCATGTTGTGGGTGACAATGACGATCGTGATGTCTTTGGCCAGTTCCCGCGCCAGCTCCTCGATGCGCAGCGTGCTGGCCGGATCCAGCGCCGAGCACGGCTCGTCCATCAGCAGCACCTCCGGTGAGACCGCCAGCGCACGCGCGATGCACAACCGCTGCTGCTGCCCGCCGGACAGACTGGTCCCCGGTTTACTCAACCGGTCCTTGACCTCTGTCCACAGCGCCGCCGCCTCCAAGCTGCGCTCGACCAGCTCATCGAGTGTCGCCCGGCTGCGCTCCCCGGCCAGTCTCAGGCCCGCGGCGACGTTGTCATAGATGCTCATGGTCGGAAAGGGGTTGGGTTTCTGGAACACCATCCCGATGCGCCGCCGGATGACCACAGGATCCACCCCGGGCGCGTAAATGTCCTGGGCATCGAGCGTCACGCGACCGGCGACCCGGGCGCCGGGGACCAATTCATGCATCCGGTTCAGACAGCGCAGGAACGTGGATTTGCCGCACCCGGATGGTCCGATGATCGCCGTGATCTGGCGCACGGCGATGGAGAGCGTGACCCCCCGGAGCGCGTGCAGCCGGTCAAACCAGGCATGGACATCATTGGCCTCTAACGCGCCGGCCCGGTCGATCAACGCCGTCGCGGCCCGCTGATCTGGTGAATCGGCCTGCGCCACCTGATCCACAAATTGGAACTTCGGCCGATTTTGCACGGAATCCCTCATCGCAGCCGCACCTGCCGGCTTGCCGCCACCCGCGCGGCAACGTTGACGATGAGCACCAGCGCTACCAGCACCAGCGCGCCCGCCCAGGCCTGGCGGTGCCAGTCATCGAACGGCGAGATCGCATAGGCGAAGATCTGCAGCGGCAGCGCGGCGATCGGTCTGAGCGGATTCCAGTTCCAGAACCGGTTGCCGAACGCGGTGAACAGCAGCGGCGCCGTCTCGCCGGCGATGCGGGCCAGACCAACCATGATCCCGGTCACGATGCCCGCCGAGGCCGTCGGGAGGACCACCCGCAGGGTTGTCTTCCAGACCGGAATCCCTAACGCGAGCGAGGCCTCACGGATGCTCTGCGGGACCAGCCGCACGATTTCTTCCGTGGTCCGCATCACCGTCGGGATCAGCATCACGCCCAGCGCCACCCCTCCGGCCAGCGCGCTGAAGTGCCGCAGCGGCAACACGATCAGCACGTACGCAAACAGCCCCATCACGATACTCGGCATGCCGTTCAGCACGTCGGCGGTCAGCCGCGCCACGTGGGCGAGCCGGCTGTTGGGATACTCGGCGAGGAACACTCCTCCGAGGACGCCGAGCGGGATTCCCAGCAGCCCCGCGAGTCCCAGCAGCATGATCGTCCCGGCGATCGCGTTGGCCATGCCGCCTCCGGGCTCGCCGGCGGCGCCCGGCAGGTGCGTGAAGAACTCCAGGTTCAGCGCGGTCACCCCGGTGCGGATGAGGAAGGCGAGGATGATGAACAGCGGTGCCAGCACGGCCAGGGTGCAGAGGAACGTGACGACGGCCATCACGAGGTTGGTCCAGCGGCGCCGACGGTACGGGCCTCGGGCTTCGGGCATCCAGCTTCGCAGAGCCATCGGCCTCACTCTCGGATCAGGGCGGGGCCCCGGGCGACGCGCGACACGAGCACCCGGGCCAGGATGTTGACGGTCAGCGTCACGATGAACAGCACGAGGCCGGCGTAGACCAGCGCGGCCACGTAGAGGTCGCTGGTCGCCTCCGCGAACTCGTTGGCAATGACGGCCGAGACGGTATACGCGGGAGCCAGCAGCGAGGCCTTGATCTGCGGCACGTTGCCGATCACCATCGTCACCGCCATCGTCTCGCCCAACGCGCGCGCCAGAGCCAGGAAGATCGCGCCGGCGATGCCCGACCGCGCATATGGGATCACCGCCGTGCGCGTGGTCTCCCACCCCGTGGCACCCAATGCCAGCGCCGCCTCCCGCTGCGCCTGCGGCACAGCGCGCATGACTTCCGTGCTGACCGCGACGATGAACGGCACCACCATCACCGAGAGGATCAACCCGGCGGTGAGCATGCCGATGCCCAGGGGCGGCCCGGTGAACAGGGGCAGAAATCCCAGCGACGATTTCAGCAGCGGCGTCAGTATCGCGCGGACCCAGGGCACGAGAACGAAGATGCCCCACAGGCCGTAGACCACGCTCGGAATCGCCGCGAGGAGCTCGACCAGAAACCGGACCGGTGTGCGCAGCCAGCCGGGGGCGAGCTCGGAGAGGAAGATCGCTACGCCCAGGCCCAAAGGAATTGCGATCAGCAGGGCGAGGGCCGAGGACACCACGGTGCCGTATACGAACGGCAGCACGCCGAACTGACCGGCCACGGGGTCCCAGGTCGAGGTCCCGAAGAACGCGAAGCCAAAGCGCCGGATGGCCGGCCAGGCGGCATCGACGAGCGCGATCAGCATCGCGCCCATGATTACCGGGATCGCGGCGGCCATGGCGGCCAGCAGCAGCTGAAAGGCGCGGTCGCCCGACGCGCGAGCGGGCGACCGGGACGGCGTTACGGCTTCAAGCATCCACGATCTACTCCTACCGGAGGATGGATTGTCCCCGTGCGGTCACCGTCTTCAGCGTGCCCTCGATGCGGGCGACCAGACTCTTCGGCAGCGGGGCATAGAGCAGCGTGGGCGCGTACTTCTGGCCGTCGTGCACGGCCCACCACAAGAAGTCCACCAGCGCCTTGCCCTTCACCGGATCGGCCTGGTCGCCGTAGATCAGGATCCAGGTGAACCCGGCAACGGGGTAGGCATCTCTCCCCGAAGGATCGGTGAAGAATACCCGGTAGTCGTCAGGGATGGATTTCAGCGCGCCCTCCATGGCCTTGGTCGTGCTCGACAGTGACGGCCGGACGAACTGGCCGAGCTTGTTCCGCACGTTCCCAAACGTCATCTTGTTGGTCAGTGCGTAGGCCAGTTCGACGTAGCCCAGCGCGTTGGGCGTCTGCCGGACCAGACCGGCCACCCCTTCGTTGCCGCGGCCGCCCAGGCCGGTCGGCCAATTGACGGACGTGCCCTCGCCAACCTTGTCTTTCCATTCTTTGCTGACCTTACTCAGGTAATTGGCCCAGATCGCGGTCGTGCCCGACCCATCGGAGCGATGAATCACGATGATATCGGCGGACGGCAGCGCCGCCTTCGGATTTGCCTGCACGATCCGGCGATCATTCCACTTCGTGATCTTGCCGAGGAAGATGTCGGCCAGCACGTCGGGAGTGAAATTCAGTCCGATCGACACCCCGGGCAGGTTGTACGCGGGGACGACCGCACCGGCCACCATTGGGATGTGCAGCACGCGGCCCCCCGCCTGCTGGATCTGCTCGTTGGTCATCGGGCCGTCGCTGGCGCCGAAGTCCACGGTCTTCTCCATGAACTGGCGGATGCCCCCGCCGGAGCCGATCGACTGGTAATTGATCTGCACGTTCTTCTCGGCTGCGTACACTTGCGACCACTTCGAGTACAGCGGAAACGGAAAGGTTGCGCCCGCTCCGTTCAGGGTAATGGTCTGCGCCGGCACCGGCGACTGACATCCGCCAACGGCGGCGACAACGAGGGCGACGAACAGCAGACCGGTCCAATGCCTTGCCATGCAGAGTACCTCCTTCATATGGCACATTGGGGTCATCCCCACCTTTACGGTAGGAGCGCGGCTTCAAGAACAGGCCAAGGGCGCATCAAAAGCTAGTGAAAAGTTCCCTGACGGTCCTGAGGGTTGGAGGGCAGTGCGGCAGGCTTCAGTGTTTTCCGCGCTGTTCAGCCAGCGCACGATGGACGGCCCGCATGCACGCGCCGACGACCGCCTTCAACCCCGCGGCTTCGGCGGTTGCGGCGGCTTCGTCGTTTTCCGCGCCGGGCTGCATCCACACGACCTTCGCGCCGATCGCGATGGCCTCGTCGACGATCGGCGGGACTTCTTCAGACCGGCGGAAGATCTGCACGACGTCGACCCGTTCCGGAAGGTCGCGCAGACTCGGGTAGGACTTCTCACCCAGGGCTTCCGTGATGGTCGGATTGATGGGAATGATGCGGTATCCGTGCGCCTGCATGTACCCGGCCACCTCGTTGCTCGGCCGGTCGGGCTTATCTGACAGTCCGACGACGGCAATGGTCTTCGTCGTCGCCAGAATTTCCTGTACCGACTCCCAGGTCAGATCCATCATCGCCCCCCGGCCTTAGACCCCCAGCAGTTCCTCGAGCCGTGCTTTGTTGAAACCCACCACGGCGTCGCCGTCGATGACGGTGACCGGCGTGGCCTGAAACCCCTTTTCCAGCAGCTCATCCAGCGCCTGATCGTCGCGGCTGATGTCCTTCTCCACGAATTCGATGCCGCGCTGGTGAAGGAACTCCTTCACCTTGCCGCAAAACAGTCAGCCCGGCTGCGAATACAGGACAACGGATTTCGCCACTGCACGATCCTCCTGTCTGATGATACTCTTTTTGTCAGAGAATTATTTCCCATGAACCCGCCCCGGCGTCTCGTTCTCGCACTGCTGCTGTTGATCGGAGTCTTCCTTGCAGCAGCCGGCGTGATGCGGCTGGCAGGTTCGCGCGTGGCGGCTCCCCGGTCGCCCTCGCCGACCCCGGCGGGACGGGCTCTCCCACGCGCTCCCGACATGGCCATTACCATGTACCAGGGGGAGACGGCCGTCGGCGGAAGGATGGTCCGTCTCTCACAGTTGTGGGCCCGGAAGCCTGTGGTCGTAAACTTCTTCGCAGGTCTGTGTGCACCGTGCCGCGCGGAGATGCCCGACTTCCAGCGCCTGTCGGCACAACCTGGGTACGACCGCTTCATCCTGATCAGCGTGGACCTCGGCCCTTACACGGGCCTGGGGACCCGCGAGGAGGGGAAGGCGCTGCTGCGCACGCTGGGGATCACCTACCCGGCCGGTACCGTGTTCGATGAAGACGTGGTGGACGGGTATCAGGTGGTAGGCATGCCGACGACCGTCTTCATCACCACCCAAGGACGAATTCTGCGCAAGCACGTCGGCTTGCTCACCTACGAGCAGATGAGCACCTTCACGGCTGAACTCCTGCAGGTCTCCGGACGCCGCTAGGGCGGGCCAGCCAGCTTCAGTTCACGCAGCACGTAGACGAACAGTCCGGCATTCCAGGCGAATGGAAACTCGGCCTGGAAGAACCGGCGGTTCACCGGCGTGCCGTCGGGCTCGTAGACTTCCGCCACCACGTTCTGGCGAAGGTACCATTCCCCGATGCGCGTCAGGTCCGCTATCGCCTCATCCTGACGGCCCGATCGCCACTTGTTCACGGCGTTGAGCGTGCCCAGCCACGGCCAGATGAGCGTGCGGTGATAGTCGGGAATCCCGGCCAGGTAGTAAAAGGGAAAGACCTGCCGCGGAGGATATACCGGATCGCAGGTCCGCAGCGGCGTCTGGGCGTCCAGCCTTCGTTCCTGGATGAACCTCAGAATGCTGCGCGCCTGCTCTTCGGTGGCGACGCTGAAGAACACAGCCAGTATGTTGCCGTCCGACGAAAACCCTCCCCGCCGGTCGCCGCGGGTCCAGTCGGTGAAGTACGTCCCGTTCCAAAAGTGCCGCTGCAGCTGCTCGCCCAGGCGATTCGCAGCGTCGCGGAAGAACATTTCGTCCTCGCGGCGTCCCAACTCGCGTTTCAGCAGCTCACACGTACGTAACCCCTCGTAGAGCAGGAGGTTCACGTAGAACACCTTGTCCTTCTTCAGGATGGAATCCATCCAATCGGCCAGGTAATGACTCTCGATCATCCCATCGCCGTCACGGTCGAAATGCAGCAGCCACCGCGCGGCGTGATCCATCGCCGGTTCGAACCGCGAGGTAAAGTCCATGTCGTGCGTGCGCGCAAAATACTCGCGTGCCGCGATGATGAACAGCGCGGATGGATCGATCGGATGCGGGAAGATCGTGCCGGCGCGGTAGATCGCCCTGGGCATCATGCGCTGCGTGTGGTATCCACCCCAGGTGTGACCGACATATTCCACGCGCACGGGCACCTCGCCGTTGGGGAGCTGGTACTTGATGAAGGTATCGAGATGAGCCCGCGCTTCATCATAATCGCCCAGCGCCAGCGCGCCGAAGAGCGCCCAGAAGCCGTCACGGGACCAATACGCGTTGAAATGCAGCCGGCCGGCGACGATGCCATGGGGATTGTAGCAGGCCCGGAGATCTCGCTCGGCGATGTGGTAGGCGCGGCGGATGATTTGAAGGTCGTCAGCCGCGGGCACGACGCACCACAGACGGGTCGAGCAGCGCGGCCGCGGATGCATCGACCCACCAGGTCACGTGGCCGTCACTGGGCCGCACGCGTGCAGCGGTGTACGGCGATGAGACCGGATCCGTGGTCAGGACCTGCCGCAAGGCTTCCGCCTTCGCCGGCCCCGCGACAAGGAAGTGCACATGCCGCGCGTGATTGAACACCGGCAGCGTCAGGGTCACGCGGCGGCGTGGCTCCCTGGGCACCTCCGTCGCCACGACCCACCGCCGTGCCTCCAGCACCGCCGGCGTGCCGGGAAACAGCGAGGCCGTGTGGCCGTCGGTACCCATCCCCAGAAACGCGACATCAAATCGCGGCCAGTCCCCGGGAAAGGACTCCCGCAACACCCGTTCGTACGCGTTCGCCGCGGCCGCGGGGTCCTCGTAGCTCGTGTTCACCGGATGGACATTCTCAGGTGGGATCGGCAGGTGGTCAACCAGGGTGTCCTGGATCATCCGGAAGTTGCTCAGCGCGTCGCCCGCCGGCACGTACCGCTCATCTCCCATGAACAACTGCACGGCCGACCACGGCAGCCGGTCGGCATATCCGAACGCAAGAAACCGGTACAGGCGCCGCGGCGTGCTCCCACCGGCCAACGCCACGGTGCACCATCCGGAGGTGGTGGCGGCCTGCCGCGCTTCGCCCACAAAGATCTCGGCGGCGGCATGGCTCAATGCATCAAGTTCAGGAAAGACCCTGACGTCAGGCGTCACGTTTGACTTCGTGCCCACCGAACTGCTCGCGCATCACGGCGAGCAGCCGGTCGGCGTACCCGTACTCGTCACGCGACGCAAACCGCTGCAGCAGGGACAGCGTGATCACCGGCGCGGGGACATCGAGATCCATCGCTTCTTTCACCGTCCAGCGGCCCTCCCCCGAATCCTGGACGTAGGGCCGCACTTCGGCCAGGTCCTGGCCTTTGGCCAGCGCGGCGGACGTCAGGTCCAGCAGCCACGATCGAACGACGCTGCCGAACCGCCAGATTTCCGCGACCTGGTGCAGGTCGAACCCGAACTCCGTCTTGCGTTTCATGATCGTGAAGCCTTCGGCCATGGCCTGCATCATGCCGTACTCGATCCCGTTGTGCACCATCTTGGCGAAGTGTCCTGCTCCGTGCGGCCCGACGTGGCCCCACCCCCGGTCCGGAGCCGGGGCCAGCGTTTCAAGAACCGGGCGCAGGCGTTCGACGGCCTCAGGCTCACCGCCGACCATCATGCTGTACCCCTCGGTCAACCCCCAGATCCCGCCGCTGGTGCCGACGTCAACGTAGTGCAGCCCGTGCTCGCCGACGAGCCCCGCGCGCCGCATGGTGTCCTTGTAGTAGGAGTTCCCGCCGTCGACGATGGTGTCACCCTTGGCCAGCAGGGGGATGAGGGTCTGAATCGTCTGGTCGACGGGGTCGCCGGCGGGGATCATCATCCAGATCGTGCGGGGGGGTGCGAGCCGCTCCATCAGAGCGGGGAAGCTCGTGACCCCCCGGCCGCCTAGCGGCGCGAACCGATCCAGCGCCGCCGGCCGGCGCGCATACGGCACCACGGTATGGCCCGCACGCAACAGCCGCTCGGCCATGTTGCCGCCCATGCGGCCCAGCCCGATGATCGCGAGTTCCATCGCACTCCCCTTGGTCGATAGATGGGCTCTCGAAAGTCCGTTCCCGCACCTGCGTCTCCTACCCTCTATACATCCCCTCGCCCAGTCAAGGGGAGAGGGTTACGGTGAGGGGGACTTAGAAACCTTATCTCTGGCAATGAATCACAGCCAAATCGTCAGTTTCATCTGGGGCGTCGCCGATCTCATCCGCGACACGTTCAAACGCGGGAAGTATCAAGACGTCATTCTCCCCCTGACGGTGCTGCGGCGGATTGACTGCGTCCTGGCTCCCACCAAGAAGAAGGTCCTGGACACGAACGCGCAATACAAGGGGAAATTGGAAAATCCCGATCGCATCCTTCGCCGGGCGGCCGGGTACGCTTTCTACAATACATCACTGTACGACTTCGATCGGCTTATC
>DASXUC010000046.1:0-2100 GCA_036505015.1 bacterium | reverse complement strand
AAGGAGTATCCGATCCACACGGAGCTCATGCGCGCGCGGGCAGACGTGCACAGCGTCGCCCACGTTCACGCGCCCCACGCCATCGCATTCGCCGCGCTGGCGCAGCCGCTGCGGCCGATCTCCCATGAGGGGACGATCTTCGTCCCGCCCGACGTCGCGCGGTTCACCAAGACCGGAAACCTCATCCTCACGCCCGAGCTGGGGCAAGCGCTGGCGGACGCGGTGGGCGGGCGCAACGCGGCGCTGATGGTCCATCACGGCGTCGTGACGACCGGCGCGGACGTCGAGACGGCGGTGGTCAACGCCATCCTGCTGGAACGCGCCTGCCACAAGCAATTGCTGGCGATGGCCGCCGGCGAGCTGCGCACGTGGTCGAGTGACGAGGAAGCGCTGGCCAAGCGCAGCGAAGTCTATTCGCCTCGAGGGATCTTCGAGTACCTCGTCAGGAGGCTTTTGGACTGATGGAATCCCGCTACGAGCAGGGCCTGAAGATCCGTAAGGAAGTGCTCGGGGCCGACCACGTCGAGCGGTCGTTGGCCAAGGCCACCGAGCTGGACCGGGACTTCCAGACGTTCATTACCGAGACAGCGTGGGGCTCGGTGTGGTCGCGGCCCGGGCTCGACCGCCGGACCCGCAGCCTGGTCACGATCGCGATTCTCGCCGCGCTGGCGCGCGAGGAACTCGGGCTGCACCTGCGGGCCAGCCGCAACGTCGGCGTCGATCCCAAGGAGATCACCGAAGTGCTGCTGCACGTGGCCGCCTACGCCGGGATTCCCGCGGCGAATCAGGCATTTGCGATGGCGCGGACCGAGCTGGCCGGAAACGCGGAAACGGGGAAACGCGGAAACGAGGAACGGTCATGAGTAATATTCCAGACTTCCCGCCATATTTCTATGAAGCGTACCGGGCAACGATCAAGCGGTCGCCCACGCAGGCGTTGATTCCGATTCCGCAGACGCTGTCCGAGATCACCGGACCCGGGCCGGCGGTGAGCGCGATCAGCGCCGAGGACACCGACCTCACCACGAACATGGGGACCGGTGCACCGGCCGTTGGAGAGCGGATCATCGTCACCGGCACGGTGCTCGACGAGAACGGCGCCCCCGTGCCCAACACCGTCGTGGAGATCTGGCAGGCCAACGCGGCGGGACGGTACCGGCACCGCGTCGACCAGCACCATGCGCCGCTGGATCCGAACTTCCTCGGGTTCGGCAAGTGCCTGACCGACGGCAGCGGCGCCTATCGGTTCACCAGCATCCGGCCCGGCGCGTATCCGTGGCAGAATCATCCCAACGCGTGGCGGCCGGCGCACATCCACTTCTCGCTGTTCGGCGATTCGTCGCTGGCGCGGCTGGTGACGCAGATGTACTTCCCGGGCGACCCGCTGCACGCGCTCGATCCCATCTTCAATTCCGTGCCCGAGGGAGCGCGCGACCGGCTGATCGCCACGTACGATCACGACGTGACGATGGAGGCGTGGGCGCTGGGCTTCCGGTTCGACATCGTCCTCCGCGGCCCGCTGGCGACCCCGTTTGAGGCGCCGGTCACGGTGCCAGGCACGGTGGAGGCCCCGACCCCCCGATGACCCGCCGCGGTCTCACCCCTCCCCAAACGGTCGGGCCCTTCTTCCACGGGGGGATGCTGCACGAGACCCAAAACGTGCTGGTGACCCCCGAGACGCAGGGCGAGCGCATCCGCATCGAAGGACACGTCTACGACGGGGACCGGGTGCCGGTGTCCGATGCGGTCGTGGAGATCTGGCAGGCGAACGCGGCGGGACGCTACCGCCATCCGGCCGATCGGCGCGATCTCACGCTGGATCCGGCGTTCATCGGGTTCGGCCGGGCTGGCACCGACGCCGAGGGGTTCTTCTGGTTTGAGACGGTGCGGCCGGGGACGGTGCCGTTCATCGCCGAGGGCGACCAGGCCCCGCACCTCAACGTCAGTGTCTTTGCCCGCGGGCTGCTGCACCATCTCTCCACGCGGCTGTACTTCCGCGACGAGACCGCGACCGCCGCGGACCCGGTGCTCCACCACGTGCCGGACGTGCGGCGGCCGACGCTGATCGCCTCGCCGGCGGTCGTCGACGGGAAGAAGGTC
>DASXUC010000045.1:0-35305 GCA_036505015.1 bacterium | reverse complement strand
GTGCGATCGCCACCGATGACGGGATGACCGGCAGCATCAGTTCGATCAGCGCGGCTCCCTGATTCCACGTCGGCTGGTCGAGGGAATTCATCGCACCCTGGAGATCACAACCCGCGGGTCACGACGGGGTCAGCACAGAGGCCGCCTGGCGAATCGCGGCGAGCGCCCCATCCACATCTCCCCCAGTGATGTGGCGGTGGGTCACCATCCGCACGCTTTGCGAACCGACCGACAGCGCCAGGACACCCTGCCGCTTCAAGCCGGCGAGAAACTCGGCCACCGGCAACGGCGGCGACACGCTGAAGTACAGAATGTTTGTCCGGACCAGTTCCGGACGGATGATCAGCCCGGGAACCTGCGCGATCCCGGTCGCAAGGCGCCGCGCATTCGCATGGTCCTCGGCCAGCCGATCGACCATCGTCTGCAGCGCGACGATCCCGGCGGCGGCAATCACGCCGGCCTGCCGCATACCACCCCCGACCATTTTCCGGAAGCGGAGGGCACGGGCGATGAATTCCCGGTCCCCCAGCAGAACCGATCCGACCGGCGCCGACAGACCCTTGGAGACGCAGAACATCACCGAGTCGGCGTGGCGCGCGAGGGACGCCGCGGGGACGCCCAGCGCCACCGCGGCGTTGAAGATACGGGCGCCGTCGACGTGGACGGATAGACCCAGGTCGTGGGCGGCCAGGCAGGCGGCATCCATCTCCTCAGGCCCAAACGGGATTCCGCCATGCCGGTTGTGCGTATTCTCCAAGCACACCAACCGCACCGGCGCGTAGTGTGGATCAGCCGGATGCACGGCCGAGCGGATCTGCTCAGGGCTGATGTAGCCAAGTGTGCCGAGGACCGGGCGGGGGAGCACGCCGGCGACGGCGGCCATCGCGCCCGACTCGTAATTGTAAGTGTGCGACTCGGCCTCGACGATGGCCTCGTCCCCCCGCTGCGTATGGGTCAGCAGGGCGACCAGATTGGCCATTGTCCCGCTGGGCACAAACAGACCGGCTTCCTTGCCGAGCCGCTCCGCGGCCAGCACCTCCAGGTCTTTCACCGTCGGATCTTCCCCGAACACGTCGTCCCCGACGGCCGAGCGGGCCATGGCCTCGCGCATCGCCTCGGTGGGCTGTGTGACGGTGTCGCTCCTGAGATCGATTACCTCGTCACGATTCAATCGTGCGCCTCCGCTTCATGATCGTCACTCCGCCTCGTGCCCCCGCGAAGCCTGGTAAAGGCCGATGCCCTTGTTGGCAATCGCCGACGCCACGATCCCCATGATGAACAGCAAGGCCCCCTTGAACAGCAGGGCCATGGGAAGGTTCACCAGCCTGGTGAACAGTGACGCATCGTTGGAAGCGATCAGATCCTGGTAGGCCAGCACGAACACCGCGAGCAGCAGCAGCACGCCGAGCACAAAGACGATCACCCCCAATACCTTCCCCGTCGAATCCGTGGTTCGAACCATGCCCTCCTCCTCACCCCACCCGGGCATGCGTCAGCGCGGTCGCGCAGATGCAGTCCCGCGTCATGGGTATCGCTTCGATCATCCGCAGGATTAGCTCGCGGAGGCGACCGGTCTTCTCCTTGAACCGCTCCACCACGTCCTGCGCCGTTACCGCCGCGACGGTCGGATCATCCTCGACGCCCACGTCGTAGTCGGTGATCAGCGAGATGTTGACGTAGCACATCTCCAGTTCTCTTGCCAGGGGACACTCCGGGTACCCCGTCATGTTGATGACTTCCCACCCGGCTGCACGGAACCAGCGGCTCTCAGCGACGGTGGAGAACCTCGGGCCCTGGATGACGACCATCGTCCCCGTGCGGTGCACCGGCAGGCCCATCGCCTGCGCCGATTCCATGGCGATCGCGCGCAAGGTGGGGCAGTACGGTTCCGCCATGCCGATGTGCGTGACCGGCGACCCGTCATAGAAGGTATCCATCCGGCCGCGCGTGCGGTCGACGTACTGGTCGCAGATCACCAGGTCGCCGGGGTGGACGTGCGGCTGGAGGCTGCCCGCCGCGCACGGCCCGATAATCCGCGTGCATCCCAGCGACTTCAGGGCGGAGATGTTGGCGCGGTAATTGATCGCGTGGGGCGGCAGCGCGTGTGACCGCCCGTGCCGCGGGAGAAATGCCACCCGCCGCCCGGCGGCGGTACCGACCATGATGGCATCGCTGGGAGCGCCGTAGGAGGACTCCACCCGGTGCTCTTCCACATCGTCCAGCAGCGAGTAGAAACCCGTACCGCCGATGACGCCAATTTCCGCCACGGACATCGCGCTACGAGTTTCTGTGCTCGGCGGGAGTCTCCCTCTGCCGGTGTGCGAGGGCCGCGGCGGCGACCTGCGGGAGCAGCGCGCCGGCCTTCCCGCGGAGCAGTACGGTGGCGAGGTGATCGAACGCGGTGGGTTCGTCATTGATGATCAGCACCGTGCCGCCGTGATCGCGGACGATCTCGGGCAGCCACGCCGCCGGGGTCACCTGCAGCGACGAGCCCACGACCAACAGCGCCCCCGCGCCCCGGCAGACCACTTCCGCCCGCCGGTACGCGTCGGCGGGCAAGAGTTCTTCGAACAGGACGACGTTGGGCTTGACGGGATGGCCGCAGTCGGGGCAGACGGGCGCGACGCCGTGAGCCAAGGCCTCCGTGATGATGGCCACCGACCCGGTCCACCCGCAGTCCGGACAGGCCGCCTCGCGCAGGTTGCCATGGAGCTCGATGACCTCCTTCGATCCTGCGGCTTGATGCAATCCGTCCACGTTCTGGGTGATGATCGGACCGACCAGGCCTGCGGCCTGCAGCTCGGCCAGCGCCTCGTGCGCGGCATTCGGGCGGGCATCGGCCAGATGGGCCAGGCGTGTGCGGTAGAACTCGTAGAAGACGCGCGGGCGGCGGCGGAACGCAGACAGACTTGCCACCTCCATGGGATCCCCCCCGGCCCACAATCCGCCCGGGGAGCGGAAATCGGGCAGGCCGGACTCGGTGCTGACGCCCGCACCCGTGAAGACGGCGACCGGCCGGCTGCGGTGCAGTACGGCGGCGGCGCGTTCGATGTCGCTCACAACAGTCTGCCGTCGTCGGAGAATGCCATCGGTGTTGCATCATCGATGGCGCGGGCAGATGGGGGGAGTTCCGGCAGGATCGACGCGGACACTTCGCATTCGTCCAGATGCAGGGTATTGGGAATCCGCATCACGCGGGCGGCGGCGGGATCGGCTAGGTTCAGGCTCGCCAGCGCGGCCTCGATCGCATCGCGATCGGTCGGCATCGTGACCGGCACGAACGCCCGCTGCACGTACGTGCTGACCAGCGTATTGACGTAGGTGGCGACCGGATCGATGGCCGCGGCCAAACGGCGTGTCACAACGTCGGCGAGACCGACGCCCTGCGCATTACCTTCGGATTCCGCCGACAGCCGCAGGGCGACGATCCGCTGGATGGCCGGCCGCGCCGGCTCGGGCAACCCGGGCATGCGCCAGCGGCCGATCACGTTCACATCCATGCCGGTACCGCTGTAGTTCTTGCCAATCTCATCGACGATCAGCACATCGAGGACCTGGATGGGGAGGGCCGGCATCAGGGACGTCGCTTCGCTGAACAGCCGCCCTTCGGCCGCGGCCATCTCCTCGGGCCGCACCGGGACGATGCGGGCGGTCTCATCGTAGGCATTCTCGATGATCGCCAGCCCGCCGAGGATCTTCCCTGTTCCGATCACGACGGCGGCGATGGCGGCGATCGCCGCGCCCATGTCGGCCGGCCCCTGCCGGTGAATCTGCGCGGCGGCCGGAGCCTTGCCCAGGCCCACGGCGATCATCTTGAGCAGCCCGCTGCCAAACGGCTGCGCGAATGCGGTGTGCGGCTTGACCCGGTTCACCACCAGGATGCCCTCACACGCGGCGGCATTGCGATCGCAGTAGGCGACCAGTCCTCCCGCGGTGCGGCCCAGTTCGACCGTGTCCATCGAGGTCAGGATCGGTCCGCCCGACGATTCCGGCGTGATCCGCAGGTGCGCCAGCAGGCGCCGCTGGCCCTCTTCGGTGCCGCCGCCGTGACTGCCCATCGCCGCGACCAGTACCGGCGTGCCGCCGCGCTCGCGGATCCATGCCGTCACGGTCGCCAGCACCGCAACGATGTCGCGGATCCCCCGGCTGCCCGCGGTCACCGCGATACGCCGGCCGCGCAGGTCCGCCAACCCCAGCCCCTCCAGCCCGCGCCGGACCTCCCCCGGGACGTCTGGGATGGTCGGCCGGGGGAACGTCACGCGCACCCGGGCCATGGTGGGGAGCGCCTTGACCGGAACGGGAAACGGAAAGGTCATCAACCGTCCACCCTGTCTTCCCCGTCTACCCAGTCTGCCCAGTCCCAAGCGGTTCGGGGTTCGACGGGGGAGACTGGGAAGACGGCGTTCGTCATCGCGATCACAAAGCAGTCTCGAAGAGATAGAGGATGTCGTCGTATGTGGTGTCGCGCGGATTGACCAGCACGTTGCCGCTCTTCATCGCATCGGCCGCCATCTGGGGGATCCCCGATTTCGTGACGCCCACGTCGCGCAGCCGGGGTGGAATCCCGACGTCGCGGCTGAGCCGCTGCACCGCGTCGACGGCCCGTTCTGCCGCGTCCTGGGTGGACAGCCCTGCGATGTCTTCTCCCAACGCCGCGGCAATCTGCGGGTATGTCGCCAGACAGGCCGGGAGGTTCCAGGCCATGACGTAGGGGAGCAGCACCGCATTGGCCACACCGTGCGGCACGTCGAAGTGCGCCCCCAGCGGGTGCGACATGGCGTGGACGTTCCCCAGACGGGTGCGCGTAAAAGCCATCGCCGCCATCGTGCTGGCCAGCAGCATCGACGTGCGGGCGGGCAGATCTCTGCCCGTGGTGTAGGCCGTGCGCAGCGACGGGCCGATCAACTTCATCGCCTCCAGCGCCAGGGTCTTGGCGATCGGATGGTAGACGCGATTCACGTAGCACTCGATCCCATGGGTCAGCGCATCCATACCGGTCGCCGCCGTCAGTCCCGGCGGCATGGACAGGGTGAGCTCGGGATCACACAGCGCGTACTGCGGCACCAGAAACGGGCTGCCCACGGTCATCTTGAACCGGCGCGCGCGGTCCGTGATGACCGCGAACACCGTCACCTCGCTCCCCGTGCCGGCGGTGGTGGGAATGGCCACGGTCGTCATCCCCGGCCCGGGCACCTTGCCGATCCCCTCGTAGTCGCCGACGGCGCCTCCATAGCGGGCCAGCACCGACGCCACCTTCGCCACATCCATGGCGCTCCCGCCGCCGAGCCCGACGAGGAATTCCGCGTTCGAGCGCTGGAGCAGCGCGTAGGCCTTGTTGACGGTCTCGACACTGGGGTTGGGCTCGACATCGGTGAACGCCTCGGTGATCACTCCGGCATCATGCAGCCACGACCTCACACGGTCCAGGATGCCCGCCGCCGCGATGCCCGGATCCGAGATCACCAGCGCGCGCTTTCCAAGTCCTTTGACGATCTCGGGAAGCTGCCCGACCGCCCCAGGCCCGAACGTCACATTTGCCGGCGCCTGGAACGAAAACACCTCATCGACGCTCACGAACGTTCCTCCTCGTGCCGCTCCTCGCGGGTTCGCCTGTTCGCGTGCTCGCCTGTTCCCGTACTTCCTTGTCCCTTCAGCCGAACGATATACAGCCTTGCCGCCGCCTGCATCGATTCCGCCGCCGCGGTGGACTGCGGCTCGACGAATTTCCATCGGTCGGCCTGCTCATACTGCTGGTCTTCCGACACCTGCGCGCTCCCCGGCTGGCGGCGCAGGCGCCCCATGATGGCGCCACCGGCCGCAGTGAGATAGTATCCGATCGCCGGGACCCGCCGCAGCACAATCTCCGCCATGAAGAGTCCCACGGCCCCCGCCGCGAGGACCGGCCAGGCGTCCGCGGTCTGCGCGCTGCCCTGCCCCGTCGGCGCAAAGGCCATCTTCGGATCTTCGAAGATGTGCCCGCCGGTCGCCTCGATGATCTGCAGAAGCGTTTGGCGATTGACCTCAAGGTCTCGCAGTTCCGCTGAATACGGCACCACGAACCCACCCGTGCGCGTCCCAAAGATCCGGTGCTGCGTCCGCGCGACCACCGTGACCGCGTACGCCCCGCGAACCGCGGCCGGGACTCGGCCCTCGTAGCGGCCGGCGGCGGTTTGGACGAGCCGCAGGGTCTGGGCTTGCGGGCCGCTGATCCGCGCGGTCACCTCGAGGCCGTCCAGCGGCGTCCCGTCTGGGGTGAAGGCGTCCACGATCACGGCCGCGTCACTTCGGGCCCGCTCCAGTGTCAGCTGCAGCCCCTGGGCGTCGTCGCGTATGACCCACGCGGTCAGTTGCGACCAGAACCGGGCGAGGTTCGACCACGACATCCACTCCGCCGCCCACCGCGGCGCCGCGTCGGAGGTGAACGCCGCGGCCCGCCCCACCCCATACTGCCAGGTGGCAAGGATCGGATCGTCGTGGGCAGAGGAGAGGTGAATGATCCCGGCGGGCTTGGGGGCGGTGGCCACGTATCCCCGCAGCGCGGGCAGGGTTCCGAGACCCGCCAGCACATCGGTGCGATTGACCTCGGGGACGAACCGTTCCTCCACCACGTACGCCCGCGAGGCCAGCAGGGCTTCGGCCGTCACGATCTGCGGGATCGTGTAGAGGTCCTGGGTCGCGTACGACCGGCCCTCTCCCCAGCGGGCGATATTGGCCATGATCGCGGTGTCGGCATCCTTGCCCACCGCCACCGACGATACGGTAATCTTGTCGCGCGCCATACGCGTGACCAGCCCCTCGAAGTCCCCCGGGTCGGTCTGCCCGTCCGACAGCACGATGACGTGGCGGATCTTTGCGGGCGATCGGCGCAGATAGTCGTAGGCCAACGCGAGGGCGGGATGCATGTTGGTCCCGCCGCCCGGGATCAGCCTCGACACCCGTTCCAGCACCTGATCGCGGAAGCGGGCTGCCGTCGGCAGCACCAGCCAGCGTGCTTCCTGATCGAAGGCGACCACACCGATGACGTCGCGCTCACCGAGCAGGTCGATCACCGACTGGGCCGTCTCCTTGGCCAGCTCGACCTTGGCCAGCCCCTGGCCAAACGGCCCCATGCTCCCCGAGGTGTCGATCACCAGCAGCACGGCCATCGACGGAATGGCCAGCCGGTGGCGCACGTCCATCGACACCGGCAGCGCTTCTTCCAACGGGGTATTCGCGTAGCCCCCGATGCCGAAGCTGTGCGCGCCGCCGACGACGGCAAGGCCGCCGCCCAACCGGCCGACAAAATCGCGCACGGCGGCCATCTGGCCCACCGACAGCCGGGTGGCGGACACGTCGTCGAAGACGAGGGCGGAGACACCCCGATACTGCGCCACGGTGGGGGGCAGGGCTTCGGGGACGACAGTCTGCACCCGCCACGGCTGCGCCGCCAGGATTCTCCGCAGCGGTCCGTCGCCGGCCCCGACGTACCAGACGACCGGTTTGCCCCGCACGACGACCAGCGCGGCGGCGGTGTTGTTGGCGGTGGTTCCGTCCGGATCCGCCGTAATCGCGGCGGCGTACTGCAGCAATCCTTCCGACGATGCGGCGCGGTGAATGGTCACAATGCTGCGGCCCGGGGCAAGCGCCAGCGTGCGCTGGTCTATCGGCGTCGCGTTTTCAGAGACGCGCAGCGTGACCCGCGCTCGCGCCGTCGCGCGGAGCACCACCCGCACCGGAAACTGCGCTCCGATGCGCACCTCGTCGGGCGCCTGGACCTCTTCAATCAGGACATCGGCGCTCACGCTGGGCTGCAGCGGCAGGACCGAAATCTCCACCTCCTGGCTGCGGGCCAGCGCCAGCGCCCCGGCCAGGTCGCCGGTGTTGCCGTTGCCGTCGGTCGCCAGCACGATGCGGCGCCCCCCGGCAATGGGCATCGCCAGCAAGGCGGTGCGGATCGCCTGGGCCAAATCGGTGGCGTCGCCGGCAGGCTCGGCGGAAAACGCCAGCCGGGGGTCTACGGATGGGGCCTCGTCCACCATGGCCTCGGCTCCAAACACTACCGCCCCGGCGCGATCCCCGGTCGAACGCGAGCGCAGAGCCGCGCGTGCGAACTCAGCCGCGGCATCCCGCGCGTCGACCGGCACGCTGGCGGAATGATCGATCGCAAACATGACGGTGAGCCCCCTGCCCTGCACGGTGACCTGGGGACCGGCGAGGCAGACGATGAGCAGCGCGAGGACCATGCTGCGGACCATGACGACGCCGCGAGGGGTGCGCCGCCGCCGTGCAAGCGCGATGAGGACGGGGATCGCCAGCAGGAAGACCAGCATCCACGGCGTGACGAAGCGCACGGGAGTCATCGTCGCACCGGCACCGCGGCGCCGCGGGTCCGCGGCAGCCCGCGCAGCCAGAGAATCCACTCTACGACGAGGATGAGCAGGAGTCCCGCGGTGAGCACCGGCCACAGGTCCGCAACGCGGCGCGCATCAGACGGGGCGGCGCCCGGGATGGCCCCCGGCGAGGCGACAATGGGAGCGAGATCGGATTCCTCCGGCGGGGGCACGACCGCAAACGTGCGGATCCTGGTACCGGTGCGCAGCGTATACACGCCGGCGCGATCGAGCGACGGGACGACGAACCGTCCTCCCGCGGCCTGCAGGGTCGCCTGGCCGCCCGGCCCGTCGAGGATCGCCGATGTCTGCTCGCCGGCCGGAACAATCAACGGAGACCCGGCGGTCAGCACGGCATCGGTTCCGACCAGCCAGGACACCGCGTTCTGCAGAAAAATTGGAAACGCCACCTGCAGGGCAAAATCGGACTGGTCCAGCGTGAAGCCGGTGAGCGCGACGCGGATCCCATTTCCGTCATACGCCCAGATCAGCGGGACTTCTCCCTCTGCAAGGATCTCGCCCCCGCGGACCTGGAGGTTGGCGGATTGGAGGATCTGCAGGCCGCTGAGATCCACGTAGCGCATCACGGGATGGCTCGCGGCCGTGCGCAGCACCGACGGCCGGCGCACGGTGCCGTCGGCGGACACCGGCAGGTTTGTGGGCAGCGTCCCGATCAGCAGGAAGTTGCCCGGCGGCAGCGCGACCGGAGGCATGCGGTCGAGCACGACGAGATCCGCCGCCGCCAGCTGCTCGCTCGTCGCCTGCTCTGCCGCGGCGACCTTGACCGGCATCACGGCCAGCGCCTCGGCCAGCGCTCGGTCCGGTGCCCCGAGGATGAGGACGCGAGCCAGCGGGCCGCCGACGACAGCGGCCGCCGTGTTGTCGAGCTCGAGCGCATCACGCACGCGGACGCGGGCCTCCAACACCCCAGACCCGTCCACGGTGGCGGACACGACGGCGGAGCCGTCGGCAGGAAGCAACACGGACCGCTGCAGGACGACCCGTCCGCCGAGTCGGAGCTCCAGCGGCACGATCCCCGCGGTACCCGCAAATCGGCGAAGTCTGATCAGGACATGGGTCCGGCCCGCCCCCGCCTCTGTGTGCACGGCCGCGACCGCGACGTTCGCCGCCGACGCTCCGAGGACGTGATAGAGCACATCGGGAAATGCCGGTCCGGCGCGGTCGGTGAACACGAGCACTCTCGGCACGCCCGCACCCGTTCGCTGTCCGAGCGCGAGGGCGATCGCCTGTTGCAATCGTGCGGGACCATCGGTGGGCCGCAATGCGGCCAGCGCGCTGCCCACCGCATCGGCCCGAGCGAACGGCACGGCGACGCGTGGCTGCGAGCCGGCCTCGATCAGCATCACGGGGCCGGCCGCGCGGGAGGCGGCGTCCCTGGCCGCGGCGACCGCGGCGGCGAACCGCGACGGTGCGACATCGGTGGCCTGCATGCTTGCCGAGGTGTCGAGCACAAGCACGGTCGCCCGGCCCCCGCCGGCCACCGGTACCTGCGGCCGCGCCAGGGCAATCGCCGCGAGCGCCACCGCGAGCAGTTGCAGGAGAAGCAGGATGTTGCGCTCCAGCCGCCGCACGGGCCGCTGGGCGGCGAGATCCTGGCGTGCCCGCCGCCACAACAGCACGGAGCTGACCTCCTGGTCCACCCGGCGGGCGCGCAGCATGTAGAGGAGCACGATCACGGGCAGCAGCGCCAGCACCCAGAGGGCGGCCGGGAAGCCGAAGGTCACATTCATGCGATCAGACCCCCGACCCGCAAATACCGGAGGATCAAATCGTCAAACGGGATCGAGGTGGACGTCCGCAGGTACTCGATCTGGTGGCGGAGGCAGAACCGTTCCACCTCCACAAAATATGCATCGCGGGCCCGGGCGTACGCGTCCAGCGCCGGACCGTCGGCGGTGACCTCGATGGCGGCGCGTGATTCACGGTCCACCAGCCGCACGTCGCCGGTGAGGTCCGGAAACAGCTCGTCGTCGCTGACGACGTGGATCAGGAACGGCTCGAACCGGTGATAGCGCGCCAGCTTCAGCCCTTCCTCAAACCCGCCCGGCAAGAGGAGATCGCTGATCAAGACCAGCAGCCCGCGGCGGTGGGTGATGTGGACGTACTCGCGCATCGTCTCCGCGAGGTCACTCTCGCCGTCTCCGGTGAGGGCGGCGAGAAATTCAAACAATCGCACGGTCTGAGATCGGCTGCGCTGCGGCGGCAGCACCCGCCGCACGCGATCGGCAAACGTCACCGCCCCCACCCGGTCGAAGTTCGTCAGTCCCACGTAGCCCACCGCGGCCGCAATCCGCGCGGCATAGTCCAGCTTGGACGGATCCCCCCACGCCATCGACCGGCTGGCGTCGAGGGCGAGATGGACGTTGATGTCCTCCTCCTCGCTGAACAGCTTGATGAACAACCGGTCCAATCGGGAGTAGATGTTCCAGTCGATGTAGCGGTAGTCGTCGCCACTTTGGTAGCTGCGGTAGTCGGAGAACTCGACCCCCCGGCCCAGCCGGGCGCTGCGCCGCTCGCCGCGCATCGTGCCGCGATAGATGCGGCGGCTGCGCAGGCTCAACCGGTCGAGCTTCCTGAGGAAGTCCGCGGACAGGAGGGTCGCTGCCGTTGTCGTCATTGCGAGGCGGTGACTCGTGACCTGTGGCGCGTGACGCGTATGTGGCCTTCGCCGTCACCAGTCACGCGTCACCAGTCACGACGTGTGGGCCGGTTCCAGTTCGGACGTCTCGTCGAGCACGGCGGCAACGATCGCGTCGGGCTGGATGCCCTCAGCCTCGCCTTCGAAATTCAGGATGATGCGGTGCCGCAGCACGGGGAGCGCGAGCGCGTTCACATCGGCGAAGCTGACATTCGCCCGCCCGGCGATCAACGCACGCACCTTGGCCGCGAGGATCAGGCCCTGGGCGCCGCGGGGGCTGCTGCCGTAGCGCACCACGCGACGAACCAGCGCACTTCCGCCGGCATGGTCCGGATGCGTCGCTTCCACCAGACGGGCGGCATACGCTTTGACGTGCGACGCGACCTCGACCTCGCGGGCCAGCCGGCGCATGCCCATCACGTTCTCGTGGGACGCCACCACCGCGACCCGGGGCAGCTCGGCCGCGGTGGTGCGATCGATAATCTCCACCAACTGCGCCAGGTTCGGGGCCGCCACCGTGAGTTTGAACAGGAACCGGTCCAGCTGCGCTTCCGGCAGGGGATACGTCCCCTCCATCTCGATGGGGTTCTGGGTGGCCAGCACGAAAAATGGCTCTTCCAGCACGTAGGAGGTGCCGGCCGCGGTGACCATGTGTTCCTGCATGGCTTCGAGCAGCGCGGACTGCGTCTTGGGCGTGGCGCGGTTGATCTCGTCGGCCAGCAGGACCTGCGTGAAGACCGGGCCCCGCTGAAACTCGAAGAAGCGCCGGCCGGAGGCATCCTGCATCACCACGTTGGTGCCGATGATGTCGGCGGGCATCAGGTCGGGCGTGAACTGGATGCGCGAGTAGCGCAGATCCAGGCTTTGCGCCAGGGTTTTGACCAGCAGGGTCTTCCCCAATCCCGGCACGCCTTCCAGCAGCACGTGCCCGTCCGCGAGCAGCGCGATGACCACGTGATCGATCAGGGTATCGTGCCCGACGATGACCTTGCGGACCTCGGACCGAATGCGCTCACAGGTTGCGGCGAATTCCTCTGGTGTCATCGCAGTCCTCCTGCTCTACGTTGGTAGTTGGCGGTTGGTAGTTGGTAGTCCAACCGGATTCATCGCAGCTGCGCAAGTCTCTCGAAATATCGGCGAACCAGTAGCCGGTAGCGGGCGGGAACTCTGGCCCGCTCCATGTAGGCATCGACCTGACGGACCAGCGCCGGTTCCTCACCCGACCGTGCCACGTGGGGGACGGCCCGGCGGCCGGTGCCGGTCACCGTCGATGCCGATACCTCTCCCTGCCCCTGCACGCCCTTGACGCGCTCGGGAGTCCGCTGCGCCTGAAGCCGGGGCGTCGCCGGGCCGAGTTTTTCTGAGACCTGCCCGGTTCCCGGCGTGATGCCCTCGTTGGGACCCTGTGGCGGAGGGGTCTGGTCTGATGACGACGGATCCTGGCGCGGCCGGTTGGATCCCGGGGCCGGCGCCGCGGGGGCGGTGCCGGACCGCTGCTCGGCGGATGGCTCCTGCGACTCCCCGCCCCCGGCGATCCCGGAACGGGATTCTTCCAGTTGCTGCTGCGCCCGGCGGATGCCTTCCTGGTCCGTCAGCAGGTTCTCCAACCCCTCGAGTTCGTGCAGGGCCTGCGTCAGTGACTCCCCCGCGCCAGGCGCGTTTCCGCTTTCCAGCTGCTGCCTGGCCTGCTGCAACTGCCGCTGGACCGCGGCCGGCTGGTTTCCTTCGCCTTCGCGGGTGATCGCACCGAGCCGGTCAATGATGTCCTGGCGCGAGACAGCCGGATCCTGCAGCCGCGATGCCAGTTCGCGCAGCTGCCGCACCTGGCGCTGCACGCTCTCGCGGCGGAAGAGACTGTCGGGAAGGGCGCTGTCGGGAGCAGCCGACGGCCGGGATGCCTTGAGTCGGTCGCTGATCTGCTGGCGGATCGACTCGGCCTGCCGGGCCAGATCACCGACGCGCGCCAGAGCGTCCGCGCGGCCCAACCGCTCGCGCTGTAATCCGGCTCCCAATTCCCGCATCTGGCCCGCCATTCGGCGGGTCTGGACGGATCGGTCGGTCCGCGCGCGTGACTGCAGCGCCTGCGCAAACTGTTCCAGTCGCCGGCCCTCCTGCTTGATGATCTCGGTGGTGCGCCGGGCGGGGGTACCGGGCAACGTCAGCCCGTGCAACCAGGTCGTCCATGCGGCGATCGCGAGCACCAGCGCCAGTGCAACGAGCGCTTCCCTCGGCGGTCTCATCGGAAACGCCTCCGCCCCGCTGATGCCGGCGAGATGATCGACGGCATCGGCGATCACCCGCTGGCCCATCGGGGTCGGCCCCGCGGAGGCCAGCGCGATTTCGACCGCGGTGCTGGAGCGTTCTTCCAGTCCCATCTTCACATCGACGATCCGGCTCGCGGTGAGCAGATCCACCCGCTGCAGCACCATCGCCAGCAGGGCGAGGGCGGATGCGGCAACCACGGAGGCGATCACTGCGGTGCGCACCGAGATTGAGGCCAGCGGGACGACGAGATTCAGGATTTCGACGAGCAGCAGGGCCAGCAGGGCACCGGCGCCCGTTCGCGCAGCGGTGCGCAGCGCGCGGGCGGCGGTGAGCCGCAGGGCCAGGCGGCGGATCATCTCCAAGAGATCGTCGCGCGTCGACAGCCTCACGTGGCCTGCGCCTCCCGCCGGATCGCCGTGATCCGGGAGGACAGTGCGACGGATCCGCCGGCCGCCAGTGCCGCGTAGATCCCCAGGGCGATGAGGACACCCACGGTGTCACCGCTCATCGCGGCGGGAACACCGTACACCGGACTGATGAGCCTCCAGGGCGGCGGCAGGACCGCGGCGGCCAGCACGACGCCCAGGAGCGTCAGCCAGTGCACGACGGTGCGGGCGAAATCCGATTCGAACAGCGCCGCATAGACCGCTGCCCAGATCCCCAATGCGGCGCCCGCGGCGACGACGACCACCCCGGAGGCGGCGACCGCTCCCAGTCCCTGCCCACGTATACCGGCCACGGCGGCGGTCAGGGGCAGACCGAGCAACACGAGCAGCATGGCAAACACCGCTGAGGTGAGGAGCTTCCCGCGGGCGATGGCGGCGCTCGAAAACGATGTCGCGGCCAGATCCCAGGGGGCTTTCTCACCCTCGATGGCGACCTCGCCCGAGGCCGTGGCGGATGTGAAGTAGATGACGAACAACGCCTGTGCGATCACAAAGATCTGCAGCAAACCTTGCTGGCGCACGTCCTGCATCCGGCCGAGCTCCGGGGGAAGCGAGAGAATGGCCAGGACGGCGAGCAGACTCAGGAACACCGTGTACCCGGCAATCGCCTTGGCGCTGCCCAGGCGGGCCCGGAGGTCACCGCGGACAATCGGGTTGGTTCGCATGCCCAAGCGGTCAGCGCCCTCCCGTCACGTCAATGGGACTGAGCACCAGGGAGAGTCCCTGCTGCTCGCCTGCCCCGTCCAGGTGTGCGGATAGACGCGGGTCACGAATCGCACCGATCAACCACAGCGTCTTGTACCCGATTATAGCAGGGGTCATATACGCGTCCAAACGCGCGGCCAGCCGCACCCGGGCATCATGCTCGAAATTCCCCGACGCGGTGTTGCGATCGGCGCGCTCCCATTGCTGCGGAGGCAGCGGCACGGCGAGGTGGGCGGCGATCTCCGGCAGCGCCTGGGTCTGTCCGTTCAAGTACACGCTGGGCGCCGTCATCGTCAGCCCGCTGCCGTTGTCGACATCCAGCTCGAGCCCCTCCCCCGAGGCTACCGCCTGCCCGTGTACGGGAAACGCGATGGTCTGCACGGCTTCGAAGAGCAGCACACTCGGGGCGGCTTCCCCCTCGACGGCGTTGGCGGCGGTGGAGAGCACTGCGAGAGGAGCCATCGGCCGCAGCAGCGATCCATCGGGCGTCGTCACCCGATACGACCCCCCATACGGAAGCAGGACGGCGAGGTAGGTCTTCACAGCGGCGAGGTCGCCCGCTCCCGTCGATTCCACCACCGACAGTTGCACCGTCGCCGCCGCCGACCGGCGCGCGGTGGAGGAGGCCGCGTAGAGAAGAATCGTAAAGACGGCGACGACGGTGGCCAGTGCCACGAGGACGGCGGCGCGGCCCGCCGCGCGACGCAAGACCAGCCGGATCGCCAGGATGTAGAGCACCGCCAGCGCAACGATCTGGACCTGGGCCGCACCAGACAGGGTCCGGGCCGTGGGAATGACGTCGATGAGATCCTGCTGCGCAACCGGACGCGCAGGACGACCCGTGAGGATCTGATCCCACAACGCGAGGCGTCCGGGCCAGCTGCGGACAGAGGGCGCGAAGGCATCGAACGCCCATGCCATCACCAGGCCTCTACCGTACGGGCGGCTGACGACCAACGGCAGACCTCCGGCCGGTCGGGCCTCGGCGCCGGGCTTGGGCCGCAGCACGGCGACCGGCAGCGGCGCGGGCATCCCCGGAAGCAGCCGCTCGGCGGACGCCATCACCGGTGCCGGCGAGACGACGGCGGGCAGGAGATCAGCCAGCCAGGCCTGCCGCTGCTGCAGGATGCCGCCTGTGACCAGCAGCCGGCCGCCTTGGGCCACCCATTGCCGCAAGGCTCGCCGCTGAACGCCCGACAGACTCCGCTCGTCCGCGTCGCGGAGCACCACAAGGTCCACGCCCGCATAGGCGGCCCAGTGATCGGGCAGCATGGCTTCCCCCACGTAAGCCCCCCGGAGCCGGCGCGGGTAGCCGGCCAGAAACTCCAGACCGGCCGGGTCCGAGGAGAGCGCGATGACCACGCCTTCCACCACCCGGTCGCGGCCGATCACGATGTCCTGGCGCAGCACCGCTTCCCCATGGGCATCGCGCACGGTCAGGATCAGCGGACGCCTCGGATCCTGGATCACTACCGGGATGGTGAACCGCAGGCGGGACCCGGGTGAGATCAGCAGCGCCCGCCGGTACACCGCCGCGCCGGCCGCCGGCCCATTGGGAACCTCGACGTCGACGACACCACTGAGTGCGATGCTCGACCGGACCTCGACGCGCAGGGGCAGCCAGACGTCTGGAACGACCCAGCCCGAGAAGCCGAGGTCGGTGCTGACACTGACCGCCGGCGCGGCGTCGGCGGCATGCACGGCGGCGAGAAAAAGCAAAAGGGACACGGCCCACACGCCATGCCCTGTCCAGCGCACTCGATCAGTCAGGTTTTGAAGCCGGCGCCTTGGTGGTCGAATCGGTTTTTGGGGTAGTGTCAGCGGACGGCTCCTTGGGCGCGCCGTCACCTGCCGGCGCCTTCCGGTAGTCGGTGGTGTGAAACCCCTTCCCCTTGAAGATCAGACCAACGGAGGTAAAGACCCGCCGCGCCGGTCCCCCACAGACCGGGCACGGCCCCGGGGAGCCTCCGACCGGGTGGAACACTTCAAACAAATGATCGCACTGCGTGCAGCGGTATTCGTACAACGGCATAACCCAATTATACAGAACCACGGGAGAACGGGATAAGGGAACAAAGGGATACGGGGATCCCGATCTGCTTAGCGTCTGGCCAGCGTGGCGACCCAAACCGGTCCCGTGAAACTCCCCGTGTTCGTGCCAAACGCGAGGTGACGCCCATCCGGCGACCAGGCCAGGGAGAGGGCGATGCTCGGATCGGAGAACTCGAGCGCGTAGTCGAGCACACGCAGCCGCCCAGAGCCGTCGGCATCTGCGACCCAGATCTGCGCATCGGCTTCGGATTCCATTCGCGCGTACACGACCTTGTCGCTCTGCGGAGCCCAGGCCACCCCTCCGTATCGATCCGCCGGTGCCAGATTCACGCGGCCCGTGCCGTCGAGGCGGGTCACCACGAGCTCCCCGCGATCGTCAAGGACCTCGGTGCCCGCAAGATAGGCGACGCTGCGGCCGGATGGCGACAACCGGACGAACCGCGCCGGACCGATCAGCGGAATCGTGTGCGCGTCGGGGTAGGCGACCCTCACGCGCCACGCTTCCGTGATCACGGCGTCAGAGGGGGATGAGAGTCCATAGAAGACGTACAATCCGTCGGGGAACCATTGCAGATCGCGCATCGCGTGTCCCGGCGCCGATCGAACACGGCGGACGAAACCCCCGTCGCGGCTGGCCAGCCACAATGCATACTGTCCCCCGCCCGACGGGTCGCGGACGAGCAGCGCGAGCCGATCGCCACCCGGCGACCAGGCGAGTTCAGTCGCGAACCCTTCGATCGCCAGGCGGCGGCGATTCGTTCCATCCGCCCCCATCGTCCATACGGTTCCCTGATCGATCACCGCGATGGCGTTCAGTGGTCCGGACCAGGAGATTGCGGTGACGACGCCCCCCGGCGCAATCCGCATCTCCTTGCCGTCCAACCCGGCGACCCACACGCCGCCGGCGGCACTGTACGCCAGCTGCCGGCCGTCGGATGACCATACCGCCGGGCTCAACGCGGGGCGCTCGATGAGCCGGACCGTACGGCTGACCAGCAGCTGGCGCGTGCTCTCGGGAATGTGGCTGCGGCGGACCGTGCAGCCGGACACCCCCAACACGCCTACGAGCAGCAGCAGAAAAACGCGGCGCCCGGGAACCCCGGGCGCCCTCACGTGTGACGGAACGGCGTGATTACACAACGGAAAAGCGTCCCTCGGCCAGCCCGCGCACGAGGGTCTGAATGCCGGCCAGTTCGCGCTCCAGGATTTCCCGCGCCCGGCGCATGGCCGCCGCCTGCCGCGCCCGCTTCTCGAGGATGAGCTGCGCGGCGGCGATCTTGGGCTGGTCGATCGGCGAGCCGATCTGGCTGAGCATCCACACGTAGACTTCCCGCACGCCCCGGACTTCCTCGTAGATGCGCGCGGCGACCTGATGCGTCATGATCGTGTAGATCTTGCCGACGTGGGACACGGGGTTCTTGCCGGCGGCCGCTTCGGTGCCCATCGGGCGGTTCAGCGCAATGACGCCGTTCACTTTGTTCCCCCGCCCGATCTGGCCGCTGTCCCCGCTTTCCGCCGACGTGCCGGTCACGGACAAGTACATCCCGCCCAGCCCGCGGCGGCGGTCATCAGCCGTATTGAGGCTCACCGTGATCGCGTCGAGACCCCGCGCCTCACCGCGGACAAACTCCTCCACCGCATCATGCATTTGCTCTTTCCGCCGAAAATAGGTGTCTTCGGAGTCGATGAACCGATCCACGAACGCCACGGCGGCGGTCAGAGACAGTTCGCGGTTCCGGCGGAACCCCATCACTTTGATATCTTCGCCGGCCTCCGGGAACTGGGATTTGAACGCCAGGGAGTTCATGTGGCGTTCGGCCTGGAGCACCAGCCGCTCGGTCTCCGTCAGCGGCGCGTAGCCAACCGCGGCCGACGTATCGTTGGCGCCGGGCACCGCGCGGGAGAAGATGTCGACCAGCTCCGGGGACCCGGGCTTGATCTGCACGTCGTAACGCACGTTCTCATCGGGATCGACGAACCGCAGGTTGTTCCTGATCCACTCCTTGGCGGTGCTGACCGCGATCTCTTCGATGGGAACCCGCTCGCCGTTGTGTTCGAAGGTCGCGCGGTCTCCGAAAATCAGCCGCATCGGTTCGGTGATCCGGCCGCCGCCCAAGCGGATCTCGGCATCGCCGGCGACGAGGAACGCCTTATCAATGTTGTGGTGCAGAATCATGTCAAACCGGCGCAAGTACTCGCGGCTCAGCGCCACGCTCACCCGGTCCATGATGGCGTCGCAGATGGAGTCGGGATGCCCGACGCCCTTCCGCTCGACGATTTCCACTTCATGCTCGGACACCGGCGAGCCGGGCAGCACTTCGACGTCGATCTGGCGCACGTGCCACGTCCTCCTATTTCCTGGAATGCGAGACTAGGGTTTCTCGCACAAGTGCAAGGTTTCCTACCGAGGGTGCGACGCTGGTCTATCGGCGCCGCACGAAGATCAGTGCGAGCACGGCTCCGGTGACAAACCCGCCGACGTGCGCCAACCACGCCACGCCGCTGCCGGACCCGGCGGTGTCCGCGAACCCGAGCGCGAACTGCAGCAGAAACCAGATGGGCAGAAAGTAGATCGCGGGGACTTCTACGACACGGGAATAGAATCCGAACGGCACGAGCGAGAGGATGCGGGCGCGGGGAAACAGCACCAGATACGCGCCCAGGACTCCCGCGATCGCACCGCTGGCACCGACCAGCGGCACCGTAGACCCGGGGTTGAAGAGCACGTGAGTCAGGGTGGCCGCAACGCCGGCGACCACGTAGAACACCCCGTAGCCGACGTGGCCCATCAGGTCCTCCACGTTGTCGCCGAAGATCCACAGGTAGAGCATGTTGCCGATCAGGTGCAGCCAGCCGCCGTGCATGAACATCGAGCTGATAATGGTTTCGTACCCATGCACCTGCGCCCCCGCGACCCGGCCCGTGATCTCCGCCGGGGTGGCGCCCCACGTGATCACGAACGCCTCCACCCGCTGCTCCGAGCCCAGGTTCAGCATGTAGAGGAACACCACCGTGCAGATGGCGATGATCAGGTAGGTGGTGATCGGACGGGAGGACGACGGGTTGTCGTCACGGAGCGGGATCATCCGTTGCTGCCGAGATCTTCCCAGCGCACACCCTCGACCCCGGCGGTGGCGCTGAGGTTCATCAGGATGTCGGTGCGGTCCGCCCTCGGCGGAACGCGCACGGTGAGGATCAGGCTCACCCGGTCATCCATCCGCTGGGACACCTCGACATGCTCGATGTTGACACCGAGTGCCCCCAGCACGGTGCCGATCACACCCAGCTGTCCCGGGCGGTCGGTGACCACGAGCGCGATTTGCCCATAGCCTCGCCGCGGGATGCGCGTCTCGATCACCTTGAACAACTGCAGGACGCTGATCACGATGACGGTCGTGATCAAGGCGCCCATGTAGTATCCGATCCCCGCCGCGGTCCCGACCGCCGCCACCGTCCACAGGCTCGCCGCGGTGGTCAGCCCCTGGACACTGCCGCCGGTGCGCCAGATCGTCCCGGCACCGAGGAAGCCGATGCCGACAACAATGTTGCTGGCCACGCGCGCCGGATCGGCCCCGGATCCAAAGAAGCCCTCCCGGGAGATCAGCGTGAACAGGGCCGCACCGACACACACCAGGATGTGGGTGCGGAACCCCGCGGGCTTGTCGGCCGCCTCACGTTGCCAGCCCACAATGCCGCCGAGCGCCACGGCCAGGACGAGCCGCAGCGTCGCTTCCAGAAGACTGGTCACGCCGAGGCCGCCTTTTCGCGGGCGACCTGCTCGACCTGCTCCATCAGGGCATCGACCAGCTGGTCTTCCGGAAGACTGGCGACGATCCGGCCGCGTTTGAACAACAGGCCCATGCCGCGGCCGCAGGCAATCCCCAGATCCGCCATGCGCGCCTCGCCGGGCCCGTTGACCGCGCAGCCCATGACGGCGACTTTCACCGGCGCGTCGATGCGGGCCAGCCGACGCTCCACTTCCTGGGCGATCATGATGATGTCCACTTCCGCGCGGCCGCACGACGGACATGCCACCAGCTGCACCCCTCGGGTGCGCAGGCTTAGGGCTTTGAGGATCTCAAATCCGGCCTTGACCTCTTCGACCGGCTCGGCGGCCAGGGAGACCCGAATCGTGTCACCGATGCCGCGGGAGAGGATCGCGCCGATGCCGGCGGCCGACTTGATACCGCCCGCCCAGGCAGTGCCGGACTCGGTTATCCCCACGTGCAGCGGGTAGCGGACGCGCTCGCTGATCATGGTGTAGGCGTCGATCGCCATCGGCACTTCCGACGCTTTCACCGAAATCACGATGTCCTGAAAGTCGAGATCCTCCAGCACTTTCACGTCTTCCAGCGCGCTCTCGACCAGGGCTTCCGCGCACGGTTTCCCGTAGCGCCGGATCATCGCCTTGCTGAGCGAACCGATGTTGGCGCCGATGCGAATGGGGATTCCGCGCTCCTTGGCCGCGGCCGCGACGGTGCGGGTGCGCTGGCGGCCGCCGATGTTTCCCGGGTTGATACGCAGTTTGTCCACCCCGGCCTCCAGCGCCAGCAAGGCGAGCCGGTAATCGAAGTGGATGTCCGCGACGATGGGCAGCGGGCTGCGGGGTTTGATCCCCGCCAGCGCCAGCGCGGCTTCCTTGTCGGGAACCGCCAGCCGCACGATCTCGCACCCCTCCGCCGCCAGCTGGTAAATCTGCACGAGCGTGGCTTCGACGTCGCGGGTGTCGGTGATCGTCATCGACTGGACGGAGACTGGCGCACCACCGCCGATCTCGACCTTGCCGACTTTGACGGTGCGGGTGGTCGCTCGATGCGTCGTATCGGTGATCGTCGCTGGAATGTGTTCGCTCGTTCGCATGTTCGCGCGGTCGCGGAGTCTAGAGTCTGGCACCGACATCGCGTATGGTCAATGTGACCAACAGCAGCAGCAGTAGCGCGAACCCGACCAGGTGAATGTAGCCTTCGCGCTTGGGATCGACCGGCCGGCGGCGGAATGCCTCGACGATGAGGAACAGCAGCCGTCCGCCATCCAGCGCGGGAAACGGCAGGAGGTTGAAGATGCCGATCATGATGCTGATCGCGGCGACCGTGTAGAGGAAGTACTCAGCGCCGAACTGCCCTGCCTCCCCCAGGAATATCACAGCCCCCACAGGACCGGACAAGCCCTCGCTGTTTCCACGGATGATTCGTCCCAGCGCTGTGAAGACCGCACCGATCGTTTCGCCCGCGCTGCGCACGCTCCACCCCACCGCGCGTACGGGGTCCATGCGCTCCCGGATCGGTTCGGGCGAAAACCCGATCAACCCAATGTTGCGGGCCTTGTCCAGCCGCGACGTGACCCGGATATCGAACCGCCGTCCGCCGCGCTCCACGGTCAAGGTGAGGGCCGCGTTGGGGTGCCGGTGGATCGTGTCAACGACCTGGTCGCCGGTCGCCGTGGGGTGCCCGTCGATGGCGACAATAGCGTCACCCGGACGCAGCCCGGCCTGCTCGGCGGGCCAGCCGGGGAGCAGTGTCCCGATCCGGTTGCTCACGGCGGTCGGCACACCGATGGATATCGCCAGCGCGGAAAGCAGCACAATCGACAGCAGGAGGTTCATGCCCGGCCCCGCGGCGATCACCGCCATGCGCTGCCAGACCGACTTCCGGCGGAAGCTGCCGGGATCGTCCGCGGCGGTGTCGAGATCCTCGCCCGCCATCCGCACGAAGCCACCGAAGGGCAGGAGGTTGATCGCGTAGTCAGTGCCGCCGTAACGGAATCCGACCAGGCGAGGCCCAAAGCCCAGGGCAAAGGCGTGCACGGTCACGCCCGCGCGCTTCGCCACCAGAAAATGGCCGAGTTCGTGCACGAAGATCATCACACCAAACGCAATAATCGCAGCCAGCAGGTTCGGCATTCCTCACCCCAAAGGTCGGCTCAACATCTGCTCACGCGCCCACGCATCCGCCGCCAAAATGTCTTCGATGCGTGGAGCGGCAATCACGCGATGCGCGTCCATGACCCGCCGCACGCTGGCGGCGATGTCCATAAACCCGATGCGCCCGTCTAGGAACAATCCTACCGCAGATTCGTTCGCCGCGTTGAGCACGGCGGGCATTGTCCCGCCGGCGGCCAGCGCATCGTAAGCGTATCCCAGGCACGGGTACCGGGCAGCCTCCGGACGCTCAAACGTCAGCGCAAGGGTCTCCCATTCCACACGCGACCCGCCTAACGCGAGCCGATCGGGCTCGGCCAGCGCATAGGCGATGACGAGCCGCATGTCCGGCGGGGCGAGCTGCGCTTTGACGCTGCCGTCAACGAATTCGACCAGCGAGTGCACGATGCTCTGTGGATGGATGACGACCTCGATGCGGGGCCCCGGAAGACCAAACAGCCAGTGTGCCTCGATGACTTCCAGTCCTTTGTTCATCAGCGTCGCCGAATCTACGGTGATCTTGCGGCCCATGGACCATGTCGGATGCGCCAGGGCGTCGGCGGGGCGCGCGTCAGCGAGCGTCGCCAGCGGCCGGCGCAGGAACGCGCCGCCGGACGCGGTCAGCAGCACCCGCTGCACCGTGTCCAGCGACTCGCCGCGCAGGCACTGGGCGATGGCAACGTGCTCGCTGTCCAGCGGACGCAGCCGGCGCCCGCTGCGGCGGACCTCGTCCATGACGAGTGCTCCGCCGGCCACGAGCGTTTCCTTGTTGGCCAGCGCGACGTCGTGACCCGCCCGCAGTGCCGCCAGCGTGGGCAATAGACCGGCGATCCCGACGACCCCGACGACGACGAGATCGGCATCGGGGTTGGCGGCGATTTCGGCGAGGGCGTGCGGGCCATCCACCACCCGCAGCCCGTCTGGGCACTGCGCGCGGACGGCCGCGGCCGCACCGCGGTCCGTCATGGCCACGACCTGCGGGCGGAATTCCTTCACCTGCTCGGCCATGGCCGCGGCATTGGAGTCGGCGGCGAGTCCGATCACACGGAAACGATCCGGCCCCAGCGCGCGCACGACATCCAATGTCGCGCGGCCGATGCTACCCGTCGATCCCAAGATGACCACGCGCTGCATCACCGTGCCCACCACTGCAGGAGCAGGTAGGCCACCGGCGCGGCGGCAAACACGCCGTCGAAACGGTCCAGCACGCCGCCGTGCCCGGGGAAGATCACGCCGGAGTCTTTCACGCCAGCCCGTCGCTTGATGGCGGATTCAAATAGATCCCCCAGCTGCGACGCAGCAGTCACCGCTGCACCTGCCACCGCCGCCTGAAGTGGTGCCACGGACAGCCAAGACCCAAGTCCGATGCTGGTAGCTACACCCGCGACGAGGCCCGCGGCGGCGCCTTCCCAACTCTTGGCGGGGCTGAGGAGAGGCGCAAGCTTGTGGCGACCCAACGCGTGACCGACGAAGTATGCGGCGATGTCGTTCGTCCATATGACCGCAAACAACCAGACGATAGCCGGGAAGCGTGCATCAAACCCCCAGTACAGTAGCGTCAGCGCTGGCAACCCGAGGTAGAAGAATCCCCAGGAAGCAACCCCCCCTGGGCGACGGGAATCAAACGTCCTCGAAGGATCGCCCGAAAAGACAACCGGAAGAATCCAGGTGATGTAGATCGGGAGCGACACTCCCAGTACCCAAAAGGCTAACAGGGAATGAATGAAACGGTCGTCCCCTAGCAGTCGCGCCCACCATCGAGATGACAAAACAAGAACGAGACCCGCGAAGAACAGCCATCGTGAGGATGATCCCATCTCAGGGTACAATCGAACGTACTCTAAAGCGGCGAGCGCGGTCAGTGCCACTACGACAAAGGCCCACCACCACCCACCCAGCCATGCCGCGCCGAGCAACAGTGGAATTCCCACCACCGCGGTCAAGACGCGGAGCAGCAGCGAGCGGCGATCCACCTAGGTGCCTTTGACGCCGCCGTAGCGCCGGAGACGCTGCTGGTAACTGCGCAGCGCAGCGGTGAGGTCGGCCTCCGAGAAATCGGGCCAGTAGACGTCGCAGAAGTACAGTTCCGTATACGCGAGCTGCCAGAGCAGGAAGTTGCTGATGCGCTGCTCCCCGCCGGTGCGGATGAGCAGATCGGGATCGGGCAGGTCGGGCGTGTACAGGTAGCGTCTGAGCAGGTCCTCATCGATCTCGCCCGTGACGCGGCCGGCCTGCAGGTCGGCGGCCATGGCCCGGACGGCCTGGAGAATCTCGGCGCGGCCGCCATAGTTGTAGGCGATGTTCAGCACGAGACCCGGGTTGGGCTGGGTCAGCGCCACAATCTGCTCGATTTGCTCCCGCAGCGCGGCATCCAGTTCGGTCAGATCGCCGCTGACCTGGATCCGCACGCCGCGGGCCATCAACTCCTGCGCCTCATCCCGCACCGCGCGGCCCAGCAGGTCCATCAGCGCGTCCACTTCGGCGGTCGGCCGGCTCCAGTTCTCGGTGGAGAAGGCGAACAGTGTCAACGCTCTGATCCCCAGCGCATCGCAGGCCCGCACCGTGCGCCGCGCGGCATCCACCCCGGCCTGGTGGCCCGCCGCGCGTGAGAGCCCGCGCGAGGCGGCCCAGCGGCCGTTGCCATCCATGATAATCGCGATGTGGACCGGCAGGTTCGTGGGATCGAGCGCGGCGGGCGCGACCGAGCCGCTGGCCGTGCGGCGTGCCTCCATTACGGGGACCTCGGTGTGGGCACGTAGCGCTCGCGGGTGACGACAAGATCGACCGGACCGTCGCCGCGCATACGGACGACGCGCAGCGCACCGGTCAGGTCTGCGGCCTTCGGCGGCCGGGTCTCCGTCACCGCACGGATCTCGACCCCGGCATTCGCCAGCCGGGCCCGGGCCTCGTCCAGCGGAAGACCAATCACGTCGGGGACGGGCGGCACGTCGCTAGACTTCCATGATCTCGGTTTCCTTCGCCGCCAGCAGGGCGTCAACGTCGGCGATCGACTTGTCGGTGAGCTTCTGGAGCTCATCCAGCCCGCGCTTGGCGTCGTCCTCCGAGACCTCCCCGTCGTCTTCGAGTTCTTCGATCAGCTCCTTCGCCTCGCGACGAATGTTGCGGATTGCCACCCGTCCTTCTTCCGCGTGCTTGCGTGCTACCTTCACCAGGTCCTTCCGCCGCTCTTCCGTCAGCGATGGGATCGGCACGCGGACCACCGTCCCGTCGGAGGACGGCACCAAGCCGAGCTCGCTCTTCATGATCGCCCGCTCGACGTCTTTGACCATCTTCTTGTCCCACGGCTGGATGACCAGCAGCCGCGGCTCGGGCACGGACACCGTGGCGAGCTGCGGGATGGGTGTCTGCACACCGTAGTAATCCAGCCGGATTTGCTCCAGCAGCGCCGGGCTGGCGCGCCCCGTGCGCAGGGCGGCGAACTCGTGCTTCGTCGCCTCGATCGCCTTGTGCATCCGGCTCTTCGCGTCTGCCATCACGTCGTTGATCATGCCAGGGCTCCGGGGAACGCTACCGCAGGCGGCTGACCAGGGTGCCCACTTCTTCGCCCAGCACGGCCCGCGTGATGTTCCCAGGCTGGGCGACGTCAAAGACGATGATGTCCATGTCGTTGTCCTTGCACAACGCGACCGCCGTAGCGTCCATCACCTTGAGGTCCTGGTTCAGCACGTCCATGTAATTCAGGCGGCGGAACATCACGGCGTCGGGGTGAACGTTCGGATCCTTGTCGTACACGCCGCCGACGCCCTTCTTGGCCATCAGCAGTGTGTCCGCTTCGATCTCGATCGCCCGCAGCGCCGCCGCGGTGTCGGTGGTGAAATACGGGCTGCCGGTGCCCCCGGCGAAGATCACCACGCGACCTTTTTCCAGGTGGCGGATTGCCCGCCGGCGGATATAGGGCTCCGCGATCTGGTGCATTTCCAGGGCGGTGCACACGCGCGTGACCAGCCCTTCCTTCTCCATGACGTCCTGCAGGGCCAGGGCGTTGATCACTGTCGCCAGCATGCCCATGTGGTGGGCGGCGACTTCGTCAATCCCGAGCCGGAGGCTCATGTCGGCTCCCCGCACGATGTTGCCCCCGCCGACGACGATGGCGACCTGCACGCCGCGCGCGGTGACATCCCGAACCTCGTGCGCCACCAATCGCAGCACATGCGGGTCGAGGCCCGTATCGCCGTCACCGGCGAGGGCCTCGCCACTGAGCTTGAGCAGAATGCGGTTGTTCGAGCTCACTCGCCTGTCTTGAATCGCGCGAACCGGCGCACCTGGATGTTCTCGCCGACTTTGGCCACGGCCTCCGTGATCAGATCGGCCACGCGCTTGCTCTCATCTCTGATGAACGGCTGCTCGAGGAGGACGACCTCCTGGATCCACTTCTCCAGCTTCCCCTCCACGGCCGCCGCTGGCTTGCCGGCCAGCTCAGCGGCGAAGGCCGCGCGCTGGGCCTCAAGCATGTCGGCGGGGATCTGCTCGCGGCTCACGAACTGCGGCGCGGTGGCGGTCACCTGCATCGCCAGCTCGCGCACCAGCCGCCTGAACTCCCCGGTGCGGGCGACGAAATCGGTCTCGCAGTTCACTTCAACGATCGCGCCGACCTTGCCGCCGGTGTGGATATAGGCGTCAACCAATCCCTCCGCCGCGACCCGGCTGGATTTCTTCTGCGCGGACGCCAGACCCCGCGCCTTGAGGATCTCGATGGCCTTGTTCAGATCGCCGCCGGCTTCGGCCAGCGCATTGCGGCAATCCATGATGCCGGCGCCGGTGCGCGCCCGCAGCTCCTTCACGAGTTCGGTCGTCCCTGCCGTTGTCGGTGCCTTGCTGCTCACTCGAGCACCCCTGATTCAATCTTCCCAATCTCCCCAATCTTCCCGATCTTCCCAATCCGCTCACCTCGATTGAGATTGGGTAGATTCAACGATTGGGAAGATTGGCCCTATTGTGTGCGTTCGTCGTCGGCCATCGCTGGCGCGGCGACAAGATCTTCCTCGCTCGGTGCCGCGGTGAACTCTTCGCCGAGGCCCTCGATCGATTCCACGGACGGCTTTTCGGCCCCCAGCTCGTCGAAGGCGGGCTCCGCCGCCGCTTCGGGGCCTTCTTCGGTCTCCACGACCTCACGCTTGCGCTTCTCTTCCACACCCTCCATCGCCGCATTGGCGATGCGGCTGGTGATCAGCCGGACGGCACGGATCGCATCGTCGTTGCCGGGAATCGGGTAGTCCACCTCATCCGGATCGCAGTTCGTATCGATGATCGCCACCACCGGGATCCCCAGCTTGCGGGCCTCGGCGATGGCGATGTGCTCCTTCCGCGTGTCCACCACGAACACCGCCGCAGGCAGCGAGGTCATCGTCTTGATGCCGCCGAGATACTTCTCCAGCCGCTCCAGCTCCTCGACCAGCCGCGCCTGCTCCCGCTTCGTCAGCACGTCCATCAGCCCTCGGTCGCGCATGTCCTCGATCTCGCGGAGCCGCTCCACGCGCTTGCGGATGGTCTGGAAGTTGGTCAGCATCCCGCCGAGCCAGCGCTGGCTGACATAGGGCTGGCCGGCGCGCACCGCTTCCTCACGGATCGCGTCCTGGGCCTGCTTCTTCGTACCGACGAACAGGCACGTTCCCCCGGCGGCGACCGCGTCCCGTACGAAGGCATAGGCCTCTTCGATCAGCGGGACGCTCTTCTGCAGATCGATGATGTGGATGCCGTTGCGCTCGGTGAAGATAAAGCGGGTCATCTTCGGGTTCCACCGGCGGGTCTGATGCCCGAAGTGGACACCCGCTTCCAGCAGTTGCTTCATTGTAACGACGGGCAAGGTCTGTTCCTCCTCATCGGTTTTGTCCTCCGCACCTGTCCCCCGCGCGCCGAAGTCCGACTGGACACCGCCGGCCGCGTCGAGGTGCGTGTGGTTTGGTGGATAGATGATGGCGCCCCGGGTTTCCCCGGGGCGGATGTGAACGACGGGTCGAAATCCCGACCAATATTAACATAAGTGCGCGAACATGGGAACAAGCGAACACGCGAACATGTCGTCAAGCCCTGGGGTGGGCTTTGTCGTACACCCGCTTCATCCACTCCCGGGATACGTGGGTATAGATCTGGGTCGTATTCAGGCTGGCATGCCCCAGTAGCTCCTGGACCGCGCGCAGATCCGCTCCACCGTCGAGGAGGTGAGTGGCAAACGTGTGCCGCAGGACGTGCGGGCTGATGTGCCGGTCAAACGCGGCGCGCCGGATGTGCCTGTCGACGACAAGCCGTACCCCCCGGTCGGTCAGCGGTCCCCCACGGCCGTTGACAAACACGAACCCGTGATCGCGGCCGCCCGCCAGCGGATCGCGCGCGGCCTGCGCGTAGCGGCGCAGAGCGTCCAGCGCGGCCGCAGTGAGGAGCACCACACGCTCTTTACGACCCTTGCCCAGCACACGCAACTCCCCGGTCCAGGTGAGGTCCGCCAGGCGCAGCGCCGTCACCTCACCCACCCGCATCCCCGTCGCGTAGAACAGTTCGAGTAAGGCCCGGTCGCGCATGCCCAGCGGCGTGCTCGTGTCGGGGGAGGCGAGGACCGCCTGCATCTCCCCCGGGGTGAGGAATTTCGGCAGCCGGCGGGGCAGCTTCGGCGTTTTGACGAGTGCGAGCGGGTGGCGCGTGACCTTCCCTTCGCGGTAGAGGTAGCGGTAGAAGCTGCGCAGCGCCGACAGTTTGCGGGCGATGGCGGTGCGGGCGTACCGGCGGCCCAGCACGGCCAGGTACCTTCGCACGACCGGCGGCGTGACGGCGTCCCAGCGGGCGACCGGCTCATCGCGGAGGAACGCCCGGAACTGTCGCAGATCCGTTCCGTAGGCGCTGAGGGTGTGGGGCGAGACCCCGCGCTCGCCGGCCAGCACCTTCAGAAACGCGTCGATGTCCTCGTTCACGGACGGCCCGCCGCGCCCAGCGCGGCTTCACCGCGCTCCGGCGACCGCTCGGGGGAGACTTCCGTGTAGCCGCAGGCCTTGTCCGGACAGCGCAGCGTCGTGCGGCGCTTGGTCTGGTGCAGTCCCAGCAGCGTCTGGCCGCACTTCGGACAGAGCCGCTCCGTCGGCCGGTCCCAACTGGTGTAGGTGCACTCCGGATAGCGCCCGCACCCGTAGAACGTGCGCCCGCGCCGTGACCGCCGCTCCACGATCTCGCCCGTCTTGCAGCGGGGGCAGGTGATGCCGATGCCGATCGGCCGCGTGTACTTGCACTCCGGAAACCCGGTGCAGGCGATGAACTCGCCGTACCGTCCGTGCTTGCGTACCAGCGGGCGGCCGCAGACCGGACAGGCCTCGCCGATCTCCACCACCGGGATCTCAACCTCGACGATCTCTTTCTCCGCCTGCACCAGATCTCGCTCAAACGGCCGGTAAAAATCGCCGACCACCTTCTGCCACTCCTGCTCCCCTTCCTCGATCTGGTCGAGCTCCTCTTCCAACGTCGCCGTGAAATCGTAGTCCATCACGTCGCCGAAGTATTCGACCAGCAGGTCGTTGACGAGGATTCCCAAATCCGTGGGCTGCAGCCGGCGCTGCATCGACCGCACGTAAGTGCGGCGCTTGATCGTCTCGATCGTCGGCGCGTAGGTGCTCGGCCGGCCGATGCCCCGCTCCTCGAGGGCGCGGACCAGAGCCGCCTCCGTGTACCGCGGCGGCGGCTGCGTGAAGTGCTGGTTGGGCGCGAGGCGTTCCGCCTCGACGGGTTCCCCGGCGGTCAGCTCCGGCAGCCAGCCCTCCTCCTCACCGTCGTCGGCGGTCTCGCGATAGACAGCCAGGAATCCGGGAAACTTCACGCGGGCACCGGTGGCACGAAACAGGTACGGGCCCGCGTGGACGTCCACCGATAGGGTATCCATCACCGCCGAGGCCATCTGGCTGGCCAGGAACCGCTCCCAGATCAGTTTGTAGACCTTGAACTGATCCGGGCGCAGGAATGGCTTGAGTTTGTCCGGAGTGCGGTGTACGGCCGTGGGGCGAATCGCCTCGTGGGCTTCCTGCGCCGATTTGCGGGAACGGTAGAAGCGCGGGCTCTCCGGCACGTAGCTCTTGCCGTACGTCGCCGCGATGTACTGGCGCGCCTCGCCTTGGGCCACCCCAGCGACCCGGACCGAGTCCGTGCGCATGTACGTGATCAGGCCCACGGTGCCTTCCGGCCCGATATCGATACCTTCGTACAGCTGCTGGGCGACGCTCATCGTCCGCGCGGCCGTGTATCCCAGTCGCCGGTTGGCCTCTTGCTGCAGCGTGCTGGTCGTAAACGGCGGCGAGGGATGGCGGAACTGGTCCTTCCGGCGGACCTCGCCGACGCGGAAGGGTTCGCCCTCCACGGCGCGTACGATCGCCTCGACGTCATCCCGCGTGCGCAGGACGACGGCCCCGTCATCGGCGGGCGTCCCGAAGCGATCGCCATTCCGGCTGAACAGACGCGCCGCGAACGTGTCGGACCCGCGCCGCAGATGCGCCACCAGGCTCCAGTACTCCTGCGGCACAAATGCTTCAATCTCTTTCTCGCGATCCACCACCAGCCGGACCGCCACGGACTGCACCCGGCCGGCGGACAAGCCGCCGCGGATCTTGCGCCACAGCAACGGGCTGAGCTTATACCCGTACAGCCGGTCGAGAATGCGCCGGGCCTGCTGCGCATTGACCAGTTTCATATCGATCTCGCGCGGTTCGGCCAGCGCGGCGGTCACCGCGTCCTTGGTCACTTCATGGAACTCGATGCGTTTGATCGCGGGGTTGACCGCTCGCAGCGCGTCGGACAGGTGCCAGGAGATGGCCTCCCCTTCCCGGTCGGGGTCGGTAGCCATGAAGACCGTCCCGGCTTTCTTCGCCGCCGTCTTCAGCTCTTTGAGGACGGCCCCCTTGCCCTTGATGACGATGTACTTGGGGGTAAACCCGTCGGTCACGTCCACACCAAGCTGGCTGCGGGGCAGGTCCTTGACGTGCCCCATGGAGGCCACGACCTCGTACTTCCGGTCGAGCAGCTTCTTGAGCGTCCGCGCCTTGGTCGGCGATTCGACGATTACGAGCGGCCTGCCCGTTCGCTTGTCACGCCCCGCCTTGGCGGCGTCAGCAGTGCGTCTCGCGATACCGATTCCCCCTTACTCCTTATCTGCTTACCCAGCAGCACCCGCGCGACGCCGTTTCGTCGAACACGAGTTCGCGGGTCAGAAAACCTAACCCTAACCTTATCACAGCGTGTCAAGCGACTCTAAAGCAAGGCTGCGCGATTGAGCGGCTGGGCCACCGCCCGAGCCCGTGACGACGTACCGCTGGCCCGCGAGCGACCGGACCATCCCCTTGAGCTCAAGCGCCAGCAGAGCCCGGCCAA
Organism: bacterium; assembly: GCA_036505015.1. GTDB lineage: Bacteria > Sysuimicrobiota > Sysuimicrobiia > Sysuimicrobiales > Kaftiobacteriaceae > DASXUC01. The sequence goes on along the minus strand of DASXUC010000045.1, from coordinate 3,535 downwards.
CCTCTGCCACCGGCAGATCGCAGCGAACTGCCAGGACGTCGATGTGCTGAGGATCCAGGCTGAGTTGTGCAAACACGGCTGCCTCAGTACCCGCCAAGCCAGCATCCTTCCCCGGAGACTGGGGCAGCGCGTGCGGGAGGCGCAGTTCGTTCAGGACGTCGGCCACCGTCGTGACCAGCTTCGCCCCCTCTTGGATCAGGCGGTGCGGAAGATAGCTGGTCGCCGCGAAGATACTGCCGGGTACCGCGAACACTTCGCGTCCCTGCTGCAGTGCGCAGTCCGCGGTCACCAGCGCTCCGCTGCGCTCCCGGCCTTCGACCACTACAACGCCGAGGCTCAACCCGCTGATGATGCGGTTGCGCTGCGGAAAGTAGGGCGGCAGCGGCTCCGTCCCCGGTGGAAACTCCGAGATGACCGCTCCCGCCTCGATGACCCGCGCCATCAGGTCCACATGTTCGGGCGGGTAGACGACGTCGGGGCCGCATCCCAGGACGGCGATCGTCCGCCCGCCGGCGGCCAGCGCCCCACGGTGCGCGGCTCCGTCAACCCCGCGCGCCAGCCCGCTGACGACCGTCACCCCGCAGCGGGCCAACTCTCGCCCCAGCCACTCTGCCGCGGCCACGCCATAGGCGCTTGCCCGCCGCGCGCCCACCACCGCCACGGCCGCCGCGTCTTCCGGCCGCAGCCTCCCGCGTACGTAGAGCGCCTGCGGCGGATCGGGAATCGTCCGCAGCGCTACCGGGTAGCCGGCGTCGTGGGGCGTCAGCACCTCCACCCGCCCGGCGTTCGCCCCGCGGGCAGGTTCACCGTCTATCACCCCAGCAGGCGCAGGGGCCTGTCGAAAGTGCGATATTGGATCGCCTCGGCCAGATGCGCAGGGGTGACCTCGTCGTGGCCGTCGAGGTCGGCGATCGTGCGGGCGATGCGCAAGACGCGATCGTAGGCGCGGGCGCTGAGCGACAACCGCTCGATCGTGGCGCGCAAGAAGGTACGCGAGTCGTCATCGAGCCGGCAGTACCGGCGCGCCTGCCGCGGCGACATCAGCGCGTTGCAGGTGGTCCGGCCGAACCGGACCCGCTGCCGTTCGCGCGCGGCCAGGACGCGGGCCCGGATGGCCGCGGACGGTTCCGCGGGACCCTGGGCGATCAGATCAGCCGGGCTGACGCGGGGCACTTCCACGTGGAGGTCGATGCGGTCCAGCAGCGGCCCGGACACGCGCCGGAGATACCGGTTGATCTGCGGCGGCGTGCAGAGACATTCCCGCCGGCCGTCGCCGTGATAGCCGCAGGGACACGGGTTCATGGCCGCTACCAGCATGAACCGGGCCGGAAACGTCAGCGTCGACTGCACGCGTGCCACGGTAATACGGCCGTCTTCCAGCGGCTGGCGCAGGACTTCGAGGACGTCGCGATGGAACTCCGGCAGTTCGTCGAGAAAGAGCACGCCGTGATGAGCCAGGGTGATTTCGCCCGGGCGCGGCACCGCACCGCCACCGATCAGGGCCGCGCTGCTGGTGGTATGGTGCGGGCTGCGGAACGGTCGGATCTGGCTGGGGACGAATCCGTTGGGGGGCATGCCGGCGACGCTGTGGATCTGGGTCACCTCAATGGCCTCGTCCCAACTCAGTGGCGGAAGGATGGTGGGCACCCGCCGGGCCAGCATCGTCTTCCCCGCCCCGGGCGGGCCCACCATCAGAATGTTGTGGCCGCCGGCAGCGGCGATTTCAATCGCGCGCCGGGCATACTCCTGGCCGCGGATGTCAGAGAAATCCGCACCGTAGGCCGGCTCCGTGTCCCTGTGCTCGGTGCGCGGGACCGGCTCCATGGACTCGTGACCTTCCAAGTGCCGGACGACCTGGAACAAAGACCGCGCCGGCAGCACCCGGATACCGTCGACCAGCGCCGCCTCGGCGGCATTCGCCTCGGGGACGATCAGCGTCCGCAGCCCCATAGTCTGGGCGGCCAGCGCGATGGAGAGGATCCCGCTCACCGGCCGGATCGCCCCGTCCAGCGACAGTTCCCCCAGCAGCAGCGCACCGTCCAACCCCTGGGCCCGGATCTGCTCGGTCGCGGCGAGAATGCCGACGGCCATGGGCAGGTCGAAGACCGGTCCTTCCTTCTTAATGTCGGCGGGTGCCAGGTTGACCGTGATCTTGCGCGAGGGCAGCTCATAGTTGGAATTTCGAATGGCCGCACGGACACGCTCCTTGGCCTCCTGCACGGCCGTGTCGGGAAGGCCGACAATAGCAAATGCCGGCAGGCCTCCACCGACATCGACCTCCACCTCGATCGGATACGCATCCAGTCCCAGGACCGCGGCCGCGCGCACCTTCGCCAGCATGAGAAGAACCTCGCGCGCATTGTACGGTGGGGACGGCGTGGACGCACTGACCCGGTTGAGTCAACTTCATACCTGCAGTCAAGGATCGGGGGTGAAGGCATCCCGGAGAAGCTCGATGCGCTCGATGCGTCCGTCGAGGTCGACCATGACCGCTACCGCGTCAAACCGGCAGGGGCGGCCGAGCCAGCGGCGGCGCGCCAGGTACCAGGTCGCCAGGCGCGCCAACCGGCGTTGCTTGTGCGGGGAGATCGCCTCAAACGGCGCGCCGCACTCCGCCGCCGCACGCGCCTTCACTTCGATGAAGACGATCGTGCCGCGGTCCTCGGCGATCAGGTCGATCTCCCCGAGCCGGCAGCGGAAGTTCCGCTCCAGGATGCGATACCTGCGTCCCTGTACAAGCCGCACGGCGGCCGCTTCGCCCGCTGCTCCCAGCACTCGCCGATCCACACCACAGAGATATCTTGAGAGGGATGTGCCGTACAGAGGCCCAACCGGGTCATGTGGGGCCGTGTCTGACATCCGGTGCGCTCGGGCATGGTGAGCATGTGATGAACAGACTCCTGATCGGTCTGCTGGTGCCCATGCTGGTGCTGGCCATCGCCGCGCCGGGTGCCGCCAGGATCGGCGACCCCGTCGCGGGGTTCATGAGCGGTCCGCTCGCGCAGCAGTTGCAGCTCAACCCGCAGGCACAGACTTCTCTGTCGGGCCCGCTGAGCGGCCGGATCCTGCACCGTTTCGTCTCCGACGACGGTGCGATTGTCGTCGACCTGATTGTGTTCGGCGGCGCGATTGAGCAAGAAGTGATGTACGCTCCGCTGGCCATGAACCGGGGGGTCCAGGTAAGTTTCTTCCTTCAAGATGCGGTGGGATCCGTGTTCGGCGCCCAAAAGGGCATGCTGGCCTTCCGGGCGGCCGTCATTAATAGGAAGGAAACCTATCTGACCTTCGGGGGGCTCATCATGCGCTTCGTGCCGATGGGCGGCGGCCGGCTGCGGGTCCAGGTCAGTCGATAGCCAGCCCCAGGCGTTCCCCCAGCGCCGTCAGGAACGAGCGTCGGTGGATCGGGGTGAGCCCGAACCGTCCGATCGCGTCCCGGTGCATCCTCGTGCCGTAGCCTTTGTGCCGCGCAAAACCATACTCCGGATAATTGCGCGCCAGTTCGAGCATCATCCGGTCCCGGGTCACTTTCGCCACG
>DASXUC010000044.1:0-34116 GCA_036505015.1 bacterium | reverse complement strand
CTTCGAGGAGGGCGGGACCACCCATCGCGTTGGATGTACTGATTTTCTGCCATTGCGAGGGCGACCTGCCCGGAACGTCCCACCAGACAGAACGCCGTCTTATCGCTACCGGCAATTCCCGTGACCGGCGTCGGTGAAGTCTGCGCCTGTGACGGGCACGAACTTCCAGTCGTAACTGGTGGAGTGCAGCGTCAGCACGAGCACCCCGAACGCCGCCGCGCTGAAGATCACCGAGTTGTCTTCGGGCCTCCTGAACCCATACAGGCTGCGCCCGCCCGTGCCCACGACAAATTCCCGGAGGCCTCGTCCTGGATCGAACCTGCCGGCGGGATCTTGCGGACTGAACCGTTCATAGTCATGGTCGTGTCCGTTCAGCACGACGTCGGCATCCACCTCATACAGCGCCCGCCAGAAGGCCGCGTACGTCGCGTTGGTGCCGTGGTAGCCGGACGAAAACCGTGGATGGTGCCAGTAGGCGAGCGTGCATCGCGCCGGATGCGCGGCCAGATCCGCCCGCAGCCAGCGCTCCTGGGGTGAACCAGGTCCGCAGCCGCCGACGAAGCGGCAGTTGGAGTTGAGCGCGATGACATGCCAGGCGCCGAGGTCGAAGCTGTAGTACCCGCGATCCGGATCCGCCGCGATCGTTCCGAAGTAATCGAAGTACCCCCTCGCCCCCGGCGTCCCGTATTCGTGGTTGCCGGGGACGGGACGGCTGATGTCCTTGACACGTCCCCACGTCGGGTGGTAGGACTGCTGGAATTTCCTCAGCGCGCCGTCGTCGTACTGCAGGTCTCCGAGCACCAGGACCGCGACAGGATCAATACGGAGCAGCAGATCGGAGGTGGCCTTCATCCGGCAGACAAACGGAAACCTGCCGCTAAAGCCGCGGTCGGCGGGATCGCAGGCGATATCGCCCGCGGCGGCAATCACGGGGTCTCCCTGCGCGATCCCACGCGGTGCGATCGCCGCGACCAACAGCAGGGCAGCCGCAAGGATGAATGCGCGTCTCACGGGATGTTGATGCATGCGAGAATCGGAGCTGGAGCCGGCGAGCGGATTTGAACCCCTGACGTCGGTCGCCGCGACCCCCACGAGCCTATGGTTCGTGGGGCCCTCAGAGGTAGCCAACGTCGCGGCTCCCTCCTCGGGGGGACTAATCCCCCCGATCGCTCGCGACGATGGGTCGCCGATCGAAGGAAAGTTCGCGCGCGCTCGCTGCCCCCTGTACCACCTGGGGGAGTACCTCCCCCGCACCCCCTCAGGTCAGCGGTTCAATCTACCATTTCCAGAAAGAATCATGGAAGCACACTACGCTCCCACGATTCTTTCTGGAGCCGGCGAGCGGATTTGAACCGCTGACCTGCGCATTACGAGTGCGCTGCTCTACCACTGAGCTACGCCGGCTCGGCAGAAGCCATCATAGCAAATCGATCTGCACCGGCAAAGCGCCCCGACAGGGTATGCGCGAAGGCGGCGCGAACATCGGCGGCATGGCGCTCGCCGATCGGATGCTCGCCGGCCAGAGTTCACGCTGGTTCATGCTGTGGATCGTTCCGCTGGCCGCGTTCGTCCTGCTCAGCCGGTTCCCGTCCTATGATCCGCTGCTCCTGACGCCCGTCGGACACGTCATCCTCGTGGGCGGCAGCAGCTTCATCGGCGCGGTGCTGTCGTACATCGCCGCCGTCGCCGGCAACCGGCTGAACGACGCCCGCATCGTGCTGCTGTCACTGGCCTTCTTCGCCGTTTCCGGATTCTCGATCGTCCACGCCCTGCTGACGCCGGATGTCTTCTTCCCGTACTCCTCCACCGGGTTGGGGTGGACCCAGGTCGGAGGGTACGTGATCGGCGGCTTCCTGCTCGCCCTGAGCAGCCTCCCGCTGTCCGCGCTCCTGCAGCAGCGCCTGCTGCAGAACCGGAACCTCCTGTATGGAGGACTGCTCGCCGCGATGGTCATCGCGCTGTCGGTCTCGGTGCGCTGGCCGCACTTGATGGTCGGCGCGCACACCATGGGCGCCGGCGTCCAGGAGTACGGCACGGGATACGGGCTGACGTCGCTCAGCGGGACCATCGTCATCATCGTCACGGTCTTCAACGTGGCGATGCTCAGCGTTGCGATCTACCGCTACGTCCAGGACTACCGTCTGGCGCGCCTGCCGCTGCTGGCGCTCGTCGTCTCGGGCCTGCTGTTGTTCACCGATGGGGTGATCGGGCTTGCCTATTCGCGCGTCTGGCACCTGTCCTGGTGGACGTACCACGTTCTCGTGTTCGCGGGATTCGGCGCTATTCTGCTCGGGATCCTCACCCACATGGGGCGGGGCGAAACGGTGACCGATTCGGTGCGGACCCTGTTCGTGCAAGACACGGTGCAGAAGCTGGAGCAAAGTTACAACGATACGATCGTCGCGATGATCAATTCCGTGGAAGCCAAGGACGCCTATACCCGTGGTCACTCCGCGCGGGTTACGCTGCTGGCGACGCTGATCGCCGAGGAGCTGCGCCTGTCGCCCGAACGCTTGCGCATCCTCCATCAGTCCGCTCTCGTTCACGACGTGGGGAAGATCGGGATTCCCGACGCCATCCTCAACAAACCCGGGCGGCTGACCCCCGAGGAGTACGCGGTGATCAAGGAACATCCCGTGAAAGGCGTGACGATCCTGCGTAACGTCGGCTCGCTGCGGCCGATGCTGGACGGGGTCCGTTCACATCACGAGCGATGGGACGGGAAGGGGTATCCCGACGGGCTGGCGGGAGAGCGGATCCCGTTGAACGGACGGATTATCGCGGTGGCCGACGTCTTCGACGCCTTGACGTCCGCCCGCGCCTACCGTCCGGCGTGGCCGTTCGACCAGGCGGTCGACGAGATTCACAACGGATCGGGCAGCCAGTTTGAAGTCCGTATGGTGGAGGCATTCGACCGGGCGCTGCCACACTACCGCGAGCAGCTCAAGCGTGTCCCCGACCTCGCGCACGACCTCGCTCCCGTCACCGCGTCCTGATTTGGGAACCGCTTTTCCGCCGGCTGCGTATGAGAAGGTGTAGTTGGGAAAATCTACTCACGATAATCCTTTTCGTCCCAAGGAGGAATGAGGGTATGCGCAGGAATCTCGCGGCGACACTCTTGATCGCGGCGTTGATCGTGGGCGTCGCGCCGGTGCTCCCGGCGCAGGCGCAGACGATCCGCGTCCTCGTGGACGGGTCGCCTATCTCGTTTGATCAACCGCCGGCGGCCATCGGCGGACGGGTCCTGGTGCCCCTGCGCGGCGTGTTTGAGCGCCTGGGAGCCTACGTGCAGTGGGATCCCCGCACCAACACGGTCTCGGCGACAAAACCGGGGACCACGGTGCAGCTGCAGATCGGCAGCCGCCAGGCCTACGTAAACGGTCGGCTGGTGACCCTCGACGTTCCGCCGATGGTCGTGCAGGGGCGCACGCTCGTCCCGCTGCGGTTCGTCAGCGAGGCAATGGGTGCGCGGGTGGACTGGGATCCATCCGCGCGAACGGTCTTCATCACGTCTGGCACCGTGGCGCAACCGCCGCAGCCACCGACTCCCGCCCCGCCCATGCCGCCGGTGCTACCCCCAGCTCCACCGGCCACGCCGGCCGTGGTGGAGGGTACCGTCTTTCGCGTCGACACCAACGTGTCGCCGCAGCGCATCCTGGTGCAGCGCGAGCAGCTCATCTATACATTTTCAGTGACCGCGGACACCGCGATCACGCAGGTCGATCCCGATACCGGCCGCGGCGGGTCCATCGCCCTGTCGCAGATCCGCTCCGGCGATCTGGTGCGCGTGACCGCGGACACGTCGAACCGCGCCATCACCATCCGGGTGATGGTGCGTGAAGTGAGCGGCCGCATCGACGCGATCACGGCGCGGGCGATCGTGCTGACCGACGGCCGGGCCTTCACGTTTGCCGAGGGCATCCGCTTCCTGCTGAACGGCCGCGAGGTGACGCGCGATCAGCTGCGGGCCGGGATGGACGTGACGCTGCGGATCAACCCGACGACCGGACTGGTCTCCGAGGTCGCCGCGGAGGGGGTTGGCGCGACGCCGCCTCCCCCGGCTCCCGGCACCGTCCGGATCGCCTCGGTGACGCAATCGGCCACCACTCCGCTGCGCGCCGGACAGCGCGTGGACGTGACCCTGCAGGGCACGCCGGGTGGAACCGCCACCTTCGACATCTTTGGCATCGTCGCCGGCGTCGCGATGACCGAGGCGTCCCCGGGCGTGTACCGGGGATCCTATACCGTGCGCGCGGGCGAGACCGTCGTGGACGCGGCGATCATCGGCCGCCTGCGGGTCGGCAGTCAGGAGGTGCTGGTGGCGGCCGACCGATCGATCACCATTGACACCGCTCCTCCGGAGATCACGAGCCGCTCGCCCGCACCGAACGCGAACGTGAACAATGCCCGGCCGAACATCGTGGTGCGGTTTGAAGATGAGGGTGCAGGGATCGATCCCAACGCGACACGCCTGCTCGTGAATGGGCAGAATGTGACCGCGGCGGCAACCATCAGCGCCGACCGCGTCTCCTACAATCCGCCGCAGCCGCTGTCGGGGTCCGTGCGCGTCGAGGTGCGGCTGGTCGACAAGGCGGGGAACCAGACCAACAGCAGCTGGACGTTTGCCATCGCGCCGCAGTCCGGATCGCTGATCCAGTCCGTGACGGTGAATCCGACGACCGCGCTGCGCGCTGGGGACACGTTGACGATCACCGTCGTCGGTGAGCCGGGCGCGCGCGCGACCTTCTCGATCGAGGGCGTTGCTCAGAACACTCCCATGACGGAGGCTGCCAATCAACCGGGCGTCTACTTCGGCAGCTACACGGCCAAACCCACCGACAACGTGGTGGCCGCGACCATCACCGTCCAGCTCACCAAAGGCGGACGGACGTCGACCGCGGAGGCCAGTACCGGCGTGACTATCGTTGGGCAGCAGCCCGCTGCGCCGACGATTACCGAACCGAAAGAGGGTGACCGCGTGGGCGCCAGCTTCGAGATCCGGGGCCGGGCGACGGCCGGGTACCGCGTCGTGGCGCGCATCGACTACCGGGGGACGGCGCTTGGAGTCCTAGCGCTGCAGGGGACCTATGGAGAGTTCAGCGCGACGGTCGGGCGGGAGGGGAACTTCCGAATCGACGTCAACCCGCGGACGCGCATCCCGAACGCGGAACTGACGATCACCGTCTGGGTGATCGATCCGGCCGGCCGGCGCTCACCGCCGGCGACCGTCAAGGTCATACAAGGATAACGGCGCGAACAGGAACTGCGAACAGGGAACAGGTTATCGAGCCTGTTCCCTGTTTTTTTGCTGCTCGTCCTTCACGTTCGCTTGTTCGCCTGTTCGCGTGTTCGACGTTTATCCGGCATGGCTCGAGCCGCCGCCGCCCCCGCCGCCTCCGCCGCCGCTGCTGAAGCCCCCACCGCTGCTGCTTGACGAGGACAGCGACCGCGCCAGGCTCTGGAAGTTGCTGAACGACCTGGTCAGCGATTCCATCGAGCTCACCATCGACGCGGTGCCGAGCCCGTCGCGCATCGACGCGCCCTGGTACCAGATCGGGACCGCGATTGCCGTGTTCAGTTCGGTGGCGACCAGCTTGAGATTGGCCAGCAGCCGGTCGGCCACGCCCAGCGCGGTGGCATAGACGAGGTAGTGTTCCCACAGCGGCAGCACCTGCGGGCCGGCGTCTTTGAAGGATGAGAAGTCGGACATGAAGCGCGCAAAGGCATCCCACCGCTTCACCTCCAGCGCGGCCTCCGGGGTGCGGCGGGACAGCGCCTTGGCGGCGATGGCGATCAGGACGATCCCCAGCGGGATGGCGACGATCAAGGAGAATCCAACGCCGAGGACTCCGGCAATCACCATGACCGCGACGGTCACTCCGATGAAGATGCCTTTGGCGCGTTCGCTGGACTTGTCGTCGAGCTTGAAGAAGTGGCCTTCGAACCATTTGCGGAGTTTCGGGCCCCACGATTCGACGAAGATCAGATAGTTGCTCTTGCGCCCCCTGATCTTCTTCCCCCAGGCCTCAATCTGGTCGCTGGTCGCGGCGCGGCCGTCGCCCGCCTCCGTGAAGACCGCCGCCAGCACCTCGACCTCAAACGATTCCAGCGGACGCTCGCCGGGTTTGTGCGGCGGGCTGACGTTGGTGAACAGGTCCTGTCCTTTGTTCGTCAGCGTGTACACCAGCTTCGTCCCCCGCAGGAGGCCGGTTCCCAGAAGGCCTTCGTCCTCGCGTTCCGCGATCGTCAGGTAGCCCAGCCGGGCGGCTTCCAGCAGGGTCGCGGCAAATCCGCGGGACATCGCGGACGTCTGGACATCACCCTGCGAGAGAATCGCGGGTACCACCGCAGGCGGCAGCTGCCGGGGGGCATCGTGCTCGTACGGGGCCTGGTAGGTGACCTGGGGCTCCCGGCCGTAGCGCAGGTACGTTCCGATGAGACCGGCGACCAGCAGCACCATCAGCAGTCCCGACCCGCCGAGGCCGTAGAGAAAGATCCGTGTCACCCGGGACCCTTCGTTCAGCGTGCGCTCGGCCTGGTGCTTCTCATCCGCCAGCAGGCTCTCGTGGGTCTCGCGGCTGCTGGTGGGCACCTGCGGGAACAGGGCGGGATCGAGCAGCGCGCGGACCTCAACGAAGCTGGTGCCTGGAATGTCCGACTGGGTCACCGTAGCGCGGCTGAAATCGCCGGCGATGTTGAGGTCTCCCGGAGCGGCGGCGCTGTGGATGAAAACCTTGAACAACGTCGGACTGGGCTGCGGCGGGATGATGGTGATGCGCACATTGTCGATCGGCGCATGGTCGCCTTCCACCGCCTGCCAGTAGAACTGCGCGACATCCGAGTACCGCTGCACGGCATCGAGGATCCGGTATCGGATCAGGAAGCGTTTGGTCGTGTCCTCCGCGGAGTAATACCACTTCACGATGCGCTCGTGCCCCTCGCTGGAGCGCTCGAACCGCAGCGGCTGATTCGTATCCGCATCCCACACACCGTCATAGATGACGTCGTAGGTCCCATATTGACCGCGGGTGTCCTTGTGCAGGTCGGCCCACGAGAACTCACCGTTGAACCGGAAGCTGCGGATTTCCCGGACGTCCGCCGTGCCATTGGGCAGCAGCCGGAAGGTGATGTCGATGAGGGGATGGTCGTAGGACTTCGCCCAGACCGGGGTGCTGAGGATCGCCAGCAGCAGCAGGACAACTACGAGCATGTAGCGCCTCATGGCCTCTCTAGTGTTCGCGCGGAGCCACCAAACACCTCGCGGGAGCACGTCCCTGTTCCCGGTTCCCGTTCCCGCCGTTGTCATATAATCAGCCCATGGCAACCGGAGTCGGGCGTTTTCAGGTCATGGCCACCCTGCAGGCCGCCCGTGCACAGCTGCTCGGGCTGCCGCTGGCCTCGGCGAAGTCGTGGGGACTGAACCGGGCGATCTACATTGCGGCCGCCAAGCGCGGGTTCAAATCTGGCAAGTCCGGGCCCACCAAGCCGAAGAAGTACGCCGCGACTTTTGCGGAGTACCGGTTGGGGGAAGACAAGGCCTACCGGGTGAACGCCGGCGGCGAGTTGCTGTTTACGATCGGCGGCGAGATTCAGACGCCCGAGGATTTCACGCGCCAGGTCGTGCAGCGCTTTGCCGGCACATTCCGCGACGCCTGGAACGAAGCCGTCGACATCGTGCGGCGGTACGATCGCGCCGTGCTGGAGCATCCCGACGATTTCTTCTCCCAAGTCTACCGGCCCCGGCGGGACGAGCTGGCCAAGAAGTGGAACCAGGCGGCGAAGGCCGCAGGCGCGCGATCGTGATGTCATCGCCGGCGATCGAAACCCAAGATTTGGTCCGCACCTACCGGACCAAGAAGTCACAGCACAACCCCCAAGGCGCCCCCGTCGTCGCGCTGGACGGTATCACCCTCACCGTCCCGGGGGGCGAACTCTTCGGGCTTCTGGGGCCCAACGGCGCCGGCAAGACCACCCTGATCAAGGTACTCGTCACGCTGCTGCTGCCGACGTCGGGGACGGCCAGGGTCGTGGGTCTCGACGTCGCTACCCAGGCACAGGCCGTGCGCGAGCGCATCTCGATGGTGTCCGGCGGCGAGCATTCAGGCTACGGGCTGCTCACCGTACGCGAACAGCTGTGGATGTTCAGCCAGTTCTACGGCCTGCCGACCAGGCCCGCGCTGGCGCGGATCGATGACCTGCTGAACGTTGTCGGCCTCTTCGACGAGCGGCATCGCCGGGTCAGTGCGCTGTCGACGGGGATGCGCCAGAAAATGAATATGGTCCGCGGGCTGCTGCCCGATCCGGAAGTCCTGTTTCTCGACGAGCCGACGGTGGGGTTGGACGTGGCCGCCGCGCGCGACATCCGCGCGTACATCAAAGAGTGGGTCCGCGAGAAGCCCGGCCGGACCATCTTGCTCACCACACACTACATGCATGAAGCGGAAGAGCTCTGCGACCGGGTGGCCATCATCCACAAAGGCAGCATCGTTGCCTGCGACACGCCCGCGGAGCTGCGCCGGCGGACGGCGGGCGGCAGCTATTTCGTGCTCACCACCGAGCCGCTGAACGGCAGCGCGTGGCTGGGCGAGGTGCCCGGGGTGGACCGCGCCGACGTGCGGGCGCTGGACGGCAAGAGCGAGTTGCGGTTGGAGCTGAAGGAGGAAGGCGCGATCGCCTCGGTCGTGCAGGCGCTGGCCGAGCATCAGCGCAGGATTTTCTCGCTGCAGAAGGTCGCGCCCACGCTGGAGGAAGTCTTCGTGCAGATCGTGGGGCAGCGTCTGGAAGAAGCCGACGAGCGGAGGGGCGCCTCGTGAGCATGGCGGCGATCGTCCCCGCCCGCGGTGCCGCGCGGACGATCCGTGCCATGCTGGGCCGGTCGTACCCGCGGATCATCGGCGCCAACCGCGAGCGGTCGTGGCTGTTCTACGATACGGTGCTGCCGCTGCTGGGCACGATCGCCTTTGTCTACGTCTACAAAGCGCTGGGCGCGCCGGAGCGGTTCGTCGGCTACGTGATCATGGGCGGCGCCACGACCGCGTTCTGGCTGAACGTGATGTGGAGCATGGCCGCGCAGTTCTACTGGGACAAACAGGGCGGGAATCTGGAACTGTACATGGTCGTGCCCTGCGGCGTCCCGGCGATTCTGCTCGGCATGTCGTTGGGCGGGATGATCGGCACGCTGGTGCGGGCCGTGGCGATCGTGCTGCTGGGCTCCTGGCTCTTCCACGTCGACTACACACTGGTGCAGATCCCGCTGTTTCTGCTCGTGTTTGCCGTGGCCATCGTCGCGCTGTATGGGCTGGGCGTCACGTTCGCCAGCCTGTTCCTGCTGTGGGGCCGCGAGGCGTGGCACACGGCGAACCTGTTCATGGAGCCGGTCTTCCTCGTGTCGGGATTCTACTTCCCGGTCAGCGCCCTGGGGTTCTGGGTCGGCATGGGCGCGTCGTTGATCCCACTAACCCTCGCGCTGGATGCGATGCGCCAACTGCTCTTCCCCACCACGCACCCGGGGCTGCTCTCGCTGCGCTGGGAGTTAGGAATTCTCGCCGGACTGGCCGTGCTGTTCATCGTGGTGGCGAGGGTGTCGCTGAGGAAGATGGAATACCTCGCCCGGCGCGAGGGGCGCCTGAGTTTGAGATTCTGACTACGGGAACAGGGAACAGCGAACAGGGAACAGTGAAAGGCTAATCAGATTCTTTGTTTGAGCTTCGAAGCTAAGGAGTAGAGCATTGCTCCAATCTGATTGTACTCGGAATACAATGAATCGAAGGTTCCTGAACCGATGAGTCCTAGATCGAGGGACAGTCTAAGGAGGTACTTCAGTTCCGCCGCCGATGATCTTGCGACATTGCAGAATTGCACGTATTCACGAATGTGATCCCGAGCGTTGCCTTCGACCATGTTCGCAGCGACGGCCACGGCAGCCCGGCGAAGCTGGGACGTAAGCCCATAGCGCTCAGTAGTCGGAAACTCTGAAGTTGCGCGGTACACTTTTATGGTTAGAGAATGTGCAAGTTGCCAGACAGTGAGGTTTTCGAAAGGGGCGTGCATGCTTTCCCGTTGGTGCCCAGATTGCATAACATTGCTCACCCTAACACCAACCCATCAGATGCACAATGACCTGATTAGGTCATTTCTAAGTATGCCTGTTCCCTGTTCCCTGTTCCCCGTTCCCGCATTCGGGACGAGATGTCCATGAAACGAGGGAGCCGTCTAGCTCGTTGGTGGACGACCCTGCGGGTCTCGTATTGGCTGGGCTGGCAGATCGAGAGCAACTGGACCGATCCGCTGCTGTTCTTCATCTACTCTATTGCCCGCCCGCTCGGCAGCGCGCTGATCCTGGTGTTCATGTTCTTCGTCGTGGCCCGGGTACGGCAGGGCCCGATCCTCGGGTTCTTCATCGTGGGGACCGCGTTCTGGCCGTTCATCGTCAACGGCATGCAGGGCATGGCGTGGAGCATCATCAGTGACCGCGAACACTGGCGCACGCTGAGGTACGTCTATACGTCGCCGATCCCGTATCGCGCCTACCTGGTGGGACGGGCGCTGGCCCAGGCCACGTCCGCGTCGGCGGCGATGCTCATCACCCTGCTGTTTGGCCGCTGGGTGCTGAAGATCCCGATGGGGCTGGCGACGATGCACCTCCCGTACGCGCTGGTCGCTTTTGTCTTGGGGATTGTCGCGATCATCGCGCTGGGGTTGGTCATCGTCAGCGCCGCGATGATGATCTCCGGGGAAGCCTGGCGGATGCCGGAAGCGGTCGGCGCAGCGCTGTATCTGCTCTGCGGCGCCGTGTTTCCGCTCGCCGTGCTGCCCAGATTCCTGCAGGTCATCGCGCAGGGGATTCCGCTGACGTGGTGGCTGGAGGCGATGCGCCGCGGCCTGCTCGGCCCCGGCGCCCTGCGCTCGTTCGCGTGGGCCACGGATGCGCAGGTGCTGCTGCTGCTGGCCGCGTCCACCGCCGTCTGGCTGGCGATCGGGCTGGCGATTTTCACCGCGGCCGACCGCCGCGCTCGCGAACTCGGCATCCTCGACCGCGAATCCGCCTTCTGAGAATCCAGAGCTCAGCCCTCCGGCCGCGGCTGCCCCGGCCCCACATGTGGTATAATATGCCATATATTGCTGCCGAGAAACAGGCTGCAACCGGAGCCAGGCAGGAGCCACATTGCGTCGGAGAGCCAAGCTCTTACTGCACGAAAAGATCACCGATCATGAGGGCGGGATAATTGAGGCGGTCGTCTGGCAGGTCCCCAGATCCGTCACGTATCCTGAGGGCGTCAAGTACAGATTGGTGCACATTCCCCCGGGGCAAGCAGACCCGGATGTGTTGTACGACGTTCACGCCGGAAAAGGCCACCATAAGCAGTTGCAGGGTAAAGAGCGTCCTTACGACTTTGAAGACGTCGACAGCCTAGTTGGTGATTTCCTGGATGACGTCCAACGAGTCAGAGACAAGGGAGACAAGCCATGAGAGTCCTTGAGATTCGAATCAAGAGTGTCCAAGGCGTGCTTGAGGATTTCAAGCGCGCTTATAGGGCGGCTGAGGAGGGTCGAACTGCGCCTAAGAGAGAAGGCACCTTTTTCGCCAGTGTTGAGGCGGCAAGAACCCTGTTGACTCCGGAGCGGGTGCGATTGCTTGCGCTAATCCGAAAGCACAGGCCTGCATCCATCTACGAACTTGCCAAGCTCGCGGGACGAGATCTGAAGAACGTTCATGATGATGTGGCCCTCCTCGAACGGCACGGCATCATTGCAACAGATCTCGAGGAAAGCGATAAGAACCGCCGTGTTCCGAGCGTACCTTACGATGAAATCCGTGTTTCGATCCCACTAGACGTTGTTTCCGAGAACGCAGCGAACTACTTGCCTTCGATTTCCGCACGTGAAGAGGCCAGGAGAAAGTACGTGCCGGCCAAGATCCGCTATCTCCTCGTCGCGGAGTCCCCCCCGAAAGACTCCTCGAGGTACTTCTACTTTGAGGACGTGTGGAGAGGGGACAGTCTATTTCTGGAGACAATGAAGGTTTTGTACGCTCAGAGATATTCTGATGCGCGAACGCTCCGAGCAAGGAAGAAGCACTTTCTACAGCGGTTCAAAGAGGATGGTTTCTTGCTTCTCGACGCTTTAGAGGAACCTTTGGGAAAGATTGGTCAGTCTGAGAAAGTTCGAAAGATTCGATCCGCGCTTCCCGAGCTCGTCCGAAGGCTTGCAGCATTACGCAATGCCCACAAGAACGCCAAGGTGATTCTAGTTTCAGTTCCTGTCTATAAGGCGTGTACTCTGCGGCTCAAGCGGGAGGGATTTGACATCGTTAATACTGAGGCCATCGACTTTCCGGCTCAGGGAAGG
The DNA here is from genome assembly GCA_036505015.1 of bacterium. Taxonomy (GTDB): domain Bacteria; phylum Sysuimicrobiota; class Sysuimicrobiia; order Sysuimicrobiales; family Kaftiobacteriaceae; genus DASXUC01. Next base: position 21,768 of record DASXUC010000044.1, on the reverse strand, counting down.
CAAAGGCTGTACCGTCAGAAGTTTGCGAGCGCTCTGCAAATGGCCGGATGGACGGGCGCTGGCGAACCGTAATTGGTCTTCTTTGCTCGGGAACGATCAGAGGGCATGGCGGGCGAGTGGGGCGGCCACCGAGCGGAGATTGGAGGGCGGCCACCATCTCGCAGGCCGTGAAGCAGAGGATCGCCGCACCGATGTCGCGGTCAGCGGAAGAGACCGTCGTGATCCGTAGCTACAGCTTGGCAGGCGAGCGCGGCAGGGAACGTGAGGCCTGCAGTGACAATCCGAGCCGCCCGACTCGACGCGAGGGGCCGCCCCCGAGCACAACCGCCGCCGCGGCTATTCAGATCGACCCACTACCCTTCTGACGTCTATATGGACAGGCCGTGCCGAACAGTCCCACAATAGAGGAACACACCCCGAACGGTGACCGATGGATTTGACGAATTTCCACCCGCTGATTGCGAAATGGTTCGCTGAACGGCTCGGCGAGCCCACCGCCCCGCAGGTACAGGGCTGGGCGCGCATCGCCGAGGGCCGCGATACTCTCATCGCCGCTCCCACCGGTTCCGGCAAGACGCTGGCGGCGTTTCTGTGGTCGATCAACGAACTGCTCAAAGCCGGCGCGTCGGGTCCGCTGCCCGACCAGACGACCGTCCTGTACATTTCTCCCCTGAAAGCGTTGGGCAACGACATCCAAAAGAACCTGCAGCAGCCCCTGCAGCAGATCCGCGAGATGGCGTCGGCCGCCGGCGCCGGGACGGACCTCCCGGAGATCCGTGTGCTCGTCCGGTCCGGCGACACGCCGGCGCGCGAGCGCACCCTGATGATCCGCCGCCCCCCGCACATCCTGATCACGACGCCCGAGTCCCTCTACATCCTGCTGACCGCGGAGCGCAGCCGGCAGTTTCTGCGCACGGTGCGCACCGTAATCGTCGATGAGATCCACGCCGTGGCCGGCGACAAGCGCGGCTCGCACCTGGCGCTGTCGCTGGAGCGGCTTGATGCGCTGACCGGCAGGCGGTGCCAGCGCATCGGGCTCAGCGCGACCCAGAAGCCGATCGAAGCCATCGCCCAGCTGCTGGTGGGCGCAGGTCGCCTCAGCGCGGACGGATCGCCCGACTGCGCCGTTGTGGACGTCGGCCATCGCCGGGAGTGGGATTTGTCGATCCACGTTCCCGGCCAGCCCCTGGGTCCGATCGCCACGCACGAACTGTGGGCCGAAGTCTACGACCGGCTGGCGGCGTTGGTCCGCGAGCATCGCACCACGCTTGTCTTCGTAAACACGCGGCGGCTGGCGGAGAAGGTTGCCCACCAGCTGACGACCCGGCTCGGCGAGGGTCGTGTCGCCACGCACCACGGCAGTCTGTCCCGGCGCACCCGGCTGGACGCTGAGCAGAAGCTGAAGACGGGCGAGGTGCCCGTCGTCGTGGCCACGGCCTCGCTGGAGTTGGGGATCGACATCGGGCACGTGGAACTGGTCTGCCACCTCGGCGCCCCCCGCGCACTGGCGACCTTGCTGCAGCGGATCGGGCGGTCCGGGCACTGGCTGGGGGCGACACCCAAAGGCGTCATCTTTCCGCTGACACGCGATGAACTGATGCAGTCAGCGGCGGCCGTTGCGGCGGCGCGCGCCGCGGAGCTGGACCGGGTGGTGATGCCCGCCAAACCGCTGGACATCCTCGCCCAGCAGATCGTTGCCATCGCGGCCAGCGGTGAGATCACGGAGGACGACCTCTGGAGTCTGGTCCGGCGGGCGTATCCGTTTCGGGACCTGACCCGCAAGGAATTCGACCAGGTGCTGGAGATGCTCTCCGAAGGCCTCTCCAGCCGCCGCGGACGGGCCGGAGCATTTGTGCACCGTGATCAGGTCCATGGGGTGCTGCGGGGCCGGCGGGGGGCCAGGCTGGCTGCGATCACCTCCGGCGGGGCCATTCCCGACACGGCGGACTACGACGTGATCGAGGAGCCCGCCGGTACGTTCGTGGGGAAAGTGAACGAGGACTTTGCGATCGAGAGTCAGGCCGGCGACATCTTTCTGTTGGGCAACACGTCGTGGAAGATCCGCCGCCTCGAGGCCGGCCGCGTACGGGTGGAAAACGCGCACGGCGCGCCGCCCACGGTCCCATTCTGGGTGGGCGAAGCGCCCGCGCGCACCGCCGAACTGTCGCAGGCGGTCTCGGCCCTGCGACAGCGGATCGCCGACGGGCTGCACGATCCGGAAACCACAATCGCCTGGCTCCTCGAACACGCCGCGCTTGACCGCGCCGGGGCGGAACAGTTGATCGCCTATGTACGCGAGACGATCGCCGTGTTAGGGACGGTGCCAACCCAGGAGACGATCGTGGCCGAGCGGTTCTTCGATGAAGCGGGTGGCATGCAACTCGTGCTGCACACCCCGTTCGGCGGCCGGGTCAACCGCGCCTGGGGCCTCGCGCTGCGCAAGCGGTTCTGCGTGAATTTCGACTTCGAACTCCAGGCGGCGGCCACCGACGACGGGGTCGTGCTCTCGCTGGGCGAGCAGCACAGTTTCCCATTAGAGAGCGTGTTCGCCTTCGTCCGGCCGGCCACGGCGCGCGAGGATCTGATCCAGGCGTTGCTGGCGTCGCCGATGTTCACGAACCGCTGGCGCTGGAACGCCAACCGGTTCCTGGCGCTCCTGCGGTTTGCGGGCGGGCGGCGCGTGCCGATGCCCATCCAGCGGATGCGGGCGGAAGACCTCATGGCCGCGGTGTTCCCCGAGCAGGTGCAGTGCCAGGACAACCACGCCGGGCCTGTCGTCCCGCCCGATCACCCGCTGGTCAACGAGACGGTCCTCAACTGCCTGCACGAGGCGATGGATCTGGACAGCCTCATCGACATCACCGCGCGCATCGAGCGACGCGAAATCCGCACCGTCGCCGTGGAGACGCCCGTCCCGTCAGCGATGTCGCACGAGATCCTCAATGCCAACCCGTATGCGTTCCTGGATGACGCCCCGCTGGAGGAGCGGCGGGCGCGCGCGGTGACCTTGCGGCGCACGGATCCGGATCTGGCGAAGGGCGTGGGGGCGCTCGATCAGGCCGCCATCGACGACGTCCGCACGCAGGCCTGGCCGGACGCGCGCAATCCCGACGAATTGCACGATCACCTGCTCACGGTCGGTGTGCTCCCAGACACCGATGTGGAGCCGTGGACTGCGTTGGCCGACGAGCTCATCGCCGGAGGCCGGGCCACCTGGGCAACATGGCGTGATGCGACCGGGTGGGAGCACCGAGCGCTGGTGGCCGCGGAACGTCTGGAACTGGTTCGGGCGGCGGTGCCTGATGCGACGTTCACGCCCGAGCTGACATTTCCGCTGGCGCGGTCCGGCAATACCGATCTGGGCAGCGCTGATGCGGTCCGGGCCATCGTGCAGGGATGGATCTCCTGCACCGGACCGGTCACCGCGACCAGCCTCGCCGGACGGATCGGCCTGAGCCGATCCGATGTCGAGATTGCCTTGGCGGCTTTGGAAGGCTCCGGCATCGTGCTGCGCGGGCGTTTCACGCCCGCCGGCGGCTACCAGGCCGGTGACGGCGAGGACATCGAGTGGTGCGAGCGGCGGCTGCTCGCACGCATCCACCGCCTCACGGTAGGCCGGCTGCGGCGGGAGATTGAAGCGGTCGAGCCCGCCGGGTTGATGCGGTTCTTGCTCCGCTGGCAGCATCTGCAGCCGGGCACGCAGCTGCATGGGCGTGACGGCGTGCTGTCGATCATCCGGCAGCTGCAGGGGCTCGAGCTGCCCGCGCCGTCGTGGGAGGAGCACATCCTTCCATCCCGGGTGCGGCTGTACGATCCGGCCGACCTCGAGTACCTCACGCTGTCCGGCGCGGTCACCTGGGGCCGCCTGACCGCCAACGGCGCCGGGGATTCCGAAGAACCCGCCGAACCCCGCCGCGCCCGCCGCCGGCAGGCGCCGGGGCGCAGTTCGCCGCTGGCCTTCGTGCAGCGGGACGATCTGCCGTTCTTCCTGCATCGTCCACCCGGACCTGGCGAGGTGCTCGACGGCGCGTCCTCTGCGGCCGTCGAGGTGGCCCGCTTTCTGGCCGACCGCGGCGCCTCCTTCATGCCTGATGTCGTGAAGGGCACGCGGCGGATGCCGTCCGAAGTTGAGGACGCGCTGTGGGAACTGGTCTCGCGCGGCGCCGTGAGCGGGGACGGGGTGGCGGGGCTGCGGCAGTTGCTGCACGGCAGCGTTCGCGAGCGTGCCCGCCGGCGGATGCGCGCGATGACCGGATCCCGCACGCACGGTCGGTCGCTGCCGGTCGGCCGCTGGGCGCTGTGGCAGCCGGCCGAGGACGCCAGCCGCGAGGAGCGCGATGAGGCGATCGCACGCCAACTGCTGCGCCGCTACGGGATCGTCTTCCGCGATCTACTGGCGAGAGAACGCATCGCGCCGCCCTGGCGGACCCTGCTGCCGATCTACCGCCGCTGGGAAGCGCGCGGGGAGATCCGTGGGGGACGGTTTGTGGCCGGGTTCGTCGGCGAACAGTTCGCGCTGCCCGAGGCCGTCGACGCGATGCGCGCGGTGCGCCGCCTGTCCGACGACAACGACGCGGTGGTCGTCACCGTTGCCGACCCGCTGAACCTGGTCGGAATCATCCTGCCCGGCGCGCGGGTCTCGCCCTTTTCAGGCCAGGCGATTGCCTACCGCAATGGCGTCCCGGTCGAAGTCGGACCTCTGGGTATCCTGCTGAGCCGACAGTCGAGGGGTCCGACCGTCCGGAAGCCCTGATTTTCCAGGCGGTTCCCCGTTCCCGGTTCCCGATTTCAGCGCCCTTTCGTGTTAAACAGATCCAGGATCGGTACGGGCGCGCCCGCGCCCACGAACTGAGGCATCTGGCCGTTCCACTTGTCGATGGCCTTGACCTGCGCCTCGATCCGCCGCAGCTCGATCAGCTCGGTCGTGATGTTCTGGCGCTGCAGCCGCAGCGATTCCGCCTCGGCCTTGGCGCGCTCGATCGCCTGCTGGGCCTCGAACTTCACGCGCTGCAGGTTCTGCTGCGCTTCCAGCGCCCGCTGGGTCGCGGTGACCTTCGCCTCGATCGCCTTGGTGAACTCCTCGCTGAACGCGAAGTCGGTGATGCTCAAAGCATCGACGTGAATCCCGTGGGAAACCAGCCGGTCGGCCAGCACGCGCTGGATCGCCTCCTTCACCGTTTCCCGCCTGGTGATCAGTTCGTCGGCCTTGAACTTGGCGGTGCTGGCTTTCACGGCTTCCTGCACCGCCGGTTTGATGATGCGGCTGACGTACTCGCGCCGCAGCGTGCGGTAGACGGTGGCCACGTCGGCGGGGTCCAGCGAGTAGTTGAGCGTGACCTTCGTGCGCACGTCTTGCAGGTCAAACGACGCCGCCTCGGCCTCGGCCTCGTACGCCTCAGTCTGCACCGACATGACCTCGACGGTTTCGACCCACGGCGTGATGAAGTAGATTCCCTCGTCTTTGATCTCGCCGGTCACGGCCCCGAACCGCAGCACGACGCCGCGCGCCCCCGCCGGGACCTGACCGAACCCAAGCAGCAGGACGCTGATCGCGATAAAGATCGCGAGTCCGACAAGAAATGAGTTGCCTCCGCGAAATCGCCACGTGGCCTCCCGCCGGCCGGCTTCGCGCTCGATCTGCACCGTGCGCCAGAGCAGAATGCCCAGCGCCGCGACGAACAACACGAACTTCAGAGCTCCCATCGCCGCCTACCTCCCCCACCGCATCGTACACGCGGCATACGTGAAGCCGCCGCCGAACGCCGCCAGCACAAGCCGGTCGCCGTCGTGCACCCGGCCGGCTTGCCTGGCTTCGTACAGCGCGAGCGGCACGCTGGCCGCCGATGTGTTGCCGTACTCCTGGATGTTCACTATGAACCGGTCCATCGCAATGCCCAGCTGATCGGCCATCGCGTCGATGATCCGCAGGTTTGCCTGGTGCGGCACGACGAGATCCACCTCGTCCAGCGTCCAGCCGGCGTCCGCCACCGCGGTGCGGATGAGGCCGGGAATCGTCCTCACCGCCAGCTTGAACACCGCCTGGCCGTCCATATAGGCCCGGTGCAGGTTCCGCTCGATGGCCTCCGAGCTCATCGGAATCCGCGACCCGCCGGCGGGCAGCTTGATCATGTCTCCCGCCGCCCCGTTCGCGCCGACGACGCGGCTGTAGATTCCCGCCTCCCCCGCGGCCGGCTGCACGACCGCCGCGGCCGCAGCGTCGCCGATCAGGACCGCCGTGCGGCGATCGTCCCAGTCCACGAGCCGGGTCAGCGTCTCCGCGCCCACCACCAGCGCCGTGGAGATCAGCCCGGCCCCGATCAATCCGCTCACCACGTTCAGGCCGTAGACGAAACTGCTGCAGGCCGCCAGCAGGTCGAAGGCGCCCGCGCCCGACGCGCCGAGCGCCGCCTGCAGGACACAGGCCGTGGAGGGGAAGATCATGTCCGGCGTCGCCGTGCCCACCACGATCAGATCCAGGTCCTGGGCAGTGAGGCCGGCATCGGCCAGCGCATTGCGGGCCGCAATGATCCCCAGATCCGACGTGGCCTGGTCCGGTCCTGCGAGATGGCGGCGCTTGATCCCGGTGCGGGTCGTGATCCACTCGTCCGACGTGTTCAACCGAACGGCGAGATCGTCGTTGGTGAGGACCGTCGGGGGCACGTACGCCCCGAGGCCGGTGATCGTCGCGCGCCGGGCGGGAAGGGCTGACGGCATGGCTGGGATGTTCGGCGCCGTGCGGCTATTTCCCACGGTACATCAGGACGCTCCGCTTGGTGGAGGTGGCGATGCGCTTTTCCTCCGCCAGCAGGTCGAGGTGCCCGATGACTTCGGACAGGGCCAGCATCAAATTGAGGTCATCCAATCCCTGGTACAGCTCTTGGGTCAGTTCCACCAGGGACCTGGGCGTCTTGCCCAGCCGCGCGGCGATTTCTTCCTTTCGCTGCTCGTGGTGGGCGATCAATTCGCGGATCCGGCTGCCCGGATTGGTGATGGGTTCCCCGTGCCCCGGGTAGGCCAGATCGCAGTTCAGCAGCAGCACCCGCCGCAGCGAGTGCAGGTAGTGGGGCAGGGTCGTCTGGCGGCGGCCGTCCGGCGAGAACTCCACGATAGGATTCGGGCTCACTTCTTCCAGCAACAGGTCACCCGCGATGAGGATCCCGTCATCGTGGTACAGACAGAGATGGCCCTGCGAGTGGCCGGGCGTGTGCAGGACGCGCAGGCGCTCATCGCCCAGGGGCAGCGTATCTCCGTCGGCCAGCAGCGAAAAAGTGACCAGGGGATCGAAGAACACCCGGTAGGCATCGACCATGCGGCTGAACGCGGCGAAGAATGACTCCGGCATGCCGGCTTCGTGGAAGAACTTCACCAGGTGATCCGCGACCCACCGGTCCCCGGCCAGTTTCGGGCGCTCCGTTTCGTGGGCGAAGACCTCGGCCGCGCTCAGCTGCCGCAGCGACTCGGCCGCTCCGAAGTGATCCGTGTGGCCGTGCGTGATGATGATGCGGCGGAGGTCGGTAAGGTGCCGGCCGGCCCCGGTCACGGCGGCGTCGATCGCCGCCTGGCTGGCGGCGCCCTTCGGCCCGGCATCGACCAGGGTAAGCGGGTCGCCGGTCAGGAGATACGCGTTCACCGGTCCGACGGGGAACGGTGTGGGGATCTCGATGCGGGAAACCTGCATCTACAGGCGCTCGATCACGGTCGCCGTGGCCATCCCCCAGCCGATACAGACGACCTGCAGACCGAAGCGGCCGCCGGTGCGCTCGAGCTCGTGAAGCAGCGAAGTCATCAACCGCGCCCCAGACGCGCCGACGGGATGGCCCAAGGCGATGCCGCCCCCGTTGGGATTCACGCGGGACATGTCGGGTTCGAGGTCCGCCGCCCAGGCCAGGACGACCGGGGCGAATGCTTCGCTGATCTCCACGACATCCATCTGGTCCAGTCGCAGACCGGCGCGTTCCAGGACGCGCCGCGTCGCCGGGACGACGCCCGTGAACATGATGACCGGATCGCTGCCGAGCACCGTCTGGGCGACGATGCGCGCGCGGGCCCGGAGGCCCACGTCCCGGGCTTTCCGATCGCTCATCAGCAGCAGTGCGGCCGCGCCATCGCTGATCTGACTGGAGTTGCCTGCCGTGATGCAGCCGTCCGCCTGAAAGGCGGGCGGCAGTAGTGCCAGCTTTTCCAGTGATGTATCCCGTCGGATACCCTCATCCACCGTCACGATGTTGCCACCGCTGTCTTTCAGCGGCAGGATCTCTCGCCGGAAGTATCCTTCGTCGGTCGCCCGGGCGGCCCGGCGGTGGCTCTCCAGGCTGTAGCGATCGCACTCGTCCCGCGTCAGCCCATAGCGCTCGACCAGCATCTCTGCGGCCAGCCCCTGGTGTACCAGCGGGTAACGTTCCAGCAGCTCGGGATGCCACGTCCCGTAATCAGATCCCAGCGGGACCCGGCTCATGCTTTCCACGCCCGCGGCGATGACGACGCCGGCGTCCCCGCTGCGGATTGCCTGCGAGGCAAAGTGGATGGCCTGATGGCTGCTCCCACACTGGCGGTTGACCGACGCCGCCGCGGTCTCGACGGGCAGTCCCGCCAGCAGCGCACCCACCCGGGCGACGTTCGCCCCCTGCTCCCCGGTCTGGGTGACGCAGCCGGCGATGACGTCCTCGACCATGCTGGGTTCGAGGGCCGCCCGCTCGACGACCGCCGCCAGGACGGAGGCGAGCAGTGCATCTGCGCGGATGTCGCTCAACGCCCCACCGCGCTTCCCGATCGGCGTCCGCACCGCCTCGACGATCACCGCTTCATGCATGGCGCCCCGCGGTCCTCGCTCCCTGTTCCCTGTTCGCTGTTCCCCGGCTAGAGTGCCGTCATCCCGCCGTCGACGGCGATCACCTGCCCGGTAATGTAACTCCCCGCGGCCGACGCCAGCAGCACCGCCAGCCCTTTCAACTCGCCCCCCGTCCCGATCCGGCCCATTGGGATGAGGTCGGTCAACCGCCGGCCGGCCCGTTCGATGATTTTCTCGGACATGCGCGTCGGGAAGAATCCCGGCGCGATCGCGTTGACGGTAATCCCATGCCGCGCCCACTTCACAGCAAGATCGCGCGTGAGGGCCACAATCGCGCCTTTGCTGGCCGAGTAGCCGATGGCATCAAAGATCTCCGCGGGCGCGCCGGCCAGGCCGGCCACGGAGGTGATATTGATGATCCGCCCGCCGCCGTGCGCCAGCATATGCTTCCCTGCCGCCTGACACATCAGGAACGTCCCGGTGGCATTGGTCGCCATGACCTCCTGCCAGCGGTCCAGCGGCATCTCCGCGGCCGGCGCCCCCCACGTCCGTCCCGCGGCGTTCACGAGGACGTCGATCGTGCCGAAATCCCCTGTCACGCGGTCGATGACGTGCGCGACGTCGGGAGGATTGGTAACGTCGCCGATCAGGGCCAGACACTCGAGTTCCCGCGCCCGCAGGTGGGTCTCGGCGTCCTGCAGCCACTGTGCGCGGCGTGCGACAATCGCCACCCGGGCCCCGGCCTCGCCGAGCCCCTCGGCGATCTCCAGTCCGATGCCCCGCGAGCCGCCGGTCACCAGCGCGGTTCTACCGCGCAGAGAGAAGAGGTCAGTGAGGGCGGTTGTGGGATGTTCCACCGGAGGTCGGCCTGTCCTTCCACGCAGGGGGGGATTGTCCCCTCCTCGTAATAGGCCCCCATGGCCACCGTCGACGTACGGCCGGCACTCCGCGACACGTTTCCCGCGCTGTTCTTCGCCCAGGCCGCGCGCCTTGACGACCGCGTGGCGATGCGCCGGAAAGAGTTCGGCATCTGGCGGCGCATCACGTGGAGCGACTACGCGCGAAACGTGCGCTGGGTGGCCCACGCGCTGCTCGCGCTTGGGTTGGAGCGCGGCGACCGGGTGGCGATCATCGGTGAGAACCGACCGGAGTGGCTCTACGCTGACGTCGGCACGCAGGCCGCCGGCGGCACCGTGGTCGGCATCTACGCCACAAACAGCGCCGAGCAGGTCCAGTACATCATGGCCCATTCTGAAGCGCGCTTCATCATCGTCGAGGGCGAGGAGCAGTTGGACAAGCTCCTGGAGATCCGAACCGCGCTCCCTCGGCTCGAGCGCATCATCGTCATCGACCCCGAGGGCCTGCGCACGTTCACCGACGCCCAGGTCTCGATGTTCGGCGAGCTCCTCCGGATAGGGGAGCAGCATGAGCGCACGCATCCCCACACCGTCGACGACCGCCTGGCCGCCGCCACGCCGGACGACCTCATGTACATCATCTACACGTCGGGGACGACCGGGCCGCCCAAGGGCGTCATGCTGACGACCGGCAACATCCTGTGGGAACTCCGCGCCGCCGTGCCCAGGGTCATCCCGGCCACCGAACACGACGAGGTCCTGAGCTACCTGCCGCTGGCCCATATCGCCGAGCGCTCGTTCTCGCTGACCATCGCCGTGTACTGCGGCTACACGGTGAACTTCGCCGAGAACCTCGATACGGTGCCCCAGAACCTCCGCGAGGTGCGGCCCACGCTGGTCTTCGCCGTGCCGCGGATTTGGGAGAAGCTGCACTCGGGCATCGTCTTGGGGATGCGCGACGCGGATTGGGTGAAGCGCGTGGTGTTCGTCCAAGCCGTCCGGATCGGACGGGCGTATGGCGATGCGCTGCTGGAACGCCGCCCGGTCCCGCTGTGGCTGCGGATGGCCTACCGTCTCGCGCATCTTGCGGTGCTGGCTCCGCTCCGCAACCGGATCGGGCTCGACCGCACGCACATCGCGCTGTCCGCCGCCGCCCCCATTTCCCCCGACGTGCTGCGATTTTTCTGGGGCCTGGGCGTCTACATCCGTGAGATCTACGGGCAGACGGAAGGATCGGGGCTGACGACCGCCCACCCGGTGGGTAACGTCAGGCTCGCCACGGTTGGCAAACCGCTCCCGGGCATCGACGTCCGGCTGGCCCCCGACGGCGAGATCCTCGTGCGCAGCGAAGGAGTGTTTTGCGGCTACTTCCGGGATCCCGAGCAGACCGCCCGCACGGTCGTCGACGGGTGGCTGCACAGCGGTGACATCGGGGAGTTCGACCGCGACGGCAATCTGCGCATCACCGACCGGAAGAAAGACATCTTCATCAACGCCTATGGGAAGAACGTCGCGCCCCAGTACATTGAGAACAAGCTGAAATTCAGCCCGTATGTCAACGACGCGGTGGTCATCGGCGATGGGAAGAAGTACCTCACCGCGCTGATCGTCATCGACGAGGACAACGTCAGCAAGTGGGCGCAGGAACGGCGGGTGCCGTTTACGACATACACCGACCTGTCGCAGAGCGCGCAGGTTCGGAAGCTGATCACGGCCGAGGTCGAGGCCGTGAACAAGACGCTCTCGTCGCCGGAGCAAGTGAAGAAGTTTGCGCTGCTGCCCAAGCGGCTGTATCAGGAGGACGGAGAGGTCACGCCAACGATGAAGGTCAAGCGGAAGGCGATCATGGAGAAATTTGGCGCGGAGATCGCCGACCTCTACCGCGACTGATCCCTACGCCCATCGGCGGCGGCTGCGATACCGCCGGTACCCCTTCACGGACGCCTCCTGCGTAATCCCAAGGTACAGTTCCTGCACGTTCGCGTTGCCCGCCAGTTCGTCCGCCGGTCCTTCCAGCACCAGCCGTCCGCTCTCCAGCACATAGCCGAAGTCCGCCACCGATAGCGCCATGTGCGCATTCTGCTCGACGAGCAGGATCGCCGTCCCGTCGGCGTTGATCCGCCGGATGGTGGCGAAGATCTCCCGCACCAGCAGCGGCGCCAAGCCTAACGAGGGCTCGTCCATCATCAGCAGTTTCGGCCGCATCAGCAGGGCCCGCGCGATGGCCAGCATCTGCTGTTCCCCGCCCGACATCGTGCCGGCCAGCTGCCGCCGCCGCTCGCCGAGAATGGGAAACAGGTCGGTCACCCGCACCAGATCGGCATGGACGTCATCCGGCCGCACGTAGGCGCCGAGGGCCAAATTTTCTTCCACGGTGAGTTCGGGGAACATCCCGCGTCCTTCCAGGACGTACCCGATGCCGGCGCGTGCGATGTCGTCGGGGTCCCATCCGTTGATGCGCCGCCCCGCAAACTCGATCGATCCCTTCTCGGGCTGGTCGGGGATCAGTCCCATAATCGTGCGCAGCAGGGTGGTCTTCCCCGCGCCGTTGCTCCCCAGCAGGGTGACGATCTGGCCTTCCTCTACGCGCAGCGAAATGCCGCGCAGCACGGTCAGCCGGCCGTAGTAGGCGGTCTCGACGTTTGCGACCCGCAGCAGCGGCATTGCGACCCTCTCCGGCATCCAGGCTACCTGGCTTCCCGGCTACCCGGCTCCTGTGTATCTCCCAGATAGGCTCGCACGACCTCAGGGTTCCGCTGTACTTCGACGGCCGTGCCCTCGGCGATCTTGAGGCCGTGATCGAGCACGGCGATGCGGTCGGAGATTCCCATCACCAGCTTCAGGTCGTGTTCGACGAGCACCACCGTGATGTTCATCTCCTCGCGGATGTCTTTGATGCGAAAGACCAGATCGTCTTTCTCTTCGGCAGTCATCCCCGATGATGGTTCGTCCAGCAGCAGCAGGGTGGGGTCTGTCGCCAGTGCCCGGCCGAGTTCCACCATCCGCTGGCGTCCCAGCGGCAGGTCGCCCACGCGATTGTCGCGCACGGCCTGCAGGTCCAGGAAATCGAGGATCTGCTCCGCGCGTGCGCGGTGGCGGATCTCTTCCTGTTTCCATCCGGGCGTGGCCAGCGCCGCGCGGAGGACACCCGCGCGAAAGTGCAGGTGCCGTCCCAGCAGGATGTTGTCGAGTGCGGTCATGGCGCCAAACAGCTCGATGTTCTGGAACGTTCGCGCCACGCCGGCCTGGGCGACCTGATCCGGCCGCAGGCCTGCCAGCAGCCGGCCGTCGAAGACCATCGACCCGCGGTTGGGGCGGTACAGCCCGCAGATGCAATTGAACAATGTGGTCTTCCCCGCACCGTTGGGTCCGATCACGGAAATGAGCGCACCCTTCGGCACGTGCAGCGCGACGTCGACCAGCGCGGAGACGCCGCCGAAGGCGATGCTCAGACCGTCGACCGTCAGCAGGCTCGAACTGGGGGACTGCGGGGCGAGTTCCTGCACCGTGGCGGCCGCGGGGTGGGGTCAGGCGACCCCACCCCATGCGTTCGGTCCGGGCCGCTAGTCCCGTACCAACTTGGTCTGTAACATATCTGCAGTCACCACCAACCAGCGCTCAAGTTGGTACCGGGACTAGAAAACCACGGGATACGTGATGTCGGGTGTCAGTCGGATGTAGCGGCCGTTCTCCGACCGGATGATGTAGAGTTTGGTGATGCCCTGCCGGCGGTCGGGGCCGAAGGTCACGTCGCGAATGACGTTCCCATTCCAGTTGCGCAGCGTCTCCATCGCCGCAATGAAACTGCTGCGCGTCAGATTGGGTCCCGCCCGGCGCAGGCCCTCCAGGAACGGTTCCAGGAACGCCACGCCCGCGACGGCGTTGAACGGCTGCCGCGCCAGGGCCGGGTTGATCCGCGTGATCGTGGCCAGCGTCTCATCCACTTTGGGATCGGTGCCCGGCAGCGGGAAGTAGGCGGCGAGCGTCACGCCGTTCCACGCGTCCCCGGCCAGCGCGAACATCGCCGGATCGGCCAGCGCCGAGGTGGAGAGCAGCTTGGGGGTGAACCCGATCTGGGTCATGCCGCGGACGACCAGCGCGCCCGCGGTCGGGTTCGCGTAGATGACGACCGCGTCGGCCCCTGACTCGCGCAGTTTCACGGCGTGCGCGCCGAACTCGCGGTCCGTCAGCTCATAGGGGACCGCCGCCACGACCTTGATCTTCGCCGCGGCCGCCCCGCGTTTGACGCCGAGCAGCCCTTTCTGGCCGAAGAGGTCGTTCTGGTAGAAGACGGCGACCGTCTTGACCCCGAGATTCTTGGCCGCATAGTCGGTCAGCAGCCGCCCTTCATCGACGTAACTGACGTACGTTACGAACAGCGACCGTTTGTTGCGGAACCCCGCCCACATGTTGGCGTCGGCCAGCGGGTTCACCCAGATCACCTGATTTTCGACGACGAAGTCCCGCACCGCGAAGGCGTTGGCCGAGCCGAGCAGGCCGACCAGGGCGAAGATGCCGACCCGGTCGACCAGTTCCCGCACGTTCACCACCGCCCGCGGGGGGAGATAGCCGTCATCGAGGGCGACCAGGCGAAGCTTGCGGCCGTTGATGCCGCCCCCGTCGTTGATGAACTTGATCCAGGCATCCATGCCGCCCGTAACCGGGACGCCCCAAAAAGCCGCCCCACCTGACAGCGGCTGGCTGGTACCGATCACGATCTCTGTGGCGGTGACGCCGCGTTCCTGCGTCTGGGCCATCGTGGCGGCGGACAGCGCGGCCATAAGCGCAATCGCCAGCACGATCCGGCTGACTGTCTTCATCTGAGGTCACCTCTCTCGCGCCGTGTCGGACGCCTCAACTCTACCCCGCGCGTGCCGCAGAACCCTTTCGACTCGCCCGCCGGCTCATCAGACCCGGCGCTTGTACTCCCGGCCCAACATGCCCTCGGGACGGACGATCAACACGGCGATGATAATGAGAAACGCCAGCGTCGTCTTGAACTGCACCGCCACAAACCCGCCGAAGACCGCCTCCAGGACGCCCAGCAGCAGCCCGCCGGCGACGGCCCCCGGCATGCTGTCGATCCCGCCGAGGACCGCGGCGGAGAACCCTTTCAAGAAGGGGTCCAGCATCATCGAGGGATCGAGAAAGGCGACCGGCGCCAGCAAGATCCCGGCCGTCGCGCCCAGCGCAGACGCCAACCCCCAGGTCAGGGCGAAGATCCGTCTGGCCGGGATGCCCAGCGCCTGGGCCGCGACGAGGTTCTGGGAGACCGCGCGCATCGCCAGCCCCAGCTTCGTGCGCTGCACCAGCGCGTACAGCAGACCCATCAATACCAGCCCGACCAGGAAACTGCCGATGCTGATCTGGCTGATCACCAGGCCGCCCAGCCGGTACACCTTCGTATCGGACAGCGGGAACGGCAGCACCTTGGTGTCGGTGCCCCACAGCAGCGTGGCGGCGCCCTGCAGCACCAGCGCAAAGCCCAGGGTGATGACGATCTTGCCCAGCAGGCTGGCCTCGCGCGCCGGGCGCAGCACGAGAAAGTAGAACGCCGCGCCGATGGTGGCGGTGGCCAGCAGCGCCCCCGCGACGGCGATGGCAAACGGCGAGTGATAGCTGACCAGCAGGCTGAACGCGATGAACGTCCCGAACGTCGCCAGATCGCCGTGCGCGAAGTTGAGGATGCGCGAGGTGCGGTACAGCAGCACGATGCCCAGCGCAATCAGGGCATACAGCCCCCCGGCGGCCAAGCCTCCTATCACATACTGGGCGAGCAGCGTCACCCGAACACCCGTTGGTCGATGGCCGTTGGTCGTTGGTCGTTGAAGGCTGCCGACCAACCACCAACGTTAGTCAGGGTTAGAAGGGCCACGTCTTAAACCAGCGCTTGATCTTCAGCCACCGCCCGTAGACGCCACGGGGCTCCAGCGCCATGACGAGAATGATTGCCGCGCCGTAGACGACCGGCTGCCACTGCTTGAACCCGGAAAACTCCAGCGGCAGCACGGTGAGCAGTCCCGCCCCCAGCACGCCGCCGGCGATGGTGCCCAGGCCGCCCACGACGATCATGCTGAAGTAGTAGATGGAGTCCAGCAGTGTGAACTGCGACGGTTCCAGATAGCGGCCCACCATCGCGAACAACGCGCCGCCGATCCCGGCGTAGGCGGCGCTGACGGCGAACGCCAGCGTCTTGTAGGTCGTCAGGTTCACGCCCATCACTTCCGCGGCGATGTCACTGTCCCGGATCGCGACGAAGGCGCGGCCCACGTACGAGCGCACCAGATGGTAGGCGATCACTGTCAGCGCGGCGGCGGCGGCGAGCCCGATCCAGTACAGCTCGCGCTCTTTGAGTTCCCAGCCCGCCAGGGCGAGTTTCGGCACGAAGAGCCCCGCGCGTCCGCCCGACAACCACTCCCAGTTGACCAGCACCTGGTGCACGGCGATGCCGAAGCCCAGGGTCGCGATCGTCAGGTACGGACCGGTCAGTCGCAGCGCGGGGAGCCCCACCAGAAACCCGAAGGCCCCGGCCACGATGCCCGCGGCGACGAATCCCGCCAGCCAGGGCAGCCCCCAATGTGCGAGATCGGCTCCCCAGGGCAGGCGCGCGGCGACGATGCCGAAGGCGTAGGCGCCGATGGCCACGAACCCGGCGTGTCCGAGGGAAATCTGGCCCGTATAGCCGACCAGCAGGTTCAATCCGACCGCGATGATGATGTTGACGGCGACGAGACTGGCGATATACACGACGTACTTCGGTGCATAGGCCGGCACGGCCACCAGCGCCGCCGCGAGGGCGATGGCGGCGGCCCGAGCGAAAGTGCCCTTGACGAGGAACAGATCTTCCTCGTACCGTTCCCGCAGCTCCACGCGCCGCACTTTCTCGCCGCGGCGCGGGCCCTCCTTCCGCCCCCAGGGCGGCATCGCGCCGTCGTTTGGCCATTGCGGACCGCTGTGCTATCATGGGTGGTGCAGCCATCGTCGGTGTGCGGCAGGCCTCTGGAACGTCCATGGCCAGAGGCCTGTGCCATCAAAAAGGAAGGGACTGGGTTCGTGATCACCAACAACCTGAAGCTGCTGGTCGGCGGTGTGCAGTTGCGCGACGGCGTGCTGACGGTGACCGACGTGCTCGGCCGCATCTTCACCCGCGCCGGGTTGTACGTGCTGGAAATGGAACGCGGCTACGCGTCGACGATCTACGGCGCGCACCAGTACGACCCGATGGTGATCTCCGCCGACCAGCCGGTGTCGTGGGGGGACGCCGCGATCGACATCCTCATCGCGCTGGACTTCGACAGCAATCCCGACGCGAAAGACCAGCCCAACCGCGACACCGTGCTGCGCCACGGGAAGTCCCTCAAGGACGGCGGGGTGCTGCTCTACGACAGCAGCACCGGGGAGATTCCCACCGCCGACCTGGAACGCCGCGGGATCAAAGTCTTCCCGATCCCCGCCCGCAACATCGCCCGGGACGAACTGAAGAAGGACGTGGTCAAGAACATCATCCCGGTCGGGGCGCTGTTTCATCTGCTGGAGTTTGACAAGGAAGTGTCTCATCTGCGCGCGCTGCTGGAGGAACGGTTCCTGCGCAAGGGGCAGGAGATCGTGGACCTCAACCTCAAGGCGGCCGCGCGGGGAGTCGAGGTCGTACAGGCTGTCCTCGCGGCACAGGGTTGGTCCGATGTCGGGTACCGCCTCGAGGTCCAGCCGGTGGACGATCCACGCCTCCTGATCGCGGGCAATGAAGCCCTGGCCATGGGCGCCATTGCCGCCGGCTGCCGGTACTACGCGGGCTACCCGATCACCCCCGCGTCGGCGATCCTCGAGTTCATGGAGGAGCACCTGCCGAAGTACGGCGGCCGCACCATGCAGGGGCAGAACGAACGTGAGTCGATCCGCGCCGCCCTCGGCGCCGCCGTCGCCGGCGTGCGCAGCATGGTGGGGACGTCGGGTCCGGGGCTGTCGCTGAAGGTCGAAGAGTTCGGCGTGTCCGGTGTGACGGAGACCCCGATCGTCATCGTCGACACGCAGCGCGCCGGCCCATCGACCGGGATGCCGACCAAGAGCGAGCAGGCGGATCTGTTCCTCGTCGCCTACGGCGGCCACGGGGAGATTCCGCGGATCGTGCTGGCGCCGGCGACCCAGGAAGAGTGCTACACGATGATGGTCGAGGCGCAGAACCTCGCCGACAAGTACCAGTGTCCGGTGTTCTTCCTCACCGACCTCAACCTGTCCGAAGGCCGCAAGGTGGTGCCGCAGTCCTTTTTCGAGCAGTATCCCGTCGTCGTCGACCGGTCCTCGCTGGTCCGCGAAGACGACCTCTCGCGCAACGGGGACGGCTACAAGCGGTTCGCCGTGACCGAGACCGGGATCTCCCCGCGCCTGATCCCCGGCACGCGCGGGGCGGTGTTCAAGGTCAGCGGGTCGGAGCACGATGAGCGGGGATTTGTGAGCACCGATCCATCGATCCGCAAAGCACAGATGGAGAAGCGGTTCCGGAAAATGGCCACCTACCTGGCGGAGGACGGCAAGCCGCCCAAGGTCTCCGGGGATCCGGCCGGCAAGCCGGTCCTGGTGGGATGGGGCAGCACCCGCCCCGTGCTGCTGGACGCGCAGCGGCGGCTGGCCGAGGCGGGCACCGACGTGGCGGTCGCGCACTTCACGTACCTGTGGCCGTTCAACACGCCGGCGGTGAAACCGATCCTCGAACAGGCATCGGCGGTCATTTCCGTGGAGCAGAACTTCTTCGGCCAGCTGGCCGACGTCATCCAGACGTTCTGCATGCTGCCGGTCCAGCGCATCGTGAAGTTCAACGGCCTGCCGCTGTACGTGTCGGACATCACCGGCGGCGTGCGACAGATCCTGTCCGACGGCGTCGCGGTCGTACGCGTGGGCGTCGAGGCCCCGGTGCCGGTGAAAGTGTCGGAGGGCGACTGATGAGTGACGGGCCGCAGGCCAAACCGGTCCCGGCGAAGGCGGCCCCGAAGCTGTGGGAAGAGAACGCGGTCCCGCGGCACCGCATCCAGTGGTGCCCCGGGTGCGGGGACTTCGGTGTGCTGGCCGCGTTGAAGATGGCGCTGGCCAAGATGGAGGTCACGCCGTCGCAGACCCTGCTGGTCGGCGGCATCGGGTGCTCGGGCCAGATCCGTAACTACCTCAACGGCAACGCGTTCCACGGCACCCACGGCGGCGCGCTGGCGTATGCGCTGGGCGCGAAGATGGCCAACCCCGAGCTTGAGGTGATCACCCTCGCCGGCGACGGCGATACGTTCGCGATCGGCGTGGAGAACTTCGTGCATGTCTGCCGCCGCGATCCGGACATCGAGCTGATCGTGATGGACAACGGCGTGTACGGCCTCACGAAAGGCCAGCACTCGCCCACCCACGGCCGGGGGATCGACAAGGTGTACCTGCTGGAAGAGGATCCGCCGCCGTTTTCCCCGCTGCGCCTGGCGCTGACCGCCGGGGCAACCTTCGTGGCCCAGTCGTTTTCCGGGGACCCCAAGCACAGCGCGGAGATCTACGTGCAGGGCATCCAGCACAAGGGCTTCGCGTTCGTGAACGACTTTTCGCCGTGCGTGACCTACAACAAGTTCAACTCCTACGACTGGTACCGCGAGCACGTCGAGAACGTCCCCGCAGGGCATGATCCCACCGATCTGCACGCGGCCTGGGCGCTGCTGGACGATTTTGAGCAGCGCGACCGGTTGCCGCTGGGCGTGATCTACGCGCACCCGCGGGGGAAACAGCCGGGGAAGCGGCTACCGATCTGGGACACGGAACTCAAGGACGCCGACATCAAGCCGATGTTGGAGTTGTTCCGCTAGGGGGAAAACCTCTTCCCAGGAGGGATGTCCATGAGCCTGGGGATTCTGTTACTGTCAATCTGGCTGATCGTGACCGGGTTGCTCGTCTTTGTCCGCATCAATTTTCCGAGCCGTGAGAAAGTCATGGCGATCGTTGCCATCGCCGCGGGGGTGCTGCTGCTGCTGGGACGGTAGCGGTCAGTTTCGCCGGTCGCGATCTTCCTCCGACAGCACCCGGCGCAGGATCTTGCCGACCATCGATTTCGGGAGCTGGTTGCGGAACTCGACGGTCTTGGGCACTTTGAATCGCGCCAGGTGCCTGCCGCAGTGCGCGATGATGTCCTCGGCGGTGGCCTGGGCGCCCGGCTTCAGCACCACAAACGCCTTCACCGCCTCTCCCCGGTAGTCGTCGGGCACACCGATCGCGGCGCCCTCCAGCACGGCGGGGTGCAGGTATAGGACTTCCTCCACCTCCCGCGGGAAGATGTTGAGCCCGCCGCTGATGATCAGTTCCTTCTTCCGGTCCACGATGTAGAAGAACCCGTCGGCGTCCATCTTTGCGATGTCGCCCGTCAGCAGCCACTCCCCGCGCATCACGCGGGCCGTCTCGTCGGGGTGCTTCCAGTACCCGCGCATCACCTGCGGCCCGCGCAGGGTCAGTTCGCCCGGCTCGTCGATCCCGAGAAGACGATCGGGATCCTCCGCATCAACGATCCGGGCATCGGTGTCCGGGACGGGCACGCCGATGCTGCCGGCCTTCCGGGTGCCGTGGATGGGGTTGATGTGCGTGACCGGCGAGGTCTCCGTTAGCCCGTAGCCTTCCACCAGCCGCCCCCCGGTCATCGCCTCGAACCTGGATTGCACCTCGCCCGGCAGCGCCATCGCCCCGGAGATGCACGCCTCGATCGACCGCATGTCGATCCGGGGCGCATCGGGATGGTTGATGATGGCGGTGTACATGGTCGGCACGCCCGGGAACATCGAGGGGCGGTAGCGCTTCATCGCCGCAAACACCATGTCGGTCTGGAAGCGGGGCAGCAGGATGAGGCGCGCACCCCCCGAGACGCAGAAGTTCATTGCCGACGTCATTCCGTAGGAGTGGAAGAACGGAATGACCGCCAGCAGGGTACCCTCTCCCGGACGGAACGATGTGAACCAGGAGCGGGCCTGCAGCGTGTTGCACACCAGATTGCGGTGGGTCAGCTCCGCCCCTTTGGGCACACCCGTGGTCCCCCCGGTGTAGAGCAGCACGGCCGTGCCGTCCGGATCCATGCTCACCGCGGGCGCCGCCGCCGGTGCATTCAGCAGCTTGGTGAGCCGGTGGATGTCGGCGGCCGCGGGGACGTCGACCGGCTGGTCTTCGCGGCGGGCCTTCAAAGGGTAGAGCACCCGCAGCACGGGTGGGAAGAAGTCGTGGATTGCCGTGACCACGATCTCACGGACCCGCGTGCCGGAGCGCACGGCGGCGATCTTGGGATACATCAGGTCCAGTGTCACGGCCACCTCGGCGCCGCTGTCGACCAGCTGGTGTTCGATCTCCCGCTCGACGTACAGAGGGTTGAATGGCACCACGATCGCGCCGGCCTTCAGCGTCCCATAGTAGGCAATCAGGAACTGCGGAGAGTTGGGGAGGTGGAGGGAGACACGGTCGAGGGGTTTCACGCCCAGCCTCACGAGGGAGGCCGCGAACCGGTTGGCGAGATCCTCCAGTGTGCGATAGGTCAGCCGCGCGCCGAAGAAGACGGTCGCAACGTGCCGCGGAAAGCGGGATGCGGAGTCATCGAGGAACGCCGGGATCGCGATCCGCGGGTAGGCAATCGTGCGCGGAACACCCGGCTCGTAGAAGCGAAACCATGCACGGTCCTGCGCTGCGGCGTTAGTCATCGTGTTTTTGCCGCCGTTGTGAATCGTGAATCGTGAATCGTGAATCGTACTACCCCGTCGACAGCTCCTCCGATTCACTATTCACGGTTCACGACTCACGAAGTGTAGCGTCCCTGCTCCGTCAGCCGGTCCGCAATCATGCGTTTGGCGGCGATGGTGTTGACCGGCGTGTAGCGCAGGAACCGCCGCAGCCCGGCCAGCTGCGTGCGCAGCGTGTCGCCCTCGGCCGCCGCCGCCAGGACCGTCTTCGCCGCGGCGTCCACCCTCGCCAGCGCGTCGTTGACGTAACACTGCACGATGGTCACCTTCAGCGCGGCCTCATCGGCGCCGGCGCGTTGGACCGCCCGCAGCGCGCGCAGCAGTGCGCTTTCCATCGCGAAGGTCTCGATCACCAGGTCTGCCAGGCCGGCCAGCACTTCCTGTTCGCTCTCGA
>DASXUC010000043.1:0-32107 GCA_036505015.1 bacterium | reverse complement strand
TGAGCCACGTCGGCGAAGTTGTCGACGCGCACGGACTGGCCGCGAAAGCGGGTGGCGTAGGTCTTCATCAGCGTCAGGAAGGTGTCCGTGCCCACGACGTGGCGCAGCATGTGCAGGACGTAGGCGCCCTTCGCATAGCGCCGGTACGGGTACCGCGCGCAGGCTGAGCGCGGCCAAGACGAGCAGGCCGATCGTCCAGCGGCGTCGATGGCCCCTCATGCCGGTGTCCTTTTCCCCATACCTCGGGAGTAGGCCTCCATCATCACTAGCTGCATACGATTGAAGAATGCGTCGATGCGGCGGACCGATTGGAGTTTTCGATCCGGCGTCAGCGGCAATCTCCCCGACACGGCACCGGCAATGGCCCGGCGGAAGTAGAGGAACGCCTCCGTCGCGTCCGCGGCCGACAATCCCAGCGCCGCGACCTGCGCGCCCAGCGCGCGGGCCGCGCTCTCCCCCTGCCGCCTGGAGGGCGGGCTCGAGCGGGCCAGGAACGCCGCCAGCGCCGCCATCAACGCGCGGCAGCTGTAGCCGATCGATGTCACCTGGGACGCGCCAACCGCGCGGTACCAGCGCTGCGTCCTGATTCTACGGCTCTGAGCGGCCGACAGCAGCGCCGTGCCATCCGGCCCGATCACGTCCGCCAATCGCGCCGAGGCGCTGTGCCGCCGCCGTACGAAGTCAGACAGGTCGGCGGCCGCGAACCGGCGGTGGCCGCCGGGGGTGCGAAACGTCCGCACCTGTCCGGCATCGGCCCACCGCCGCAGGGTCGTGATGTCCACGCCCAGGAACCGGCTGGCCTCGCCCAGGGCGAGCCACCGGTCGCTGGTCTGCACCGGCCGGGGGGACATCACGACGGGGCTACCTCCGATCGCATCGCCGCCGCCGGAACCGTTCGCGATGAGGCCAGCAGGAAGCCGGCAAACATCGTCACGGCTGCGATGAACTCCCCCGCGTACAGATAATCGCCCAGACCCAGGCGCACCAGCGTGCTGGCGAGCGCTAGAGACAGCCCTCCTGCGGCGATGAACACGTTCCCCAGCACGCGAGAGGGCGCCATCTCCCTCCGTAGGAGCAGCCAGGCAGAATACAGGGCCCCGCCAACCAGGGTGACGGTGCCGTAGACATTGAAGATCGGCGTCACCCGGCGAAGCGTGGCCCCAGGCGGAAGAATCTCCCGATACTGAGCACTGAGCGCGACCCCCGGCGAGAACCGTGTCGCGTCCAGCGGCACGGTAAAAGCCATGTACGCGGCGACTGCAGTGCCGGCGATCAACAGCGCCATCGTGACAACCCGGACCGGCCCGCTGCGCCTCGCAAGCAGCAGGACGGTTCCTTGCCCCAGCCACGCCGCGGCCAGGACCGCTCCGCAGAGATACCACAGACGGAAGACCGTCGAGTTCCACCCGGCCGTTGAGTACACCTCTGCAATGCTCACCACGGCAAACAGGGTGAGCCCGATCCCCCACACTAGAAGGTAGGCGCCGCCGCGACGCGCGTACCGGCGGAAGACCAGGATGGCGAAAATCACGATCACCATCGCCGACAGTAGCGGCAGAGCCCGAATGTTCGTCACGCCAGGTCCCCTCCTAACGTCCCGGATATGGAATCAGCCCGACCAGCACTCCAATGGCGGCGAGAATCACTCCCACCGCAATCACGCCCAGGACCACAATACCGACGCGGACGATTACGTGGTACGAGCTCATGGGGTGTATGAAGCCATCGGCCGGTCCGGCTGCGCATGTGTCTGGGCAAGATCGGCGAGCACCGAGACGAAATCTGCCCCGTCGTTCAACGACGGCGCCCGCTCCAACCGCAGGCCCAACTCATGGGCTAGTTCCTGCCCTGCCACGTCGATGTCGTACAGCACTTCCAGATGATCCGCGACAAACCCCACGGGGCAGACGATAACCTCGCGCCATCCTGCCGTGTGCACGCTCCGCAGCACGTCCAGCAGATCCGGCCCCAGCCATGGCTCGCCCGTATGACTGGCGCTTTGATAGGCGAATCGCCACTGCGCGAGGCCGACCGCCCCCGCGACGCGTTCGCTGGTCTCCTGGAGTTGGTCCGGATAGGGATCATTCCACGAACGGATCCGTTCAGGAAGACTGTGGGCCGTGAAGATGACGCCGGTTCCGTTGCCGGGAAAACGCCGCGACGCCAGCTCGACTCGTGAGGCGAGTGCGGCAATCAGTCCGGTATGATCGTGCCAGGAGTTCACACACCGGAGATCGATACCGTGCGCGGCCGCCGCATCGGTTGCAACGGTGTGATAGGATCCGACGCTCATGCGAGAGTACTGCGGCGTCAGCGCGATGGCGACGGCCCGACTGACGCCGTCCGCGGCCATCGCGGCCACCGTCTCGATGATGAAGGGTGGCGCGTGCTTCATCCCTACGTAACACCGCGCGTCCACCCCGCGTGCCCACAGCGCGCGCTCGACGCCTGCGGCCTGAGCTCTGGTAATCTCCAGCAGCGGCGAGCGCCCGCCGATCCGACGATATCGCTGCCGCAGCTCCTCCACCTGTTCTGGCGAAGGCGCGCGCCCGCCCCGGATGTGCGTGTAGTATGTCTCGACGTCTTCGAGCGTTGCCGGGCTGCCGTATGCCATCAGTAGGACGCCGATGGGACGGCTCATACGGGTTCCTCCGAGCGTAGCCGCCGGGCGGCGTGGACCCGATCCACCACCATCCGGAGCCGGATCCGGTCCGTCTGTGGGAGCACGCCATGGCCGAGGTTGAAGATGTGGCCGGGTCTCCCGGCAGCCTGCGTCAGGATCATCTCAACCCTCTGCCCGAGCACCTGCTCAGGCGCAAGCAGCGCGGCGGGATCGAGGTTGCCCTGAATGCCTCGCGTCGGGCCGATCGTCGCCCACGCGGCATCGAGATCGATCCGCCAGTCGATGCCGATGACGTCTCCGCCGGCGGCAGCCATCTCCCGAAGCAACCCGGCCGTGCCCGTACCGAAGTGGATCGCCGGCGCGCCGGCCGCCGCGAGAGCATCGAAGATCCGGCGGCTGTATGGCGCGACCCACCGGCGGTACTCCTCGGGGTGCAGACATCCCACCCAGCTGTCAAACACTTGCACGACGTGGATCCCGGCATCGATTTGCGCGCGCAGGTAGCGGACTGCCATGTCGGTGAGTCGTTCCATCAAGGCGGCCCAGATCTGCGGCTGGCCGAACATCACCTGTTTGGTGACAGCGTACTCACGCGACGGTCCCCCTTCGATCAGATAACTGGCCAGGGTGAAAGGCGCCGCAGAGAACCCGATCACCGGCACCGGCGATGCGGCTCGGACAAGGCGGATTGCTTCCAGCACGCTGCCGGTGAGCTCGTCGATGTCGAACCGGCCCACCGCGGCAACGTCCTCGGCAGTCCGGACCGGCCGATCGATCCGGGGGCCGCCGTCGGCGAGCTCGAACGCCACACCCATACTCCTTAACGGAAGCGTAATGTCGGCGAACATCACGACGGCATCAACGCCCAGATCGTGCAGAGGGCTGAGGGAGACTTCAGCGCACAGCTCGGGCCGCATGCAGATCTCGATGAGGGTATGGCGCTGCCGCAGCGCCAGATATTCCGGCTGCGAGCGCCCGGCCTGGCGCATAAACCACACCGGCGTGGTGTCCACCGGCTCGCTGCGGCACGCTCGGAGAAATCGATCATTCATCCCAGCAGCCTCAGCGCGTCGGCCAGTGGCCGGTGTACGGCTGTGAGGATCGGTTGATCGCTCAGCGTGAACCGGCGGGCTTCCGTCTCCCGCAGCGCGATGACCAGGTCTTGGAATGCCGCGAGATCGTCCGTGTCGTAGGCGACGATAAACTCCTGATCGTCGAGCCCGGTGGAGTAGGCCAGCAGCTGGCGGATCTGCGGGAAGTCGTGACCGATCCGGATATGTTCGCTCATCATACCCTGCCGGGCGTCGCGGCTCAGGCGGTACCAATCATGCGTCTTCGTAAAGGGGTAGACGACCAGATAGGCGCCGCGCGTCTCGCCAAAGATGGCCTGTTCCTGCGCCGTCGGCGTCTTGACGTAGCGGGACGGGCGGATCAGCCCAATGAACGAGTGTGCGACGGTACAATACCGCCCCATGCCCGAGCGCAGGAGGAGAGCGGCCGTCTCCTCGAGTTCGAGCAGCGCCGGCGCGGTACGGAACAACAGCAGGTCTGCGTCGCGCCGCACGCCGATCATCGAGTAGCTGACCGCAGGTGCCGTCCGCGCCGCCGTCTCCGCGGCCGCGCGAAACGCCGCCGCGCCCGTCTCGCGCTGCTCGTCGGGGAGACGCCGCCAGAGAGGATCGACCCGCAGGGTGAGGACCTGGACCGCCTGAGGTCCGTTTACCGACTGGCCAGCCACGTCGCCGCCTCCTTCGCGTGGTAGGTGATAACGATGTCGGCACCCGCGCGGACAATCGACGTGAGGATCTCCAGCACGGCGGCGCGCTCGTCGATCCATCCCTGCGCGGCCGCGGCCTTGACCAGTACGTACTCTCCGCTGACGTTGTAGGCCGCCAGGGGCACGGGGACGGCCGGGCGCACGCGCGCGATAACGTCGAGATACGCCAGCGCCGGCTTCACCATCACCGCATCGGCCCCCTCGGCGAGGTCAAGGGCGATCTCGCGCTCCGCCTCGCGCGCATTTCCAGGATCCATCTGGTAGCCGCGGCGGTCGCCGAACTGTGGGGCGGATCCCGCCGCATCGCGGAATGGGCCATAGAATGCGGACGCATATTTCGCGGAATATCCCAGAATCGCGGCGTGACTCATCCCCGCCTCATCCAACGAGCGGCGGAGGGCAGCCACCTGCCCGTCCATCATCGCGCTGGGCGCCAGGACGTCGGCCCCGGCGGCGGCACAGGAGAGGGCGGTCCTGGCCAGCAGTTCCAGCGTGGCATCGTTGTCTACGACCCCGCCCACCACGACGCCGCAGTGGCCGTGGCTCGTATACTCGCACAAACACACGTCGGTGATAATGACGAGGTCGGGCAGCGCGGCCCGCAGAGCACGGACGGCCTGCTGGACGACCCCGCGGTCGTCGTACGCGCCTGATCCCAGCGCGTCCTTGTCGTCGGGCAGACCAAAGAGCAGGACGCCGTGAACGCCCAGGGGCAACAGCGCCTCAGCCTCGCGGACGGTTTCGTCGGCCGAGAGACGCCACTGGCCTGGAAGCGAGGGGATTGGTTCGCGGATCCGTCGTCCGGACCGCACAAACATCGGGTACACAAACTGTTCCGCCCGCAAACTGGTTTCACCAACCAGTGCGCGCAGGGTGGCGGTGCGCCGCAGCCGCCGCGGCCTGGCAATCAGACCTGTCAGGTGATCAGACACTCGCAGCACCGCGTGTGCTCCTCTCAGCGATAGTGTGAACAATTCCCGCCGTCGTATGTTCCCGCGCGACCAACTGGGGGGACCACCCCGCTTCTCTCGCTGCCTCCGCAGTCAGGGGGCCGATAGCCACAACCACGAAGCCCGGCGCCGGAGAGACAACCTTGGCGGCGCGAGCAAGGGTCGCGAACCCCCGGGCGGCCGAGGCGCTGGTCAAAACGACGCCATCCAGCCCATCCCGCCACGCGGCCGCTAGCAGGACGGTGCTCTCGTGCGGCGCCTCGACCGTGCGGTAGGCGACAACGTCGTCGACGATCAACCCCCGCTCGCGCAGCCGCTGCGCGATCCTAGCCGACGCACGATCCCCTCGCACCCACAGCACGCGTGCCCCCCTGGCCGCCGGCAGATCGGCGGCGGCCCGCTGGCCGAGGGCGTCGGGGGGCGTCCACACCGCGCTGATGCCCAGGGCGGCCAGCGCGCCGGCCGAACCCGGCCCGACCGCGGCCCAAGCCACCGTTGCCGGAATGGTCCTCAACATCGAAGCGGCCACCAGGCGGCCGTGCAATGCCCGGACCGCGTTGGCGCTGGTACACAACACCCACTCGTACCGGTGCAGCTCGCCCAGAACTCGGTCCAGCGCATTGTATGATCGCGGCGGCCGGATCGCGATCGCCGGGACAATGACGGGCTCGACGCCGGCGCGGCGCAGCGCGTCGGCCAGTTCCGCGCACTGGTCCGCCGGTCGCGTCAGCAGGAAACGCCGGGTCCGATTCATTCGCTGCGCACCTGCTCCACGGCCAGTCGTCCGGCCCCTTGGGCGAGCAGGTCGTCGGCCAGCGCAATTCCGATCGCGTTCGCATCGCGCACGAAGCCGGACCGCTGGGAACGCATGATGTGACGTCCATCTGGTGACACCACCGCGGCCAGCGCGTCCATGCGGTCCTCCGCGCCGCGGTTCTCTCCGACGCGGGCGAGCGCACCGGCCGGCAGGCGGCACCCTCCTTCCAACCGGTTCAGCATCGCCCGCTCCGCCGTCACGGCAGCGCGGGTCGGGAGATCGTCGGCCGCGGCAACCACGGCCGCCGCGTCGGCGTCCGCCGCGCGCACCTGCACGCCCAGCGCCCCCTGACCGGGTGCGGGGAGCATGGCATGGACAGAAAGCCAGTCGGTGATGCGGGAGCCCTGCCCCAGCCGGAGCAGCCCTGCGGCGGCGAGACAGACCGCGTCCAGCTCCTTCACCTCGACCTTGCGGATCCGGGTTTCGACGTTGCCTCGCACGAGGACCACCTGCACGTCGGGCCGCGCCGCGAGCAGAAACCCGGCGCGGCGCGGGCTGCTCGTACCGATGCGCGAGCCGGCCGGCAGGGTCGCCAGCGTTAATCCGTCTCGTGCCACCAGAACGTCCCGGGGGTCCTCCCGTGCGGTGACAGCCGCAATGGTCAACCCCGGCGCGTGCTCTGTCGGCAGATCTTTCATGCTGTGCACGGCGACATCAATGCTTTCCGCCAGCAGGGCCTGTTCGAGCTCTTTCACAAAGAACCCGATGCCTGGGAGGCGCGCCAACGCTCGGTCGGGAAGCCGGTCGGCGGTGGTGCGCACCGTGATGACGTTGAACGCAACGGCAGGACGCGCGGCCCGCAAGATCGACAGGACGCTTTCTGTCTGCGCCAGGGCCAGCGCGCTGCCACGCGTGCCCACCACGAACCCGGCCCTCATGCCGCCTGCGCCTCGCGGAACGCGGCGGCAGCGACGGTCACGGTGTGCTCGACGTCGGCGGCGGAATGCGCCGTCGAGACGAACCACGCCTCAAATTGCGACGGTGGAAGCAGCACGCCCCGGCGCAACATCGCATGGAAGAACCGCGCGAAGGCGAAGGTGTCGGCCTGCTGGGCCTCTGTGAAGTCGGCCGGCTCCCTGCCGGCAAAGAAGACGGTCAGCATCGACGCCTCACGGACGACGCGCGCCCGCACCCCGGCCGACGCTGCGGTGTCGGCGAGTCCGTCGGCCAGAGCGGCAGCCGTCTGCTCAAGCGCGGCATACAATCGCCCATCGGCAAGGCGCTGCAGGGTGGCGATCCCTGCGCTCACCGCCACGGGGTTGCCGGACAGTGTCCCCGCTTGATAGACGGGTCCGTTCGGGGCCAGCAGGTCCATGATGGCGGCGCGGCCACCATACGCCCCGATCGGCAGACCGCCCCCGATGATCTTGCCCAGGCATGTGAGGTCCGGCCTCACGCCGTAGCGGGACTGCGCGCCGCCCCTGCCAAGCCGGAATCCGGTGATAACCTCGTCAAAAACGAGCAGCGCACCGTCGTCGGCCGTGAGGTCCCGCAGTCCTGAGAGAAACCCCGGCCTCGGCCGGACGACTCCCATGTTTGCGGCCACCGGTTCGACAATCACGGCCGCGATGGCGCCCGGATGTTCAGCGAATGCAGTCGTAACGCTCGATAGATCATTGTAGGGAAGCACGAGCGTGTCGGCGATCGCAGACGGTGGGACGCCTGCGCTGGCCGGCAGTCCCAACGTCACGAGTCCGGAGCCTGCCTGCGCCAGCAGGAGATCGGCGTGGCCATGATAGCAACCCGCAAATTTGATGATCTTCGACCTTCCGGTGTACGCTCGCGCCAGCCGCAACGCGCTCATCGCGGCCTCGGTGCCGGAGTTCACGAGGCGTATCCGCTCCACCGACGGAACGCTCTGAATGATGAGCCGTGCCAGATCGGCTTCAGACGCTGTTGGCATGCCGAAGCTGGTCCCTCGCGCCGCCGCAGAGGAGACGGCAGACACGACATCGGCGTGGGTGTGACCGAGAATCAGCGCCCCCCACGAGCCGACGTAATCCACGTAGCGGCGACCGTCTGCATCGGTGACGGTGCTGCCGTGACCCTCCCGGGCGACGACCGGCGTCCCCCCGACGGCCCGGAATGCGCGGACCGGACTGTTGACGCCGCCAGGGAAATAGCGCGCGCTGTCGGCAAGAATCCGAGACGATGCGCTCACGTCGAGTCCTCGTCACGCCGCGGCGGGATGAGCCCGAAGAGGTCTTCCGCCGCCGACAGCAGCGATGCTCCGTCGGTCACCGACTCGCGCAGGCGCACCACCGGCGTGTGGAGCAGCTTCCGCATCGCCGCGAGCACGACGGTGCGCACGGCATCGCGCTGGCGCTCGTCCAGCCCTGCCAGCCGCGCGCGGGCGCGCCAGACTTCCTGCTCGGCAATGCGCGCAGCGCGGCCGGTCAGGGCCGCGATGAGCGGAGCGGCAGCGCGCGAGGCCCGCCAGCGCAAGAATGCCGACGCCGCTGCAGAGGCGATCGCCTCCGCAGCGGCAAGGTCTGCGGGGGACGGCGCTGCAGGTCGCGCGCCGGAGAGATCGTCCAGCGAAAGTAGCTGCACCCCCGGCACGGCCGCAACGTCTGCATCTACGGCACGCGGGACGCTGAGGTCGATGATCAGTCGCTTCTCCGCAGGTAGTGGGGAGTCGCTGAAGGCGGCAGCGGACAGAACTACGTCCTCGCCCCCTACCGCAACTATCACGACCGCTGCGCCGGGAAGGACGACCGACAGGACGTCCAGCGACAGCGCGGCCGCTCCGTACTGTGCTGCCAGCCGCCTGGCTGCCTCCACAGTCCGGTTGCATACGGCGGCGATGCGGGCCCCCCTGGCCGCAAAGGCTTTCGCCGCGAGCGCGGCAATCTCGCCGGCGCCGATGATCACAACCCGGCGGCCCCGAAGCGGGCCGACCGCACGCTCGCCAAGCGTCGCGGCCGCACGCGGCGCGGAATAGGCGTGGCGGGACAGCCGGGTCGTCTGGCGCACGCGGCCCCCGGCCCCAACCGCCGTCTGCATCAACCGATTCAGGACCGGGCCAGAGTGTCCGAACCGGTGGGCAACAGCATGTGCGCGGCGTACCTGGCTGAGGATCTGTGGCTCGCCGACCATCATGGACTCCAACCCCGATGCCACCCGGACCGCGTGCAACGCCGCCTCGCGCTCGTGAAGCGCCATCACGGTTCCGACCAGCTCATCTGGACTGATCCCGCGGGTAGCGGCGAACGCGGCGAAGGCGTCGCCGGCCGCATCAGGCGAGACGGCGACAGTGTAGAACTCCGTGCGGTTGCATGTGGATAGCAGGACGGCCTCGGTGATGCTCCCGGCGTTCCGGATCTGCGCCAGCACAGCGGCAAAGGCGTTCTCGCCGACGGCGGCGCGTTCGCGCAACGCCAGCGAGGCAGTCTTGTGCGTCAGACCGACGGCGGAGAGGATCATCGAACGTATGGAAGTCTGGGTAATCCTAGGGAAATCTTCGCAGGGAGGGCGGTGTCATCCTCTGTCCAGGACTACAGCAGTTTGGCGCCGTTGATCTGCAGCTTGAATTCGCACGCGAGAAACTTTGCCGCCCGGCGGCACATCACCATGCGGGTCAGAAAGATCTCGAAGTACTCCATCACCTGGGAAAGCTGGGTGTCGATGGTCAGCTCCAGGGTGATGCGGCGGTTCTTCTCATCGACGCGCAGGAAGGAATGCTGCACGGCGTAGTTCACGCGGTCATGGATGTCGAACGTCGTCGGATCCGGGTTGCGGACGCGGGAGCGGTGCACGTCGGATTTGTCGGCCAGGATGACCGCGGCGCCGACCGGGCTCACGGGTTCCCCGCCTTTCTCCTCATGGTTCCCGATCGCCCCCATCACGGTGGCCCGCTCCTCCGGGCCCATCCCCAGCCGCAGCAGGATGTCGTTGGCCAGCAGCGCTCCGGTGGCCTCGTGGTTGATGCGCGTGACGAGGTTGCCGATATCGTGCAGGTACGCGGCCATCGAGGCAAGCTGGGCGTCGCGCTCGGGGTACGCGAGCCGCTTCAGAATGTTATAGGCGATGCTGGCCGTGAGATTGGCGTGCCGGGCGCCGTGCTCGGTGTAGCCAATCGCGCCCGTGTACTCGTTGGCCTTGGTGATGAACGCCTCCGCCTCGGCGTCACGCTTCAGGTCCTCGAGTGTGATGCCCGGCCCAACCTGGGGCGACAGGATCTCGCTGGGCTCGGCCACATCTTTCGGGCTTCGGGCATCGGACATCGGGCTGGATTCGCCTCCGCGGTGTTCGCCTGTTCGCCGTTCGCGGCTAGCTTTGGATGGGACCCTCCTGCTTGCGCGTCCGTACATAGCTCACCGCGGAGCGGTCGGCCTTGACCCGCACGTTGCCGGCAATCTCCAGCGTGGCGACCTCGTCGTCCAGGTCGATGATGGTCGCGTGCAGTCCGCCGAGGGTGACCACCCGGTCGCCCTTCTTCAACTTACCCAGCATCTCGCGCCGCTGCCGCTGCTGGCGCTGCTGCGGGCGGATCAGCAGCAGGTAGAACACGATCAGGATGACCACGTAGAACAGAATCGTCACCGGCACTCCCGACGGTGAGCCCTGCAGAATCGGCACCACCCGACACCTCCATCATGTGTTCGCGGATATCGTAACGGTTTCGTGCAGGACGAGTTTTTTCCCCCGTCATTCACCAAGACGTCTCGTATGCTCCGAGCATCTCCTTGCGCCACGCCTCGAACCGGCCGGCGGTAATGGCGGATCGCGCGGCGGCCATCAACTGCGCGAGAAAGCTGAGGTTGTGATAGGTGGCGAGACGGGGACCCAGCATTTCGTCGGCGTTGAACAGGTGCCGGACGTAGGCGCGCGTGTATTGCTGGCACACCAGGCACGTGCACTGCGCATCGAGCGGGCTCCAGTCCTCACGATACGCGGCATTGCGGATGTTCACCCGGCCGGCTCGCGTGAAGATGGTCCCGGTTCGGGCGATCCGTGTCGGCAGGACGCAGTCAAACAAATCGACCCCCCGGGCGATGCCGTCCACCAGATCCGGCGGCGCGCCGACCCCCATCAGGTAACGCGGCCGGTCCGCGGGCATGTGCTCCACGACCGCCTCCAGCAGTTCCGCCGTCTGCTCCCGCGGCTCACCCACGCTCAGTCCACCGATGGCATAGCCTTCGAACCCGATCTCCACCGTGCGCTGCGCGGCCTCACGCCTCAAGGCCGTGCTGAACCCACCCTGGATGATCCCGAACAGCAACTGTCCGGGCCCCGTTCCCAGCGCCTTCGATTGTGCCGCCCACCGGGCCGTGAGCCGCAGCGCGTCACGCGACTGTGCGTCCTCGGCCGGATATCCCAGGCACACGTCAAGCGGCATGACGAGATCGCTGCCCAGCTGCCGCTGGATCGCCAGCACCTTCTCAGGCGTGAAGGTGTGCTCGCTGCCGTCCAGCGGCGAGCGGAACGTCACGCCGTCGTCGGAGAGCCGGCGCAACTTCGCGAGGCTGAACACCTGGAACCCGCCGCTGTCCGTGAGGATCGGACCCTCCCACCGCATGAACCGGTGCAGTCCGCCGCCACGGGCGACGAGATCCGCTCCGGGCCGCAAGTACAGGTGGAAGGTGTTCGCAAGGATGATCTGCGCGCCGATCGAAAAGACCTCCTCGGCGGACAGAGTTTTCACGGCGCCCTGAGTGCCCACGGGCATGAACGCCGGTGTGTCGATCACCCCTCTGGGCGTATACAGGCGGCCCAGCCGGACGCCGCCGGAGGCTGCGGACACAGCGAACTGGAATCCGCTCATCGCAACGTCGAAGTATAGCATGGTCGGGTAGTGGTCAATTTGGATGACCGGGGCGGCGGTCTGTCTCGGGGGCGGCCCCTCGCTGCGAGTCGGGCGGCTCGGATTGACGTTGCAGGCCTCACGTACCCTGCCGCGCTCGCCTGCCAAGCTGTAGCTACGGATCACGACGGTCACTTCCGCGTACCGCGACATCGGTGCGGCGATCCTCTGCTTCACGGCCTGCGAGATGGTTGCCGCCCGCCAATCTCCGGCTCGGGGGCCGCCCCACTCGCCCGCCGCCATCCCCTTTGGGTCCGTCCCCAGCATCTGCGAGTACCCTCCCGTGGGGCTGGTGGAGGGGCCGCTCCGAGAGCGGAGCGGTCCCTCCACCAGCCTGGCCGAAAACGAGCAGCGGCTCAAAACTGAACCGCTACCCACGGGCGTGGAGGGTCGACAGCACACACCGCTGAAGACTACCGTAGCTCGTACCACGCAGGAGACGAGGATGGACGAGGCGCCGAAGAGCCGAGAGGAAGTCCTGGCCGCGATCAAAGCGAAAGCCGACGCGATCCGCGCCCAGCGTGCCGCGGCCGCGAAAGGCGAGACCACCGCGGGCGCACCGGTGGCGGCAGCCGCATTCGAAACGCCGGTGTCTGCTCTCAACGCCGCGGGACGCCCGGCGGGCAAACCCCAGAACCTGAAGGTGACGGCGGCGGGCAGCATCAACCAGGCCGTGGAGTTTCGAGCCGACCGGACCGAGGATGACAATATCAAGAAACTGCTCGGCGGGATCGGCGCGTACGCCAACCCGCTGCGGGGCGGTGCCTGGCAGGTTGACTACCGTTACTACGCGGAGGCACGAAAACGCCTGGAGCAGGCCGGTTACGACATCGAGGAAGGCGACTACCTCGGACGACCGCTGAAAGACTGGTCTCCGCAAACCCGCGGTTGGACCAAGACGGCAACGTAAGTATTCCTTAAGTAAATCGCTTTTCGGTCCCCCGCCGGCGGGGAAAAGAATACTTATATGATTCTCCGTCGCGCGTTACCATGGAGGACACCTAATCCGCCCCCCGCTGCGGAGATCGACCTCGAGTTTGACGCGAGGCCCGCATCGCTGGCAGGCATTCGACGGGCGGTGCTCGACGCGGCTGGTGCCGCCCACCTGAGCTCCGAGCAGGTCCAGGCGCTGCACCTGGCCGCGGGCGAGGCGGCCACGAACGTCGTGGAACACGCCTACGGCCCCGAGGGCGGGTCGCTCCGCCTGCGCACGTATCGCCATGGGCCCACGTTCAGCGTGGAAATTGCCGATCACGGGCGGTGGCGCGAAGGCGCGGCCCGCGAGATGTCCGGCCGCGGCACTTCGATCATGCGGGCTCTCGTTGACGATATGGACATCACGCGAGCGGCGTCCGGCACCACCGTTCGCCTGTCCATGAAGACGGGATAAGGGCGATCTTTCAAAGAGTGAGCATCGCGTCGCCGAAACTGTAGAATCGATACCGCTGCGCGACCGCGTCCGCGTACGCGCGCAGGACCAGTTCCCGCCCCGCAAACGCACTCACCAGCATCAGCAGCGTCGTCTTGGGCAGGTGAAAGTTTGTCACTAAGGCGTCGGTGGCGGCGAAGCGGAACCCCGGATAGATGAACAGGGTACTCCAGCCGGCTCCGTCCCGGATCACACCGCCCCCATCCACCACGGTCTCCAGCGTTCTGACGGCCGACGTCCCCACCACGACCACCCGGCCGCCGCGTCTTCTGGCGTCGTTGATGATCACGGCGGCCTCCGGCGTGACGTCGAACCACTCCGCGTCCATCTGGTGCGCGGTGATGTCGTCTGAGCTGACCGGCCGGAATGTACCCAGCCCGATGTGCATCGTGATGGTCGCGAACGGGACGCCCATCGCCGCGATCCGTGCTATCAGGCCTTCCGTGAAATGGAGCCCCGCCGTCGGGGCGGCCACCGCGCCCGGCGCGGCAGCGTAGACCGTCTGGTAGTCCTCGGAGCGCTCCAGGCGGTCATGGATGTACGGCGGCAGCGGGACCTCCCCAACCCTCTGGAGGAGTTCCATCACCGGGATGGGGGTGTGAAACTGTGCGAGGCGGACGCCGTCGGGGCGGACGTCCACAATCTCCGCGCTTACATCCGGGGCGATCTGCAGCACCGTTCCCGCAGGGACGCGGCGGGCCGGCCTGACCAGCGCTTCCCAGATCGGGCCCCCTCGCGGCGCCGGCGGCGAGTTGGGCGCAGGCCTGAGCAGCAGCAGTTCGACTCCGGCGCCGGTGCGCTTGCGGCCGCGCAGGCGTGCAGGAATCACCTTCGTGTCGTTGATCACGATGAGATCGTGCGGACGCAGAAATTGCGGGAGGTCGGAGAAGACGTGATGCGTGATCCGTTCCGTGGCGCGCTCGACCACCAGCAGCCGCGCGGCATCGCGCGGGAATACGGGGTGCTGGGCGATCAGCTCAGGCGGAAGCGTGTAATCGAAGTCCGAGAGCCGCATGTCACACGACGCGAGAAGAGCGATGCTTATCGCGTCTCTAGAGTGACCCCGGTGTAGTAATATCTCAAAATCTCTAGATAGGATCGCCCAAGAAGGGCCTGGCCCCGCGCCCCCCACTGGCTCATGCCGACGCCGTGACCGTTGCCGCGCCCTGAAAACTCGGCGATGGGAGGATCTCCCGCGATGACGCGCACGGTGAACAGGGTGCTCTTCATCCGCTCCGCGCCCACGATCGCCCGCAGGTCCGTGCCTTTCACATCGACCACGCCCGTGGAGGTGGAGACGTGCATCGTCAACACCCGTCCGGACGGACTCAGGTCGCCCACGTCGATCCCGGCGATGCCGCCGATGATGCGTCCGGCTCGGCGCAGCAGATCCTCCAGAGCCGGGAAATCCAGGCGGACCATCCACGCGGCGCCGGCGGTATACGGATCGGGCACGCCGCGCAGGTAGGCATACCGCCCGCCCCAGACGAACTCGCTGCTCTCCGTATACCCTCCCGAATCGGAGTGGAAGGCGCTGAAGACCGGCCGGCCCCCGGAGAGCATCACGATGCCCCTAGTGTCGTCTACCGCGGCCGTCGCCCGCGGGTCCTCCGCGATCACCCCGCCGTACACCTGCGTATCGGTGGTCGCGCGTACGTCATAGCCTTCCGCCGCATAGCGGTTCAGGCTGTACAGCGCCAGTGTCCGCGCGGCCACCGCCTGCGCCTTCAGCGCCTCCGCCGGCCACCGGGGATCGACCTCCATCTTCAGCACACCGTAGAGGTACGTTTCGAGATCGAGCTCGTTGATGACCGTCAACCGCCCGGCGGCGGTGCGGCGGAGCTCGATCACGCCGCGATACGGACGGATGCCGACCAGCAGCCGGGCACCGCCGGTCGGCAGCAGCCGCACGACCGGATCGAGGCGGCCGCCACTGCCGACCTCGATGCCCCCGGCGGCAGCGGTGAACTCGTACGCACCCGGGGCCAGGGTGCTGCGCAGCGCGCCGCTGGTGACGTCGATGGGACGATCGCTGGTGATGGACACACGATCCTGATCGCGCAGGATGCCGACCCGGATCGTCACCGATGCCGTGGGCACCTGCGCGGCGACGGGCCTCAAGGCGCCGAGCCCCAGCAGCAGCAGGACCGCCGCGATTCCCAGTACGCGGCCGATCGGCGCCACCGCGCTCAACGGTCACCTCGTGAATCGTGACACGTGAATCGTGACTCGTCCACCGCTGTGCTCCGCTCCCAGTGATTCACCATTCACAATTCACGGTTCACGAAGTTAGAATAGGTTGCTCTGCGCGCGGCTATTCCGCGGCGCCGGCGCCAGCGCCAGGTGTTCATAGGCCGCGTCGGTGATCTTGCGGCCGCCCGGCGTGCGGGCGAGAAATCCAATTTTCAGCAGATACGGCTCGACCACTTCTTCCAGCGTCTGCGGCTCCTCGTTGAGCGTGGCCGCCACCGCCTCAATGCCCACCGGCCCGCCGGCATAGACAAGAGCGATGGCCCGCAGCAACTCGCGGTCGAGCGCATCCAGCCCCCGGGCATCGACCCCCTCAAACTCCAGCGCTTCAGCGGCGACGGCCTCGGTAATCATGCCGTCCGCCCGCACCTGCGCATAGTCGCGCACCCGCCGCAGCAGCCGGTTGGCAATCCGCGGCGTCCCGCGGGCGCGCGCGGCAATGGCCAGCGCGCCCTCATCCGTGGTGGGAATGCCGAGGATGCCCGCCGATCGCTTCACGACGAGGATCAGGTCGTCGACGGAGAAGAAATCCAGGTGGTGGAAGATCCCGAAACGCTCGCGCAGGGGGCTGGACAGCAGTCCGGCGCGCGTGGTGGCCCCGACGAGCGTAAACGGCTTCAACTGGTAGCGCAGGGTCCGCGCGTGCGCTCCTTTTTCAATCACGAAGTTGACGCAGAAATCCTCCATCGCCGGATACAGCAGTTCTTCGATCTGGCGGGACAGGCGGTGAATCTCATCGATGAACAAGACGTCGTGAGGCTGCAGGTTGGTGAGGATGCCCATCAGATCACCGCCCCGCTCCAGCGCCGGTCCGGAGGTCGTGACAATGTGGGCCCCCATCTCGTTGGCCACGACGTTGGCGAGGGTGGTCTTGCCGAGCCCCGGCGGGCCGTGCAGGAGGATATGGTCGAGCGCCTCCTCCCGCTCCTTCGCCGCCTGGATGCTGATGCGCAGTCCCTCGATCACCTTACTCTGCCCGATGCACTCATCCAGCGTCTGCGGCCGCAGGCTCTTGATGAACTGTTCCTCTACCGGGTCGGTGACTCGTGACTCGTGATTCGTGACTCGTTTCTCACTCGCCATGTGTCGCCGCTCCCTCGTTCCCTCGTTTCCTCGTTCCCTCGTTCCCTCTCTCTGCACTATAGACTTCCTGGAACAGTTCCTCCGCCGTCAGCATCCCCGGCCGGCGCCGCATCGCCTCGTCCACCATGCGGCGCGCCTCAACAGCGCGGTGGCCGAGTTGCTTCGTCAGCACCTCGAGGACCTCCGCCGCGAAGTCTTCCGGCTCCGGCGCCGCCGCCGGCGCCGCTTCGCGCAGCAACGCGTACTTGCCCATCTTCCCGTGCAGGGTCGCCACCACTTTCTCGGCGGTGCGCTCGCCGATCCCGGGCAGGCGCCGCAGAAATGGCACGTCCTTGCGCTCGATGGCATCGGCGATCTCGTGGATCGGGCGCACGATCGCCTTCATCGCTTTGGTGGGACCCAGGCCGTCGACGGTAATGAAGCGCTCGAAGAATTCCTGCTCCACTTCGTGGACAAACCCGATCAGCAGCGGGCGTGGCTGATTCTGCGTGGCATGAAATGAGATGAACAACTCCACGACAGGCTGCTCGCCGTCGCGGGCGTGCGGCAACGTGCGCGCCACGACCGCCGGCAGATGCACCTCGTAGCCGACGCCGCCGGTCTCCACGACGACCATCTCCTCCGTACGGCGCAACACCGGGCCGCGCAGGTAGGCGATCACGCCCGCGGGCCTCCGGCACCGACCGGCGGCAGCCAGTCGCGCAGCGGGTCGGCCGGCGGCAGGCCCCCAACGTCGTCGAAGGGT
Organism: bacterium; assembly: GCA_036505015.1. Classification (GTDB taxonomy): domain Bacteria; phylum Sysuimicrobiota; class Sysuimicrobiia; order Sysuimicrobiales; family Kaftiobacteriaceae; genus DASXUC01. The sequence goes on along the minus strand of DASXUC010000043.1, from coordinate 14,627 downwards.
TGCAACGGACACCCGGCGCGGGACAGGGCCGTCAGTGCCATCGCCAGCGCATCGGCGGCGTGGCCGTCGACCGCGGGCGCGATGCGCAGCAGCCGACGCACCGCGGCCTGCATCTGCGGCTTCGTGGCGCCGCCGAACCCGGTCACGGCTTGCTTCACCGCCGCCGGCGGCAGGGACAGCACCTCCACGACCCGCTGCGCCGCCGCCAGGCAGACCACTCCGCGCACGTGTCCCATCAGGATCGCCGTGCGCGGAAAGCGCTGCGCGGCGTACAGATCCTCCACCGCCAGCAGCGCGGGCGAAAAGTCGGTGACAAGCGAGGACACGCTCCGGTGAATGTCGAGGAGGCGGGTTCCCAGCGGGGCGCCGTCGTCGGTATGGAAGACCCCGCACTGCACGAGCCGGATCCCGGCGGGTGATCCAGCCACCACACCGTATCCGGTCGCCCGCAGTCCTGGATCCACTCCAAGGACGATCATGGTCCGACCCTAAGTCCGACGTTGAGTTCGACTATTGGAGAAACGACCGATCGTCGTTCGTCGATCGTCGTTCGTGGTTGGCGGCCGAGCCTTGATCTCCTCTCGCCAGGGCATATCGATGAACCGTGAACGACGAACGATGAACGGCCATCAGGTTCAGCCGACTTCCTGCAACACCTCATCCGGTACGTCGAAATTCGCGTACGCCTGCTGCACGTCGTCGTGATCTTCCAGCGCCTCCACCAGCCTCAGCACCTGCTGTGCCGGCTTACCCTCCAGGCGCACGGTCGTTTTCGGCACCATGGTAATATCCGCCGCGGCCAACGGAATGCCGGCGGCCTCCAGCGCGCGCTTGACCGCGAAGAACTGCTCCGGGGAGGTGACGACCTCGAACGCATCCTGGAGTGAGCGCACGTCCTCGGCGCCGGCGTCCAGCGCAACTTCGAGCAGCGCGTCCTCACCCACGCGGGCCCGCTCGACCGTGATCAATCCCTGGCGGTCGAACATCCACGCCACGGAGCCGGACTCCCCCAGCGCGCCGCCGTGCTTGCTGAAGACGTTGCGGATCTCCCCGGCGGTGCGGTTCCGGTTGTCCGTGAGCACCTCGACCAACACCGCTACGCCGCCGGGCGCGTATCCTTCGTAGGTGATCGACTCGTACGAGGCTCCCTCGACGTCACCCGTCCCCCGCTGAATGGCGCGTTGGATGTTGTCGTTGGGCAGCCCGCCCTCTTTGGCGCGATCGATCGCGCTGCGCAGCCTGGGGTTGCCGTCGGGATTCCCGCCGCCGTCCTTCGCGGCCACCATGATCTCCCGGGCCAGCTTGCTGAACAGCTTGCCCCGCATCTTGTCCACTTTCTCTTTCTTGATTCGGATATTATGCCACTTCGAATGACCCGACACGCCCTTGCTCCTTCCTGTTCCCCGCTACGCCCTATTCTACTACGCTGCCGTACCCTCATCCGCGACAAGTAAGCAGCCGGCAGAAAGCAGTCGGCAGAGGGCGAGGAAGCTTGTTGATCTGGCTGCCTACTGCCTACTGTTATTGCTCGGTCACGGTCAGCGTGGTCGAGGACTTCCCTCCACCGGGAGCGGTCACGGTAATCGTGATGATGTAGTGCACGCCGCTGACGCGCAGCGTGGGACGGAACACGTAGCTGAAGCGTCCGTCGGCGGTGACCGGCAGGTAGGTCTCGGCGACCTTGACCCTGAGGAATCCGCCCTCGGCGAGGATCGACAGGCTGATCGTGGCCTCCGGAACCGTGGTCCCCTCGATGGTGAAGGGGGTGGCCAGCGTTTGGCCGGACTGCGGAGAGGCCAGGACCAGCGGCACCGTCCCGACCGCCACACCGGTGTCGGTTTCGGCAGGCGCCGGCGGCTCGTAGTATTCGGTCGGTTCGGTTCCGCGGATGAACACCTCTGTGCGCGGCTTCAGGCACCCCGCCCCGGCAAGCCGGCCCGATGCTCCGCACACCGTCACGGCGATGACGCCGTTGGGGCGCTTCCAGTCCTCGGCCGGCGCACGCTGGGTGGCAACTTTCATGAACGCGGCCCAGATCCGGGCGGGCACCATGCCGCCGACCACGCGCCGCATCGGCGTGTTGTTGTCGTTGCCGACCCAGACCGCGGTGGTGAGAAACGGCGTGTATCCTACGAACCAGGCATTCCGGTAGTCATCGGTGGTCCCGGTCTTCCCGGCGGCGGGGCGCCCGATCGCCGCCGCGCGACCCGTGCCCTGGGTGATGACACCCTTCAGTAAATCGGTCATCAGGTAGGCGACTTCCTCGCTCAACACGAGCTCGCGCGCCGGCGGATGCTCCTCCAGCACCTGACCTGAACGGTCGAGGATCTTGACGATCGCCACCGGCTCGGCGCGCAGACCCATCGTGGCCAGCGTGCCGTAGGCGGAGGCCATCTCCAGCGGCGTGACGTCGGACGTCCCCAGGGCCAGGGACAGGTTGGGCTGCAGCGGGCTGGTGATGCCCATCCGTCGGGCAACTTCGATCACCCGCGTCGGGCCGATCTCCGCCAGCGTCTTCACGGCGGGAATGTTGATGGAATGCTCAATCGCGTAGCGCAGGGTCACCGGCCCGCGGAACCGGCCGTCGTAGTTCCTGGGTTTCCACACGCGGAAGCCGGGGATGTCGAAGGAAATCGGACCGTCGACAATGATCTTGGCCGGCGTCATGCCGTTGGCCAGTGCGGCCGTGTAGATAAACGGCTTGAACGCCGACCCCGGCTGACGGCGTGCCTGCCAGGCGCGATTGAACTGGCTCTGTTTGAAATCGTATCCCCCGATCATCGCCCGGATGTAGCCGGTGCGGGGATCGATGGCGACCAGTGCGCCCTGCGAGACGTTCAGCGCACCGGCGCGTGCGGCATCGATGCCCGCGCGCACCACCCGTTCGCCGAGGATCTGCAGCGGGACATCCAGCGTGGTATAGATCTGCAACCCGCCCTTGTAGACGGCGTCTTCACCGTAGCGATCCAGCAGGTACGGCAGGATGTAGGAGACAAAGTAGGGGGCCCGCACGCCGAACAACCCGGCGTTGCTCTCCCTGGCCAGCACGATCTTCTGCGCCGCGGCTTTCTTGGCCACCGCCGCATCGATGTATCCCAGCTCGACCATCCGGGAGAGCACAACACCCTGCCGCGCCATCGCGCCGGGGTAGTTCTGGAAGGGGCTGAGGATCGACGGGGCCTGGATCAACCCGGCGAGCATCGCACTCTCGGCGAGGTTCAACGCCTTCGCGTGCTTGCCCAGGTACACTCGGGAGGCCATTTCGATGCCGTAGGCGCCCTGGCCAAAGTACACCTGGTTGAGATAGCGCTCCAGGATCTCCCCCTTCGTGAGATGCCGCTCTATCTCCAGGGCCAGCAGCGCCTCGGCGAGCTTGCGGGCGATCGTGCGGTCCTGGGTGAGAAAGAGCGTGCGCGCCAGCTGCTGGGTGATCGTGCTGGCGCCTTCTTCCAGGCGCCCGGCGCGGAAATTTCGCCATACGGCGCGGGTGATGGCACGCGCGTCGACCCCGCGGTGCTGATAGAACCGGTCGTCCTCGACGGCGAGCACCGCGTGCTGCAGCGCATTGGGAATCTGGCTGAGGGGCACCGATACACGGTTTTCACGGTACAGACTGGCGACGAGTTCCCCATTGGCCGCATAGATCCGCGTGGCCTCATCCGGCGGGTTGTACAACGCCGAGACATCCGGGAGCCGGCGGGAGAACGCGACGGCCATGCCGGCGAGCAGGCCGGCGCCGATGATCAGGATCGACAGGAGGACGCCGAGGGTGACCAGCACCCAGCGCAGCCACGGAGAGGGCCGGCGCGGCCGCCGGATCTGGCCGGGCCTGTTCGACCGGCCGGGTGGTACCGGCCGGTCGGCCTGCTTCGGATACACCGTCGTCACCGCCTCACCACCCTGCCCCGCCCGCAAGCAAAAGCCGGAGAGGATGTTCCCCTCCGACTATCGCCGCGCCGCTTTCATACTAATATATCCAAACCGACGCTTCATTATACTATGGAAACCTCCGCCTCATGCATATTCTCCTCCGCGTCCTCCGCCCGCGCACGTACTGACGGACGCCGGTCACGCGCAACGCGGCTGTCGTTTGCCACGGCGTCCGGTGGGGTAAACATCATAGTGTACACGCGACGACCCGTCGCGGTGACATACCGACCGTGCAAGTTGCACAGTCTGCATCGGGGGTCTGAGCTCACCAGACTCCGCCGCCGGTGTGGATGAGAACCCGCACGACGGGGTGATCGAGCCACCCTATGATGGCCCTCTTCCCGCTGTGCGGTTGGGGAGAGGGTCAATGCATGTACGCACCACATCTGCGCCCGCGGCGGATGGGCTCTCGGTGGCGGTGGTTATTCCCGCCTACAACGAGGCCGACCACATTGCCGAAACGATCGATGCCGTGCGCCGGCAGACAAGACAGCCGGACCGCATCATCGTCGTCGATGACTGCTCGTCTGACGGCACGGGCGACATTGCGCGCGCACTGGGTATCGCAGTGGTTCGTACCGCCCGCAATCAGGGCACGAAGGGCCAAGTCCTGAACTACGTTCTCCCGCAGATCGACACCGATCTCACGATCAACATCGACGCCGACACGGTTCTGGAACACGACGCCCTCACCGCCCTTGTCGAGGTCTTCGCTGCAGACCCCGACGTCGTGCTAGCCTCCGGGTACACCGTACCCAAGGGCACGCGGTCGACGTGGGAACGCGGCCGTCTGGTCGAGTTCCTGTTCAACGTCGAGTTGTATCGCATGGCGCAGGAAAGCGTGGGCGTGCCGGTGGTGTCGGCGGGCTGTTTCATGGCGTTCCGGACCCAGGCCGTGAAAGCCTACGGCGGCTTCAATCCCAACACGCTGGCCGAAGATATGCACCTCACCTGGGAAGTGCTCCTGCGGGGCGGCAAGGTCCGCTTCGTCGCAGGCGCCGTCTGCCGGTCGGTCGATCCGTCCACATGGCCCGTGTACTTCCGGCAGATGAACCGGTGGTACCGCGGATTCTTCCAGAACCTGAAGCTGTTCTGGCGGACGCTGCACCGGCGCCGCATGCTCGGGCTGTTTGTCTGGGCATCGATGGTCGATGGGTTGCTGTTCCCGGCGTCGTTGCTGCTCGGCCTATACGCGTTCGCCGGCGTGCTGGTGGGACACCGCATGAACTGGGCGATGTTTCTGGTGACAGGTATCGCGCTCGACTTGATGCTCATCTCGTTCTACGCGCTACGCGGCGCGGTACGACTGGACTGTGTGGGGCTTGTCGTGCGCTCGATCCCCCATTTCTATCTCTTACGAATCCTCAATATCGGTGTGTGGTATCGCGCGCTATATCTGGAAGTCGTCCGGGGCCAACAGTTACGGATCTGGGACAAGGGGCACTAATTCTTGAGGAGGACACACGCATGGCAACACTTGGAGGGGTACCGGGCGGTGCTTCCGCCCTGGTCGCAATCGGTGTGAAAGCCGGAAAGGCGATCGCGTCAGCCGTGCAGCCTGCGGCGCAGGCGCTGCCGTCGGCCCAGCAGTTGCCGTTCGGTGGACTGGAGAACGTCATGGCCAGTCTGATAACCGCGGGCCAGTGGGTCGGCGCGGCGCTGGTGTCAGCCGGCGTGGCACTCGGCATTGGGCGGCGCAACCGGAGCCGGTGACCGGCTCCGCCGACGGGTGTAAGCGTGGTTGCACGATCTTCACTCCGGCGGTCCCGCGGCCTGTCCATGGCCTTGATCGTGAGCGGATTGCTGCTCGCGGCAGGGCCGGTGACCGGCATCCGCCTGTGGGATGCGTATCTCGCACGCCAGCGCGGCGTTGAGGCGGCGCGGTGGCTGCGGGACCATGAGTCCCCCGCTCCCGCCGTCCGGGCATCGGTGATCGAGCCGGGGGCGGACGGCTACTTGCTGGAAATCCCGAAGATCGGACTGCGGATTGTCGTCCGGAGCTTGGAACCGGACGTGTTTTCGGGAAAGAATACCGCCCTGCTCAAGCGCTACGGCGTCGGACAGATCCCCTATTCGGCGAGCTTACGGAACGTCTCCCCCGGCGCAAGCGGGACCGCGGCGATTACCGGCCACCGCACGACATCGGGGGCACCGTTTCGCAACATCAACCAGCTTGGGCCGGGGGACCGGATCATCATTCGGAAAGGCAGGCTGGTCCAGCAGTGGGAGGTTGTTTACACAACCACCGTGGTTCCCAGCCAGGTAGAGGCGATCAAATCCTATCCGGGAGTCAGGCGGCTCGTGATTCTGGCGTGCAATCCGCCGTTCAGCGCCAGACAGCGCCTGATCGTGTACGCTCGCCCCGCGCCCGTAGATTCGCTCGTCAGTCGGCGAAATTCTCCACGACGATGACGCCTTTGTCGCCGCCATCGATGACGCCGATCCCAAGGCGGTGGAACGCCCGCGAGAGGATGTTCGCTCGGTGTCCGGGGCTGTTCATCAGCAAGCGGTGGGCGATCGAGACGTCGGCCGCGTAGGCGAGGTTCTCGCCGAAGAGGTGGGCCCGGACCCCGGCCGCCAGCGCTCGATCCATCGGGGTGGATCCGTTGCGGGCCGTGTGCGACATGTAGCCGTGAACAAACATCTCGACCCCATGGCCACGGGCGGCAACTCTCAGCGGTGCGCTGAACGCGAGAGGCGCCAGTCCGAATCGGACACGGTCACGATTCACCAGCGCCATCACGTCGGCTTCCAGATCCGCGCGCGCCGGAGCGGATGAGACCTGCGGCAGGTGGTAGATGGTTGTCAGCGAACTGGCCGCCGACGGCGCGGAGATTCCCAGCGAGAGGATCAGGAGGATGACGAGCGCGCACGCCCAGAGAGCCTTTCGCATTGCCGCCCCACCTCGCCAACGCCGTGACATGAACCAGGCAAACATTCTCGGAAACCTCAGTCAAACTATCAGCGGGCCGGCGGCGCGGCAAGCAATCGAGTTTCTCCCGTCGTGCGATGCAGTCACTTAGCAAGAGGTCTATCGTATATCAACTCTGGCCAGCCCCGCCGCCCGCTCGGGTCGGCGTGTTCGGTGCTTCACTCACGAGCGGATTCGAACCCCCGACGTCGCTCGGCGCGATCCCCAGCTACCGATAGCACCTGGGGCCCTCAGCGGACACCACGTCGCGCCGTCGCTCCTCAGGAGGTGCTGCCCCCTGATCGCTCGCGCGCCAGTTCGCTTCGACGCCGATAGTGAGCGCAGCGCTCGCTGCCCCCAACGACGCGGGGGAGATTCCTCCCCCGCGCCCCCTCAGGTCGGCGGTTCGATGCTTTACTTACCAGCTGGGTCGATGAGCGAAAACAACTGCCCGCTCATCGACCCAGCTGGTGGAGACGAGCGGATTCGAACCGCCGACCTCCTCGTTGCGAACGAGGCGCTCTCCCAACTGAGCTACGTCCCCACAAAGTCCATTTGCCGCACCCGTATTATACATAGGAACGGACCGTGCAAGGCACAACCACCGGCCCCCGGCCTGAGCTCACCACTCCACCAGGAGACGAGGCGATCACCCGCACGGTCCATTGTGGGCAATTCGGGTGTCTCGACGGCAGACCTCTTCTTCAAGTCTCCTGCCGAGCGTATCGACTGTCAGTCACATTCCTGCAACACTTCGAGGAAGTCAGGTTTAGGCACAACTTAAGGAAGATTCCAGAAATATTTCTGCAACTTCAACAGAATATCAGTTTACGTGCCGACGTGATGGGAAAACACAATGGCGGCAACACGCTTCGCGACACCGCCATCGAGCTTGTACAAGGAGAAGCTTGCGTTGGCCGGACTGAGCTCGCCACTCCACCGCCAACGCAGGCGATCACCCGTAGAGTTAGTGCGAATGGGCAGCGCCCCGCTCGGACAGCTGGACCGACGGCCTGAGCTCACCACTCCACCGGCGAACACGCGATCACCGCATGACTCTGGGGAAAACAAGTACCGGGCCCTGCCCCCCTGGGATGCAGAGACCGGACATTTGCGGCACCGCGGGCGCAGGTTACCTCGAGGTCTGCGCCAGGATCTCGTCAAGAGCCTGCGCCACCGTGACCACCTTTAGCCCACGGCGCCTGAGCGCGTCGAGCTGACGTTCGAAGTCCCGGGGGGTGACGGTGGTCGACTCGCCGGTCGTGTCGATCCGGTGGTAGACGAGCACCAGCCAGAGTCTGTGTTCGGATGCGATGCGCAGCCACCCCTCAGCATCCTGCAGGGCGGTGTCTGCTCCCACACTCTGTGCCCTGATGTTGTATGGGTCGAAACGGTCCAGGCTGTTGAAGCCGGTATCGGTGGATCGGTGCGATCGATAGAATCGTTTGATGAGCGCAATCAGCCCGCGGTGATAGTCGCCGTAGGGCGTGGCGAAGTCCGTGACCGGACCGAAGCGAACCTCAAGTTCCTGTTTGGAGCGCTGGAGCTCCTTGACAGCCTCGGCGACCGACAGCGTCGTTAGATCCGCATGTGTCACTCCATGGGAGGCGATCTCATGACCGGCGCGGCGACATTCCATGACCTCGGTATTGGTCATATAGCCGCTTCGGCCGGGCAAGGCCGTGGAGATGTACAGTGTCGAGCGGAAGCCGTACCGCTGCAAGACGGGGAGCACATTCCGGTAGACGGACTCGAATCCATCATCAAAGGTCAGCGTGACGAGGCCCCGCCTGAAACCGGACACCTCTGCAGGCCGCAGGTAGTAGTCATCGGTGATGATGTATCCGACGGCGTTGATCGCGTAATAGAGAGAGATGGCGACGGCATCGGATGGAACGAAGAACCTGTCGGCGTACGCGGCCCAGCGGCGGCTGGGGCCCGCATGGGCCAGTCCGATGTACCGGTTCGTGCCGTCCTTCCGGGTGACGTTCACGAACACCCGTCCGACGATGTTGGAGCGATAGGAGAGACCGAACTCGTAGTAGCGACCCGTGAGGACTTGAGGAGTGAACTCCCAGCGCGCATCCCCGTTGTTGTACCGTGTGATCTCCACCTTCACGCTGCGGGTGCCGGAATGCCCTTCATGCCGGTATTCGAAGACGGCCGAATTGTCGCCCCAGTGCTCTCCCCTCCAATCCCGGGGCAGGTTCTCGTCGGCCTCTGATGGCAGCTCCAAGGAGGAGTTTGGCACGAGGTTGATCACGGTCGACGCAGGCGCTGAGGTGACAGTCTGCGGCGCCGAACCTAGTGCCGTGACCAAGACTACGAAGACGAGCAGGATCGCGCGCGGCGACAGGGTGACAGCCTCGGGAAACCACATTGCCGATCAAGTCCAGTTTTCCCAGATACGGTGGCGGTCGAAACCGACCGGGCGGCGGGACGGGCGAGTTACGGAACGGAGATGGTCGAGTTCACCTGCAGGTACGGAGCGAGCACCGACCAGACGCCGGGGTTCTCCTGACCCAGTCGCCAAAACGCCACGCCGCCGAGCGCGCGCGCCTTTGCGATCCCCATCTTACGGCTGACGCTCCGGGCATCTTCGAAGTACACCGTGAAACCGGGCAGCTTGTAGAACGGCACTTTCGCCGTCGAATCCCACTGAATCGTCACGCCGGCCCGCTTCGCTCGATCGACCGCTTCCCGCATGGAAATGCCCTCGGCGGCGCCTTTCGTGGGCCAGGCATACCCGTAGAACGCAACGCCGAGCAGGACCTTTGCGGGATCGGTCTCCGACGCGGCGAACTGTGCGACGGCATCCACCCACGGCTCCGATGCGATCGGGCCGGGCTCGCTGGTATCCCAATGCTCGTCGTAGGCCATCACGATGATCGCCTCGACCGCGCTCGCGAGGGCGGCATAGTCAAACGCGCCGTTCCAATCGTTGGTGAGATCGTCGCGGATCTTGGCGGGCACGGCGATGGAAATGTCTTTGCCCCGGCCGTGGACGGCTGCGGCGAGGCGGATCACGAATGCGGTCAGGGCGTGCCTGTCATTCGGGGAGACGTTCTCGAAATCCAGGCTCACGCCGTCATAGCCGTACTTGTCCAGCAATCCGAGGATGTCCCGGATCGTACGGTCTCGGGCCTGGCTGCTGGTGAGAACGCTGTGCACGACGGGCCGGCTCCAGCCGCCGCTGAGGTAGTTGGCGACGTTGAAGTGCACGGCGGCGCCCTGGTCCTGCGCGGCCTTCATCAGCTGCGCGTTGTGGGTTCCGGTGATGCCTCCTGCGGTGCCCGCGAGCGCGAACTGCGTCGCGATCACCCAGTTCAGACGGGAGCCTTGCGCGCTGACCGTGACGAGGGAGTTCGGGTCATAGTCAACCCAATACCCGGCCCCGCTGAGGAGCGAGGCCGCGTTGGAGCTGACCGCGGGCGCACCTACGGCCAGAATACATGCCATGCCCGCAACTGCCCAGCCTCGCCGCAAAAGAAGAACTCCCTTCGGTAGCCCGACCGACCGGATCTTCCGGTCCCGTGGCTTTGCGTCCCCGTATCGCTACGGGTTTGCCTTTGTCGAAGAAGCAGGCCTTAGAGCCGCCGCCTCGCCATCCTGCACAAGCCTGCCCACAGTACCAGTCACGGTGCCCGCAGACAAGCCGTCGCATACCACTAAAGGTGGATTCACAGGCACCTAGGCCAATGTGCAGGGTCTGTCGACTTCCAGCAACTAGGAGTGATCCAGCCGGGCGGGAATTTTTTCAACGATGAGGATCGCGGTCATCGGTGTGGGAGGTGTGGGCGGATACTTCGGCGCGCTGCTGCAGCGGGCGGGACACGACCTCGTGTTTGTTGCGCGCGGGCCTCATCTGGCGGCGATGAGGGATCGAGGCCTGCGAATTGAATCGGCGGTCGAAGACCCGTTCCTCATCGGCGTCCGCGCCGAAACAGTGACCGCCGGCATCGGCGCGGTGGACCTCGTGCTGTTCACCGTCAAGGCGTACGATACGGCAGCCGCGGCCGAGCTGCTTCCACCGCTGATCGGCGACGACACTGCGGTGCTCACGCTGCAGAACGGCGTAGACAACGTCGACCTGCTCGCCGCGGCCGTCGGCCGAGATCACGTGCTCGGCGGCGCCGCGTACATCTTCTCGTCGATTGCCGCCCCAGGGATGATCAGGCAGACCGGCGGTGCCCGCCGGATCGTGTTCGGCGAGCTCGACGGCCGCCGCACCGGCCGGGCGGAACTGATCCTCGACGCGTTCCGGCAGACCGGCGCGCCGGTCGAACTCATCGACACCATCATGGTCGAAATGTGGCAGAAGTACATCTTCATTACCGCCCAGGGCGGAATGACGGCGCTGACCCGGCTGCCGATTGGAGAGATCCGGGCTAGCCCGGAGACCTTCGACATGTACCTCGATGCCGCGGAGGAAGTGGCGGCCGTGGGCCGTGCCGTGGGCGTGCCGATTCCGGACGGACAGCGCGAGCGGGTGCGCGCGTTCGCGCAATCGCTGGAGCCGGGAAGCCGTTCCTCCCTCTATCACGACCTGACGCAAGGCCGCCGGATGGAACTCGACGCGCTGCCCGGCAACGTCGTCAGGCTCGGGAGGGAGCACGGTATCCCTACCCCGGTCTGCCGGGCAGTCTACGCGGCGCTGAAGCCCTACGAGCGTGCGCTGGGCGAGGAAGCGAGGAAGCAGGGAAGCGACTGACATATCTTGCGCGGCTTCCGCGCTTCCTTGCTTCCCCGCTTCCTATGGTTTGGTCGCCACTAGCACCGCCGCCGGCGCATCGACGGAATACGGCTGGCCGTCCAGCCCGCCGAAGACGCCATCGACCCTCAGCCCCGCCTGCTCAAACAGGTGCAGCAACTCGACGATCGTGTAGGCGCGGATCGAGTGCTTCCATGAGTCGCGCCGGCCGTCTTCGAAGAAGACGTAGTTCGTCCAGTTCAGCCGGCCGCGGAGGTGGTCGAACTCCCACTCTTCGACCTCGAACACCTCGCCGGTCCGTTCCACGAGCCAGCGCTCGAACCCGCGGATCTCATGCTCGCGGTTCCAGAAGTCCATCAGAAACCGTCCGCCCGGCCGCAGCGCGCGCGAGACGCCCCGCAGCAGCGCGAGATGCTCGTCGTCGCTGTCAAAATATCCGAACGACAGGAACATGTTGATGGCGGCATCAAAATCGGCATCGAACATCATCGCCCGAGAATCACCCCGGCGCCAATCCACGTCGACGGCCGCCTCCGCGGCTCTCTCGCGGGCGTGGGTCAGCTGGATGTCTGAGAGATCGAGCCCGGTGACCGCAAATCCCCGGCGGGCGAGTTCAATGCTGTGACGGCCATACCCGCAGGCCACGTCGAGAATTCGTGCCGGAGGCGTCAGCTCAAGCAACCGGACGAGTTGCGAGACTTGAGTCTTGGCGAGTTCGGCGTCCTGTTTCTCGTAGAGCTCGAAGTAGAGGGGCGTATCGAAGATCCGCTGCCACCACTCCATGTCTAGGACCCGTTGGTCGTGAGTCGTTGGTCGTCGGTCGAGAATCCTGGCGATGGCATCAGGTCACGAAGGTGGGACGATCGCGCAACAGCGGCGGTTCCGGTTCGATGAGTGCTCCATCTGCCACGGACTCCACCAAGGACGCGTCATCGAACCACGACTTCGGCGGTGTGTGCCCCCAGAATGTCGCGCGGCGTGGGTCATTGATCGTCCAGCGGATGGGCTTCCAGTCGGGGTCGGCGATCAGGTAGTCGCTGGCAAAGAGTTCGATGCGGTTGAGGTCGGGATCACGCAGATACACAAACAAGGCATTCGAGAGCCCGTGCCGGCCGGGGCCGCGTTCGATTGCGTCCTGGTGGCCGGCGGCGGCAAGGATGTCGCACGCGCGCAGCACGGCCAGCGCGTCGGGAACCCAGAACCCGGCGTGGTGCACTCGGGGCCCGGTGCCGGTCATCAGCGCGATGTCGTGCACGTTCTGCTTGCGGTGCAGCCAGGTGGCCCACAGCCGCGGGGGCTGATCCTCGGTGTCCGTGTACTCGGAACACCAGAATCCCCACGCCTGAGTGTACCAGTCGCTGGCCGTCTGCACGTCCGGCACCTGACAGTTCACGTGATCGATGCGCATCACATGCGGACCGCGGTACAGATCGAACCGCTGCAGATGCCGCTCCACCTGCGCCATCTCGCAGTAGAACTCGACCGGCAGCCCGGCGGGATCCTGGATGCGCACGGCCCTTCCCTGCCCGTGCTCAGAAGCGGCATCCAGCCACCGCACCGGCCGGCCGGCGGCGGCGGCGTGCCGGGCCAGCCGCTCGAGGTCGTCGGGCGACGACACCCGGAATGCGAAGTGGGAGACCCCGGGCGTTGATGCCTTCCGCAGCACGAAGCCGTGGTGCTCGCGCTCTTCCAGCCCGCGCAGGTACACCCGCTCGGCATCGCGTTCGGTCTCGACGAATCCAAGGAGATCCACGTAGAAGTCCCGGGCCCGGCCGAGATCGGTCACCCGGTACTCCACGTGGGCGAGGCGAAGGATGTTGACTTCCATCACGAGGACTCATCCGCAGGAGCCTGGTCCGGCGCAGGCCACGACTCGTAGAAAATCTGCACGTCTTGATGGGACCACGGCTCGGGGGCCACGGTACCCTCCAGCTCCGACAGCCTGCGGTACCTGCCGCTGAAAAACAGCAGGGGTAGAGCGGTAGGATCCCCCTCGAACAGTGCAATCACGCGGCCAAGCACCACCCGGTGATCACCGGCATCAACCGCGTGGTCGAGCCGGCATCCCACCGAGGCGAGCGATCCTACTAGCCGCGGCCCACCGTCCCAGGGATCGAACCGGAACTCCGGCGGGGCGGCCGGCCGCCAGGCGTTGGCAAAGTATCTGGACAGCGGTTCCTGGTCTGCGGACAAGAAATTGACCGAGAATCCCCCCGCGCGCCGGATGAATCCATCCATGCGGGCGTGCGTGGCGATACATACCAGGACGAGCAGCGGATCCAGGGACACCGACGTAAACGCGTTGGCGGTCATCCCGTGAACTTCGTCACCCTGCTGGGCGGCCACCACGGTGACGCCGGTGGCAAACGCGCCCATCACGCGGCGGAAGGCGAGCGGATCGACCGGCGGGTCAGCGGCGCTCACGGAACAGGGGAACGGATCGTGACGTCGGCAGGTTCCTCGCGGGCCAGGAACTCGCGCACCCGCTGCATGAACGGCGCGCGGTCATAGGCGGCGAAGGTCGCCATCTGCATGCGGACGGGGTCACCGAAGAAGAACCGTTCGTAGAGGACCTGCCTCGATCCGAACGACGACAGCGCGGCGTCCCAGGCCAGGCGGAACAGTTTGATGCGATCCACCGCATCCGCGCGGGCGGCCTGGTAGTACTTCTCGATCTGCGGGCCCATCGGTCCCTCCACGTCGGCTCTCGTCGGCCGTCCCATCAGCCCGCTGGCGCCCAGCAGCTGCAAGGTCTCCACCATCTTCGGGTACATCCATGTATACAGGTTGCGCGCCGCATCCAGGGGCGGCCAGGCGGGGGTCATCACGCCCCAGCGGTCCACGGCGGCGTCGGCCTCGCTGGCCCGGGCGAACGCCTTCATCGACTCCAGGAAGTAAATCATCTCCGCGATCTTGCCCTGCACATGCTGGAATTGCTCGATGGCGATCGTCTCGACGATCAGGGAGGCGATGCCCAGCAGGAACTCGGTCTTGGCAATATTCTTGGTCACGACCTGATGCGCCATGTGCGCCACGGCGCCGGTCGCCGAGAACGCCTTGTTGCACCGCTCCACG
>DASXUC010000042.1:0-51377 GCA_036505015.1 bacterium | reverse complement strand
TGGACGCCGAGAAGGTCGTCCGCAGCGGCCTCGCCGGGCTCCTGCTGAAGGACCGCCCGGCCGAGGAAATCGTCACCGCCATCCGCAAGAGTGTTGCCTGACGAGTAGTGGTCGGTTTGAACCACCATGCGCTTTTCCCCGGGCTGGTGGAGAGCCGCTCCGCTCTCGGGGCGGCTCTCCACCAGCCCCCGGGAGGGTACGCGCAGATGCTGGGGCGGACCAGAGCATGGCGGCGGGCGAGTGGGGCGGCCCCCGAGCGGAGATTGGAGGGCGGCAACCATAGCGCTGGCCGTGAAGCAGAGGATCGCCGCACCGATGTCGCGGTACGCGGAAGAGACCGTCGTGATCCGTAGCTACAGCTTGGCAGGCGAGCGCGGCAGGGTACGTGAGGCCTGCAACGTCAATCCGAGCCGCCCGACTCGCAGCGAGGGGCCGCCCCCGAGACAGACCGCCGCCGCGGCCAGTCAAGTTTACCCACTACCGCGCCTGACGAGCTAGCGGATCGCCGCCAAGAGCTCCGTCAGACGTTTCCGCCTGCCCTCCATCTCTGCGAGGCGCGCGCGTTCCCGCACTACAACCTCCGCGGGGGCGCGGGTCACAAACTCCTCGTTCTCAAGACGCTGCCGCAGGCGCCCCAGCTCCGCGTCGAGCTGATCCAGGTCTCTCTGAATCCGCCGTCGCTCCTTTCCGGCGTCGCGGACAGGGGCAGAGATGTAGACCTCGCTGGAGGCCAGCACGGCGCCGACGCTCGACGGAGGCTTCGGAGTACCCGGCTCCGTGAACGTCGGTTCTGCCTTCGCGAGGTGGGCGATATAGCGATGGGCACCTTTCAGCGCCTCGGCCCGGAGTGTGCTGGGGCGGATTTCCGCCGTGACCAGCGTGCCGGGAGCGACTGCCAGATCAGTGCGGAAACTCCGCACGCTGCGGATTACCTCGATGAGCGCGTCCATGTCGGCCTCCGCTGCTGCGTCGATCCACTCCGGATGCGAAGACGGCCAGGCGGCAATCATGATGGACTCTCCCGCGTGGGGCAGCTGGTGCCAGACTTCCTCCGTCAGAAACGGCATGATGGGGTGCAGCAGTTTCATCGTGTTGGAGAGCACATACCACAGTGTGTGCTGAACGGCCAACCGACGTTGGTCGTTGGTCGTTGGTCGTTGGTCGTCCCCGGCCACCTGAAGATCGACTTTCGCCAGCTCCAGGTACCAGTCGCAAAACTCCCCCCAGATGAAGTCGTACAGGGTGCGGGCGGCGCGATCCAGCTCGAAATCTTCGAACGCGGTGGTCACCTCATCCACGACCCGCGCGAACCGGCTGCGAATCCAGCGATCGGACAGCGCGAGCCCGCCCGTCGGCGGCGCGAGGGCGAGCTCCTGGGCCGGGAAGTCCCGCAGATTCATCAGCACGAAGCGGGTCGCGTTCCAGATCTTTGTGTTGAAGTTGCGCACGTCGGCGATCATCTTCTCCGCGAAGCGCAGGTCCTGCTGGCTCTGCGAGCAGCGGGAGATCAGGGCAAAGCGCAGCGCATCGGCACCATACCCGCGCGCGTCAACCATCTCGAGGGGATCCATGCCCGTCCCCAGGGACTTGCTCATCCGCCGGCCTTCTAACGTGAGCACGGTCGGGGTCACGTAGACGTCCGTGAAGGGCACGTTGTCCCTGAAGTGCAAGCCCAGCATGATCATGCGCGCGACCCACAAGAACAAGATCTCGTTGGCCGTGGCCAGCACACTGCCCGGATAGAAGTAGCGCAGGTCGGGGGTGTCCTGCGGCCAGCCCAGCGTCGCGAATGGCCACAGCCCCGAACTGAACCACGTGTCCAGCACATCGGGATCCTGTTCGAGGACCGTGCCCCCACACCCCGGGCATCGATCCGGCGTGATTTTCGCGGCGACGCGTTCGCCGCAGGACGCGCACAACCACACCGGAATCCGGTGGCCCCACCACAGCTGGCGCGACAGGGTCCACGGGCGGATGTGATCGAGAAAGTTCAGCACGACTTTGGCCCACCGCTCGTGGTGGAAGCGCACCCGCCCCGCGCGGATCGCCTCGGCGGCCCGCGCGGCCATGTCCGTCATGTCGCAGAACCACTGGTCACTGATATACGGCTCGATGATCGCGTGACAGCGATCGCAGGTGCCCACCGACGTGCGGTACGGTTCGATCTTCTCGATCAGCCCCAGCGCGGCGATGGCCTCGGCCACGCGCGCCCGGGCATCGAACCGATCCAGTCCCGCAAACCGCCCGGCATCGGGGGTCATCGCGCCGCGCTCATCCAGGATCACCAGCACCGGCAGACCGTGATCCTGGCCAATCTCGTTGTCGAGGAGGTCATGACCGGGTGTGATCTTCAACGCGCCCGTCCCAAACTCGGGATCCACACGCCGATCGGCGATGATCGGGACGTGGCGCTTGGTCAGCGGCACGATCACCTCGGTGCCCACCAGCGCGCGATATCGATCGTCGTCGGGATGCACGGCCACGGCGACGTCGGCGAGGATGGTCTCCGGCCGCTGCGTCGCGATCACCACGCCGGCCGATCCGTCCGCGCCGGGATAGCGGACGAACCACAGGGAGCTGTCGATCTCCTCGTACTCCACTTCCAGGTCGGAGATCGCACTCTGGTCGCGGGGGCACCAGTTCACCATCCGCTTCCCGCGGTAGATCAACCCCTCGTTGTACAGCCGGATGAACGCCTCGAGCACGGCGTCGTAGTACGCCGGATCGAGGGTGAACACGTAGCGGTCCCAGTCGCACGAATAGCCCATCCGCTTCAACTGCCGGTCGATCATCCCGCCATACTGCGCCCTCCACTGCCCGACCCGCTCGACGAATCGTTCCCGACCGAGTTCGCCGAGTGTGATCCCCTCCTTGGTCAATTCACGCTCCACCACGTTCTGCGTGGCAATGCCGGCATGGTCCGTCCCCGGCTGCCACAGCGCGTTGTAGCCCTGCATGCGGCGCCAGCGGATCAACGCGTCCTGCGGCGAAAATGTGGACACCGATCCGATATGCAGCTCGCCCGTGACGTTGGGCAGAGGAAGCATGATGACGTACGGGGTGCGCGCCGGATCCACCGTGGCATGAAAGTACCCGGCCCGCAGCCACTGCGCGTACCAGCGCGGCTCGACCTCTGTCGGGTTGTACGTGGTCGGTAGCGTTCTGATCGTCAGGTCCCCCTTCCGAGTAAGTACTACTGCCTGCTGAAAAAGAAATGCCCCGTCCACCCAGGACGGAGCGTCCATGCCTCCGCGGTACCACCCGAATTCTAACTGCCGATCATGGTTCGTCGATCAGGGTTCGTCGACCAACGACGATCAAACAATTAGCTCTCACACCGCCTATATCGGGACGACCCGACCGCCCTACGGCTGGGATCGACGATCCATGAACGACGATCGACGATCGGCTCTCAAGCAGTGGCTCCGGGGCGACCTTCCCTCTCCCGCTGCGCCAGGAGACCTCTCACCCGGTGGGTCTCCCTCTCTCCGACCGCGGTCGGGGTACTCCTCCCCGTCCTCGCACGCTGTGAAGTTACAAGGGAGTATAGCACAAATGCTGGAAACCACAACCTACACCGCTCATGGACGCACTCCAACGGCAGCAGCTGAGGACGACGAGCCGGAGGTTGTCGTCGGCGCTCCAGATCTGCCGGATCCTCTCGCCTTCTCACCCATCGACGCGGGTCGTGATGGCCGACCTGGTCTTCGACCTGCAGTCGTACGTGTCGCAGTACGGCAGCCTGACCCTGCAGGTCGCACGGGATCACGTCGCCGCAGCCGACGTGACGGTTGCGCAGGGCACCGACCCGCTGGTGACGACCCTCAACGCCAGGAGCGTGTCGGCAGTCTCGTTGCTGCCGGGTATCCAGGCGCGCGAAGTGACGGCCTTCGTCGCGCTTCTATCGCAAGACGGAACCACCGGACCTGCTCCCGCGAGCATCGAGGAGGCGGTCTGGCGCGAAAACCTGCCGCACATCATCGTCCGGGCCGCGGCGGTCGGGGCAGAAGAATCGGTCGCCGACGTCGAGACCCTTCGCGCCCTCACGCGCCCCGGCCCGCTGTCCCCCGATCGCCGTCATCTCGTGCTGCAGGCGCTGCGGGCCGGACCGGCCGCTACCGCCGCGCTGGTCTCTTCGCTGGCGTCGATCTCCGCCGAGGATACCGGCCCCCGCTTCAAGTCACGGATGGACGCGCTGCTCACGGCGCTGGACATGCTCGACCGGGTCATCCTCGACGAACCGCTGGACGAACAAGACCAGCTCTACCGCAGCCTGGGGCAGGCCCACCTGCTTCTGCAAGAACCCCTGCAGACGCTCTTTGACCGCGAGGGCGGCCGGGAAGCGCTGCGCCTTCCCGGCATACCTGCCGACCTCGTGGCGCCTGTCGGCCAGGACGTCTTTGGTCCAGCCGACGCAGGCACGCCGGGGGGCATGCAGGTCCAGCCGTTCGATCAGCGCGCCGATCTGGCGCTCACCGGCAGCTGGCAGGCGGAAGACGAAGTCGTGGTGGACGCGCTGCCCCGTGATCGGGGCGCGTTGGAATCGCTGCGCGCGGAGGTATCCGAGGCGCAGCTGGCCCAAGATATCGTTATCTCCCTGGTCGATCTGATGTCTCTCGAAGAAACCCCGGAGGAGATCGTCGGGACGGTGCGGGCCCTGGCGGCGCATTTGCCCGAGGTCGCGGGAAGGCGGGAGTTCGACGGGCTGGCGCTGGCGGTTGAGGCGATGCGCGCCGCGGCGGCGCGAGCGCAGGGGCGGACCCGAGCCGCGCTCGAGCATACCCTGGCCGCCGCGATCAGCGGGTCCCTCCTCGATGGACTCCTGGCGGAAGCGCTCCGCGACGACCGGGAATGTCCACCCCCGATCCTGCGGGTCCTGCGTGCCGCGGCACCGACCGCCGTCCCCCGGCTGATTGCCATTCTCTCGCGGGCGGAAGGAGCAGCGGAGCGGCGCCAGCTGTGCCTGCTGCTGGCCGACATGTGCGCGGGGCAGGTGCAGCTGCTGGGGATTCACCTGCCCGCTCCCTCCTGGTACCTGACGCGCAACCTCCTGTTCGTGCTCGGCGAACTTGGAGATCCGGCCGCGATCCCCTACATCGCGCCGATGGCCCATTTTCCGGATCAACGCGTGCGGCGGCAAGCGATCGACACGCTCCGTAAGATCGCCACCACGGAGAGCATGGTGGGGCTGCGGACCCTCTTCCGAAACGCGGACCCGGAAAGCCAGCGCTACGTCGCCGACGGTCTGGGTCCCACCTATGATGCCCAGATGGCGGCCTGGCTGATGGAACTGCTCCAGAGCCCGGATTTCACACCACGCAGCGTCGAGCTGAAGGTTGCCGCGATGAACGCCCTGGCGCGGATGGACGCGCGGGAGGCACGGCCGTCGGTGGCGCGCCTCGCGCGGTCGTGGTGGTGGCTCACGCCCGGTCGGCGTGCCGTGCGGGACCAGGCCCGCCGTATCCTGCGCGGCTGGAGCACGTCGCCCGCAGCGTCATGAGCAGCGCGATCATCCACCTCCTCGAAGATGCCCGCCGTCAGATGCGGACGCACCTGCTCGGTCATCCTGAGGCGAACGAGGCCGTGCACGCGCTGGCGGCGGAGATCAACGGCGCGCTGGGCGACGGCGGCTCCATCCGCTTCGACCTCATCGACGGGGCCCTCTACCTCGACGCTCAGCGGCTGCTCGACGAGAGCGTCTACGCGGCCGAACTCGTCTCCGACCTGGTCGCGGAACACGTCGGCGTGCTCGAATTCACCGGACGCGTCCCGTTCGATGAACTCGCGACGTTTGTGGAACTGCTGGCACGGGTCAGCCGGCAGGAAGGCGCCCTGGCGCAGATGATGGCGGCCGCAGACATCACGCACATCCGCGTGGCGTCCGTCCACGAACGGCACGATGTGCGTGGACCCGCACAGATCGATCCGCGGGAAGTCTATCGCGTCGGCCTGCGGACCATCGGGGGGGTCAACTATGAGGCGGCGCAGGGTGAAACGCTGGACTTACGCAGCACCCGCCTGCTGGTCAGCTCGATGGTAGACGTCGTGCTGCGCGACCCGTACGCGTTCACGGGTCTGGCCGCCCTGCGGCAATACGATGAAGATACGTCGCACCACAGCATCAACGTCGCCGCCCTCGCGCTGATGATCGGCCTCCACCTGCGCCTGGACGAGCCGATGCTGCAGGCGCTGGGGACGGCGGCGCTGCTGCACGACATCGGGAAGATGAACACCCCTCGCACGGTGTTGCGTCGGCCGGGCCCCCTCGGCCCGCAGGAACGGGTCGGCGTGGACCGGCATCCGGTGTTCGGCGCACAGCTGCTGCAGCATCTCGGCGGCCCGGCCAAAGCCGCCCTGATCGTCGCGCTGGAACACCACGTCGACTATGATCTCTCGGGGTACCCGAGCATCACCGGCCGCCGTCGACCCCACCTCTTCACGCGCATCATCGCGGTGGCCGATTTCTTCGACGCGGTGACGTCGGCGCGGCGCACGTATCGCCGCCCGATGCTGCCGGATCAGGCCATGCGCGCAATCGTGCTCAACGCCGGGACCAAATTCGACCCCGCAATTGCGGCGATCGCGCTCAATTTGCTCGGCGCGTATCCGGTCGGATCGGTCGTGCAGCTGTCTTCCCGGGAGGTGGCGGTGGTCTACCGCGCCACCGACGGGGCCCCGTTTCTTCCGCAGGTGAGAATCGTCAAAGATCCGGCGGGCATCGAAATCGATCCGGTGATGGTGTCCCTGGTCACAGACCCGCGGCGCATCCTCCACGCCCTGGAACCGAGAACCGTCGGAATCAACCCCGGAAGATACCTCTAACGACGCGAACACGCGAAACAAAAATCAAGCAGGCGAGCCGGGTTCCCCCCGTTCGCCTGCTCGCCTGTTCGCCGTTCGCGTTCTTCAGGTTACAT
Source organism: bacterium (assembly GCA_036505015.1). Taxonomy (GTDB): domain Bacteria; phylum Sysuimicrobiota; class Sysuimicrobiia; order Sysuimicrobiales; family Kaftiobacteriaceae; genus DASXUC01. The sequence goes on along the minus strand of DASXUC010000042.1, from coordinate 44,460 downwards.
CTGCTGCTGCGGTCTGGGTTGCTGCGCCGGGCGGATGGCCGACGGATCGAGCGCGGGCGCCTGCACGGGGGGCGGTGAAACAGGCAATTCCTTCACCGCCGGCAGCAGCGCCTCCGCGAGGACCTGGTCCATGTGCTCCACGAACACGAACCGCAGCTTCTTGCGGACGTTGGCCGGGATTTCCTCCACGTCCTTCTCGTTGTCCTTAGGCATGATGACCGTCTTGATCCCCGCCCGGTGCGCCGCGAGGACCTTCTCCTTCACGCCGCCGATGGGCAGCACTTTGCCCCGCAGCGTGATCTCGCCGGTCATCGCCACATCGCGCCGCACGGGCCGTCCGCTCACGGCCGACGCCAGCGCGGTCCCCAACGTGATGCCTGCGGACGGACCATCTTTCGGCACCGCCCCCGCCGGGATGTGGATGTGCACGTCGTATTTCTGGTAGAACTCTTCGTCAATGCTCAAGCGGCGCGCCCGCGCGCGCACGTAGGAGAGGGCGGCCTGGCCCGATTCCTTCAGCACGTCGCCCAGTTGACCGGTCAGGGTGAGCTTCCCCTCGCCGCGCATCAGGGTGGCTTCCACCGCGATGATGTCTCCGCCCATCTCGGTGTAGATCAGCCCGGTCGCCGTTCCGACCTCGTCTTCCTTCTCGGCCAGGCCATAGTGGAACTTCTGCGGCCCCAGGAACTTGTGCAGGTTGGCGACGCCGATCTTCACGGACTGGGCCTTACCCGTGGCGACTTCCGTGGCGACCTTGCGGCAGATCGTGGCGATCTCCCGCTCCAGGTTCCGGACGCCCGCCTCGCGGGTGTACTCCCGCACAATGCGGCGCAGAGCCTCATCGTTGAACGCGATGTTGTCTTCGGTCAGCCCGTTTTCTTTCCGCTGCTTGGGGATGAGGAACTGATCGGCGATCTTGATCTTCTCCTCCTCGATGTACCCAGGGAAGCGGATGACTTCCAGCCGGTCCCGGAGCGCCGGCGGAACCGTGTCGAGGATGTTGCCGGTGCAGATGAACATGACCTGCGACAGGTCCAGCGGCAGCTCCAGATAGTGGTCGCTGAAGCTGTGGTTCTGCTCGGGATCCAACGCCTCCAGCAGCGCCGCGGATGGATCGCCGCGCCAGTCCATGCCAAGCTTGTCGATCTCGTCCAGCATGAAGACCGGGTTCTTGGTGCCGGCGGTCTTCAGCCCTTGCACGATGCGGCCGGGCAGGGCGCCCACGTAGGTCCGGCGGTGGCCGCGGATCTCGGCCTCATCGCGTACCCCGCCCAGGCTGATGCGCACAAACTTCCGGCCCAGGGCTTTGGCAATGGACTTGCCCATCGACGTCTTGCCGACGCCGGGGGGGCCGATGAAGCACAGGATCGGACCCTTGCTCGTCGGCGCCAGCTTCCGGACCGCGAGGTATTCCACCACCCGGTCCTTAGGCTTCTCCAGCCCGTAGTGATCCTGGTCCAGGATGGTGCGGGCCTCGGCGATGTCCAGCCGGTCCTCGGTGCGGACGGTCCACGGCGTGGCCAGGATCCAGTCCAAGTAGGTCCGGACGACCACAGCCTCAGCCACCATCGGCGGCATCTTCTCGAGGCGGGAGAGCTCCTCGAGCGCCTTTTCCTTGACGTGATCCGGCAGGTTGGCGGCTTCGATCTTCTTCTTGTATTCGGCGACCTCGTTCTGCCGCTCGTCGGCTTCACCCAGCTCCTGCTGGATGGCCTTCATTTGTTCTTTCAGGAAGTAATCGCGCTGGGACTTCTCCATCGATTTGCGGACGCGACTCTGAATCTTCCGCTCCAGTTCGAGGATGTTCACCTCGCGCGTCAGGATCAGGCTGAGGGCCTCCAGCCGCTCCTTGGGACCCATTTCCAGGAGCTGCTGCCGTTCCTCCAGCTTCAGTGACAGGTGCTGGGCCACGAGATCCGCCAGCCGGCCGGGCTCCTCCGCCTGCGTCACCGCCTGATAGGCCTCCGGCGGGACCGAGCGCGAAAAGCGCGCGAACCGCTCGAACTGGGACACCACCCCGCGCATCAGGGCCGTGAACTCGAGGTTCTTCTCGATGGCGTCCGGCCTGGGGGCCACGCGGGCGACGAAGTAGGGCTCTTCCTGCTCCATCGCCAGGATCTCGCCCCGGACTACGCCCTCGATGATGACCTGCAGGACACCGTCAGGCTGCTTGCCGACCTGCATGATGCGGCAGATCGTCCCGACGGTATAGATGTCGGCGGCGGTCGGTTCTTCCAACTCGTCTTCCTTCTGGGCGGCGAGAACGATCATACGGTCCTCGGCCAGGGCTGCTTCCAGGGCCTTCAGCGACTTCTGCCGGCCGACGCCCAGCGGCGCCACCTGGTGGGGCATGATGACGGTCCCCTTCAGCGGCAGCAGGGCCAGCCGGTCCTTGATGGGAGAGTCAATCTGGTCTGCCATATAGCCTCCTAAGATGTCTTTCGCCTTCTTACAGAGCACAACGCGCGCCAGGGGATCCTTGTTCCCCAAAAACTCAACTGCGGGATAAAAGCGATAAGAGCGATAAGAGCGACAAGGGTCGACCTCGATCGCCTTTATCGCCCTGATCGCCTTTATCGCGTAGTATAGCGGTTTTAAGCGGGTTTGTCCTTCAGTTTCTTGACCTCGGCGGCGGTCAGCAGGAGCGGGTCACGGCGGGTCAGCACGGCCTCGTCGGTGACGACACAGCGCCGCACGTCGGGCCGCAAGGGAATTTCGTACATGATGTTGAGCATGATGTCTTCGATCACCGTGCGCAGCCCCCGCGCGCCCGTGTGGCGGCCCATCGCCTCGCCCGCGATGGCGTGCAGGGCGTCGTCGGTAAACACCAGCTCCACCCCGTCCATCTCCAGGATCTTCTGGTACTGGCGCACGAGCGCGTTCTTCGGCTCGACGAGGATGCGGACGAGGTCGCGCGCGTCGAGCGGATTGAGGGGAACGATGATGGGCAGCCGCCCGATGAACTCCGGGATCAGCCCGTAGCGCAGGAGATCCTGCGGCATCAGCTGCGCCAGGAGTTTGGCCTGCGCCTCCTTCGTCTTCGGGTGGATTTCCGCACCAAACCCGATGGTGGTCTGGCGGATGCGGGACTCCACGATCTTCTCCAAACCTTCGAACGCGCCCCCGCAGATGAACAGGATGTTGGTGGTATCGATCTGGATGAACTCCTGATGGGGGTGCTTGCGCCCGCCCTGCGGTGGGACGTTCGCAACGGTGCCCTCGAGGATCTTCAGCAGCGCCTGCTGCACGCCCTCACCGGAGACGTCGCGGGTGATGGACGGGTTCTCCGATTTGCGCGCGATCTTATCGGTCTCGTCGATGTAGATGATCCCGCGCTCGGCTTTCTTGACGTCAAAATCGGCGGACTGGATGAGCCGCAGCAGGATGTTCTCGACGTCTTCACCGACGTAGCCCGCTTCGGTCAGCGACGTCGCATCGGCGATGGCAAACGGCACGTCGAGCACTTTCGCCAGGGTCTGGGCCAGCAGGGTCTTGCCGCAGCCGGTCGGCCCGATGAGCATGATGTTGGCCTTCTGCAGCTCGACGTCGCTGGGCCGCCGGGACCCGATCCGTTTGTAGTGGTTGTACACAGCCACGGCGAGCGCTTTCTTCGCCCGGTCCTGGCCTACCACGTACTGGCAGAGGGTCTCGTAGATTTCGTGCGGCTTGGGGGTGCTGCGGGCGGCCGGGGTCTCGGTCTCGCCGTACAGTTCCTCTTCGATGATTTCGTTGCACAGCTCGATGCACTCGTCGCAGATGTACACTCCCGGCCCCGCTACCAGCTTGCGGACCTGGTCCTGGCTCTTGCCGCAGAACGAGCACTTGAGTTTGTCGCCGTCGCCGAACCGGAACATTCTCTCTTTCGGCACGTTGTCTGCTCCCTAACGATCCTTGGCCACCACGAGTTTCTCGCGCGGCTGGATGACCTCATCGATCAGCCCATACTCAAGAGCCTGGCGCGGATCCATCCAGAAATCGCGGTCGGTGTCGCGCTCGATCCGCTCGTTCGGCTGCCCGGTGTGACGGGCCAGGATCTCATTGGTGAGCTGGCGCATGCGCAGGAACTGTTTGGCCTGGATGTCGATGTCGGTGGTCGTCCCCTGGATCCCCCCGCCCCACGGCTGGTGGATCAGAATCTGCGAGTACGGCAGGGACGACCGCTTGCCCTTCGCGCCGCCCGCGAGGATCACCGCCGCACCGCTGGCGGCCAGACCCACGCAGATCGTCGCCACGGCGGGCCGCACATACTGCATCGTGTCGTAGATGGCCAGCGCCGGGGTCAGGCTGCCGCCCGGACTGTTGATGTACAGGCCGATGTCCTTTTCCGGATCCTCGCCCTCCAAGAACAGCAGCTGGGCGATGATCAGGTTGGCCATGTCGTCGTCGATGGGGCCGCCGACGAACACGATGCGATCTTTCAACAGGCGCGAGTAGATGTCGTAGGCACGTTCTCCCCGCGCCGTATGCTCCACGACCATAGGCACAAGCGTCATACGCTCACCCCTTGGGCTCGGGTTGCGGCAGGCTGCGGGCGAGAGCGACAAGACGACTCAGCGCTTTTTCCCGGCGCATCGCCGCCAGCAGATTCTCGTAGCGTCCGCCGTCCGCCAGCCACTCGCGCACGCGCGGAACGTCCTGTTGCAGTCTGCGCGCAACGTTCTCTACTTCCTGATCAATCTCCTCCTGTGAGGGTTTCAGGCCCTCCCGGCGGGCGATTTCGTCGAGGGCCAGCTGCGTCCGGAGGCGGCGTTCCGCGGCGGGTCGGAACTCATCCCGCAGCTGCTGTTCGGTCTTCTCGGTCGCGTCGAGGTAGCGCTGGAGCGTGAGACCGCGCCGCTGGAGGGTGTCCGTCAGATCTGCGACCAGGTGCTCGACCTCATGGACGACCAGGCTTTCAGGCAGCTCGATGGTTGCGCCGGCGATGAACGCATCGACGACCTTCTGCTCGTAGTCCTGCGCGGCGCGCGACCGGACGTCCGCTTCGGCGCGCCCGCGCAGAGCCGCACGGAGTTCATCGAGGGTGGCCACGTTGCCCGCCGTCCGGGCGAACTCATCATCCAGCGCCGGCAGTTCCCGCTGCTTGACGTCGGCGACCTCAAGGGTTACGGACGTATCGGGGTCCAGGACCGCGGTCCGCTGCTCGCCCACTTGGGCGCCGACCACAGCGGTTTCCGCTTCAGACGGAAACGCGCCGGCCCCCACTTCCATCAAATACTCCTTCCCGGCCGCAAAGCGGTCCGGTGTCCCGGTGACGGCGGTCGCCCGCACCAGTGCATAGTCTCCCTCGGCGATGATCTTGCCCGGGGCGGAGACGAGGTGCGCGTGCCGGCCCCGTAGGTCCTCGATGACGCGATCGACATCGGCGTCGGTCACCACCGGTTCCTCGAACGGTAGACGCGCCGCCGCATAGTCCCCCAGCTGCACGTCCGGGACGAGGTCCACGGTAGCCGTGAAGCGCAGCGGCTTGCCCTCCTCGACTTCGCCGACGTCGATCCGCGGGCGAGCAATCGGCGTCACGCCCGCCTGATCCACGGCGTGTTCGTAGGCATCGGGGACGAGCAGGCGCACGGCCTCTTCGTAGATTGCCTCTTTGCCCACCACGCGTTCCAGCAGGCCCCGCGGCGCCTTTCCCCGCCGGAACCCGGGCACGTTCACGCGCTGGTTCAAGCGCTTCACGGCCGCCTCGACGCTGCGGGTCACCTCCTCGGAGGGCAGCTCAACTTCGAGCACGGCGCGGCTTTGCGGTTCACGGCGGACTTCGACCTTCATCTAATCTCTCTCAACTGTCCGTATCTGCCACCTGTGTCGCCACCGAAAATCTTCCAGTCGTTTCGCTGCACCTCCACCTGAACGTGCCACGTAGGATAGCGAAACGACTGGTGCACTGGTGCGGGCGGAGGGAGTTGAACCCCCACGGGTTGTCCCACGAGGTCCTAGGCCTCGCGCGTCTGCCGGGTTCCGCCACGCCCGCACGACCAAGTTCGCGAACAGCGAACAGGGAGCAGGGACCGCCGCCAGTTCTGACCGTTCCCTGTTTCCCGGTTCCCTGTTGCCCAGAAGTGGGGGGCCGCCAGGGACTCGAACCCTGAACCTAGAGATTAAGAGTCTCCCGCTCTGCCAGTTGAGCTAGCGGCCCGCACCTACCCTAATCTACACAATCCGCCCACTCTGCACAATGCAGGGATCTGCGCAGTAGTGGGCCAGTTTGAACCACCATCCGCTTTTGCCAGGCTGGTGGAGGGCCGCTCCGCTCTCGGGGCGGCTCACCTGCTCACCCCAGAAATTCGCTGCGCAAATTTCCGGGGACCCCGAGGCCTTAGCGTAGCGCTCGGGCTCGCCCCGCCACGATCGGCGGGGCTCGCCCGGCCTGCACGACGGCCGGGCACGCTGCTCCGGGCCCCCCCGCACTACCGCGCGTTCTATCCTGCGCCGTGCTCCCTGGGCGACGCTGCATGCGGGGCCCCGCCCTACGCGACGCGGCCCTCATGCCTACCCCACAAAATGGCCAGAGCCATTTTGCGGGGACCCCGGCAGGATTCGATCGGAGGCGCGGGGTCAGAGGGGGCGGCGACAGCTCACCGCCACGTCGCTCCGCAGCCCTCCACCAGCCCCCGGGAGGGTACGCGCAGAGGCTGGGAACGGACCAGAGGGCATGGCGGCGGGCGAGTGGGGCGGCCCCCGAGCGAAGGTTGGAGGGCGGCAACCATAGCGCAGGCCGTGAAGCACAGGATCGCCGCACCGATGTCGCGGGACGCGGAAGAGACCGTCGTGATCCGTAGCTACAGCTTGGCAGGCGAGCGCAGCAGGGAACGTGAGGCCTGCAACGTCAATCCGAGCCGCCCGACTCGCAGCGAGGGGCCGCCCCCGAGCACAACCGCCGCCGTCATTCAGATCGACCCACTCCCCAAAGTAATCTCCGATTGACAGCGTTCCGCTGAGTAGGTTAGGATAAACACCACTGTAGATAGTTATCTACATCCATGAAAATCATCGACCTGACCACCAAGACCCAACCCATTCACGTACAGCTCGACCCATCGCCGGTCTATGACCTCCTGGCCGCGATGTATCTGGTTGAGAACTGGACGAGCGAACGGGAGTTTGAAATCGATCGCCGCTGGGTGGCGCGCGCCCGGGCCGCACTGGGCCCGGCGCTGCGGAAAGATCTGCGGTTATTCGGCAAGGAACGTGGCTTCCTGATGGGGCTCACGTCGCTGCTGGAACGCAGGCCGGGCATCTCGGTGAGCGAGTTCCTCACGGAGCTGGCCGCGACCCCGCCCGCCGATGTGCTCGAGCGCATGCTGACCTCCCCGCGGGCCGCGCGTCAGGCCGTGCCGCTGGTGCGCGAGGCGCTGCGCCGGCCCAGCGAATCGACCGTGACTGCCGCCGTGACCGCGTACCCGCCGGAGTTCGATGGTGCTCGGATTCGCGCGATTCTGTCGATGGGGGCTCACGCCGCGCATGGGCGCATCATCGCCCTGGTGCGCGCGTTCTACGAGCGGGTCTACCGCGCCCAAGAAGCGGAGGTGTTGCCCGTGCTGCGCGCGGAGGTTGAGGCCAAACGGGCGCTCGCGGCCGTCGTCTCGCCGCTGGAACTGGTGGAACGTGCCAGCGGTGGGTTTACGATCAGTCCGGACAGCGAGATTACGCACGTCATCCTGGCCCCGGCGGTGCACTTCCGGCCGTACAACCTGCTCAGCGAATTTCCCGGCGCGCGCGTCTTCATTTACCCCGTCACCGCCGACGCCGGAGATCCCGCCGCCGCGGCGCAGGAGCTGACCAGGTTCTTCAAGGCGTTGGGCGATGCCACCCGATTGCGGATCGTCCAGTTGCTCAGCGACCGGGAGATGTACCTTCAGGAGATTGCCAACCGAGCGGGGGTCACGCACGTCACCGCCATTCACCACCTCGCGCTGTTACGCGCCGCCCATGTGGTGCGCGTGGTGGAGCGGCAGAACAAGAGCTACTACCAACTCCGGCCGGAAGTCGGCGGCGAGATCAACGCCAGGCTCGATGACCTGTTTCGGCGGCCCCCGGCGGGCGCAGTGACGCCGGGCACAGCACGGTCGGATGCGGGCATGGTATGAACAGTTGGATTCGGGGGTTGAGATGGAACGATTGGTAAAGGACCGCGACGGCACCGAGGACCGCCCGGCCGCCCCGCAGGAGCGGGAACTCCTCACCGTGGAGCAGGCGGCGGAATACCTGCAGGTGCACAAAGTGACCGTTTACAAGTACATCCGTGCCGGCTGGCTCCCGGCGGCCAAACTCGGCAAGGTCTACCGCATCTTTCGCCGCGACGTGGAAGCCCTGCTCACCAGGCTGACGCCGCAGACTCCGTGAAGGCCGTCAGCGATCTGTCGACATTCTCCGGGCTCCGCCACCGGAACTACCGGTTGTTTTGGACCGGCTCGCTGGTGTCGCTGGTCGGCACCTGGATGCAGGGCACCGCGCAGAGCTATCTGGTCTGGGAGCTGACCCATTCCGCGCTTGCGACGAGCCTTACCGTCTTGTTCTTCTCGTTTCCCTCGACCGTGCTGTCTCTGCTGGGAGGAGTCATCGCCGACCGGTTTGACCGCCGCCGGCTGCTCCTGGTCACCCAGACGACGTTCATGGTCCAGGCCGCGGTCCTTGCAGTGCTGACCTTCATGGGCATCATCCAGGTATGGCAGATCTACATCCTGGCGCTGGTCAACGGTACGGTGATGGCATTTGACGCGCCGCTACGGCAGTCGATGATCCCGTCGCTGGTGGCGCGCGACGACCTCAGCAATGCCATCGCATTGAACTCCACGGCGTTCAACGCCAGCCGCGTGATCGGCCCGCCGGTGGCCGGGCTGCTGTATGCGGCCGCGGGTCCGGCGTGGTGCTTTGCGCTCAACGCTGTGAGCTATCTGGCGATCATCTATGTGATCGCAATTATCACCCCAACCGCCGACGCGGCGCCCGACCGGGCCCGGCCCGACCTGTGGGGCGAACTGCGCGAGGGCCTCGAGTACGTGCGTCGCCATGCCGTGGTCCGCACACTGCTGTGGATGGTCGCGCTCGTCGGCACCTTCGCGTTTGCCTACGTCGTGTTGATGCCGGTGTTTGCCAGCCGGGTGCTTGGGGCGGGGCCGGCGGGCAACGGATTCCTGCTCGGAGGCGCCGGAATCGGCGCGACACTGGGGGGACTGACGGTGGCGTCGGTGCGGCCGCGGCGACCGGGGCGATTCATCATCGGGATGGGATTTGCGGCCGCGGCGGCGCTGATCGGGTTTTCGCTTTCACGGTCACTGGTGGTATCCATTGTGCTATCGGCGGCTATCGGGGCCAGCGTCATGATGTTCCTGACCACGTGCAACTCGACGATCCAATCTCACCTCCCCGACGCGTTGCGCGGACGGATTATGAGCATCTACACCCTGGCGCTGATCGGCAGTGGGCCGCTGAACAGCCTGATTGCCGGCGTGCTGGGATCAGCGCTGGGTGCGCCCCTGGCGATTGCCTTCAGCGCAGTGGTGATGGCTGGGGCGATTGGGGTGATCACGGCGCGGAACCACGCGCTCTATGACCTCGATACGACGCAGGCACCGGCGCCGCCGGAGCTAGTTTCGGAACTCGTCGGCAGTCGGCGCTGACACATCTCCTGCCACTGTACGGTATTGACAGATTTTGAAGGGCTGGTTCCGGAGCCATCGAGTTTCATCACGTCGTGCCGTACGCTGCGGGTGGACAGGCGACAGGTGACAACATCCGGTTGCGCTGCCGGGCGCACAACGGTTACGAGGCCGAGCTCTTCTTCGACCGGCCGGTAATCCTCCGCCAGAGCCACAGCACCGGATCGTAGTACTTGTCGACCACGCGTTCCTTCAGCGGGATGATGCCGTTGTCGGTGATGTGGATACCCTCCGGGCACACATCCGTGCAGCACTTCGTGATGTTGCAGAATCCGATCCCGGCCGCCCGCTTGATGAACTCCGTGCGGTCGACGGTGTCCCACGGATGCATGTCCAGGTTCGCCAGGTGGATGAGGAACCGCGGTCCGGAAAATGCCGGTTTGTTCTCAGGGTGATCCCGGATGACGTGGCAAACATCCTGGCAGAGGAAGCACTCGATGCACTTGCGGAACTCCTGGATCCGGTCCACGTCCTGCTGGTACATCCGGCGCGTGCCGTCGGGCGGTTTCGGGCCCGGGGTGAACGGCGGAATTTCCTTCGCCTGCTCATAGTTCCACGACACGTCGGTCACGAGGTCCCTGATCACGGGGAACGTCTTCATCGGTGCGACGGTCACGGGCGTGTCGTCGTCGTTGCCGTCGAGGTCTTCCAGGCGCGTCATGCAGGTCAGCCGCGGGCGGCCGTTGATCTCGGCACTGCAGCTGCCGCATTTGCCCGCCTTGCAGTTCCAGCGGATGGCCAGATCCGGAGCATCCGCGGCCTGCACGGCTCGCAGGGCGTCGAGGACGACCATCCCCGGGGCCACCTCGACCCGGTACTCTTTGAACTCGCCCCCTGAGCGATTGCCTCGCCACACGCGGAGCGCGACCGTCCCGCCGGCTTTCACTACTTGACCTCCAGGAGGCGCGAGAGTTCGCCGGGCAGGGGGGTGATCGGCGCCTGATCCAGCACGATTTGTCCATCCTGCCTGTGCGTGATCAAATTGCGCGTGCCCCACACCGCATCGGCCCTGGCGTGATCGGTGCGGCTGTGGCCCCCGCGGGTTTCGGTGCGCGCCAGCGCGGATCGTGTCACCACCTCGGCCACCGTCAGCATCGAGTAGAGGTCGCGGGTCGCGTGCCAGCCGGGATTGTACTCGCGCGGGCCGTCGACCTTGACGCGCCCGGCGCGCGGTTTCAGCGCCTCGATCCGCCGCAGACCCTCCTGCATGCCCGCTTCATCGCGGTAGATGCCGACGTAGTCCTGCATCGTGTCTTGCAGCTCTGATTGAATGGCGTACGGGCTCTCGCCCCCCGCCGCGGCAAACGGCGCCAGCAGCTCGGCCCCCGCATCGTCGACCTGCTCCGCGCCGGGAGCCGAGGCCGCCTGCCCGTCGGCCGCGTACTTCGCCGCGTACAGCCCCGCCCGGCGGCCGAAGACCAGGATGTCGGTCAGCGAGTTGCCACCCAGCCGATTGGCGCCATGCAACCCCGCCGCAATCTCGCCCGCCGCGAACAGTCCCGGCACCGTGGCGGCCTGTGTTTCCGGGTCCACGCGGATGCCGCCCATGCTGTAGTGGCAGGTGGGGTAGACTTCCATCGGCTCTCTGGTGATGTCGACGCCGGCGAGTTCCATGAACTGGTGATACATGGACGGGAGGCGCTTGCGGATGTACTCCGCACTGCGGCGGGTGGCGATGTCGAGAAGCACGCCCCCGTGCGGGCTCCCGCGGCCGGCTTTCACCTCGGCATAGATCGCCCGCGTGACCTCATCGCGGGGCAGCAGTTCGGGCGGCCGGCGGTTGTGTTTGTCGGTGTACCAGCCGTCGGCTTCCGCTTCGGTGTCCGCGGTCTCGGCGTTGAAGAATTCGGGGATGTAGTTGAACATGAACCGGGTGCCGTCGGCGTTCCGCAGGACTCCGCCGTCCCCGCGTACGCCCTCGGTGACCAGGATGCCGCGTGCGCCCGGCGGCCAGACCATGCCCGTGGGATGGAACTGCACCATCTCCATGTCGAGGAGATCGGCCCCGGCGTCCAGCGCGAGCGCGATCCCGTCGCCGGTGGATTCCCACGACATCGACGTGTACTTCCAGACCTTGCCGAACCCGCCGGTCGCCAGCACAGCGGCCTTGGTGCGAAAGACCAGGAACTGCCCGCTGTCCCGCCGATAGGCGAATGCGCCCGCGATGCGGCCGGCCTCGGTGAGCAGCCGCGTCACCGTGCACTCCATGAACACGTCCACTTTCATGGAGATCAGCTTGTACTGGAGGGTGCGGATGATCTCCAGGCCGGTGCGGTCGCCGACGTGGGCCAGCCGGGCATAGCGGTGGCCGCCGAAGTCCCGCTGGCTGATCAGGCCGTCCTTCGTGCGGTCGAAGACCGCGCCCCACTCCTCCAGCTCCAGGATGCGGTCGGGGGCTTCCTTGGCGAAGATTTCCGCCATCTTCCAATTATTGATCAGCTTGCCCCCGCGCATCGTGTCGCGGAAATGCACTTCCCAGTTGTCCTCGGGCCACACGTTTCCCAGCGCCGCCGCCGCGCCGCCCTCCGCCATCACGGTGTGGGCCTTGCCCAGCAACGACTTGCAGATCAACGCGGTGCGGGCGCCTTCGTTCGCCGCTTCGATCGCGGCGCGCAGTCCCGCCCCCCCGGCTCCAATCACGACGACGTCGTACCCATGTGTCTGCATGGACTCGCGCGTCGCCATCAGAACAGCCTCAGGTCGTGGATGACGCCCATCGAGACGAGGCGGATGTAGACGTCGGTCAGCGCGACGGAGACCATGCTCGCCCAGGCGATGGGCCCGTGGCGCTCATTCAGGCGGCTGACGAACCGCCACAGCGATGACCGCACCGGGGCCCGGGACATCAGGTTCAGGGCGCCGCCGCACAGATGCCGGCACGAATGGCACGACAGCGAGTATGCCGACAACAGCACCACGTTGGCGAGCATGACCAGCGTGCCCACTCCGATCCCGACCCCCGTGGGGAATCGGAACGCCAGCAGCACATCCCACCAGAGAAACGCGAGGACGGGGATCGCCACCCAGAAGAAGTAGCGGTGCACATTCTGCAGGATGAACGGGATTCTGGTCTCGCCCGTGTAGCCTTTCGAGACCGGCAGATCGTGCACAGCGCAGGCCGGCGGGGAGAGGAAGAACGCGCGGTAGTAGCTCTTGCGATAGTAGTAGCAGGTGGCGCGAAACCCCAGCGGCGCCCACAGCACGAGCAGGGCGGGCGACAGCGTCCACCAGGCGCCGACCAGCGGCAGCGTTTGATGCGCGCAGTTGGCGGCGAGACACGGAGAGTAGAACGGCGAGAGGTACGGTTCGACGTAGTAGTGCGCGTTGACGAAGATCACGTAAAACGCGTAGAGGGTGAACCCGCCCAGCAGCAGGATCGTGGGCAGCGTCTCCACCCACCAGGCGTCGCGCCGGAGCGTGATCGGCGCGCTCACCGCCCCGCGTTCGTCGCGCAGCAGTTTCCTGATCATGTACCCGTACGAATGCGACTGCCGCCGGGTCTCATCCTGCCGGACGATCCGTCGCGACGGCATCTAGCCGCCCCCGCCGCCGCGCAGGCCCGGGGCGGTCATCGCCTCGGCGTCGAGAATGCCGTTCAACTGCGAGTCGGAGAGTCCTAACTGCTCGCGCGCGACCTCGCGCACGGTGCGGCCTGATGCGGCCGCGAGTTTGGCGACCTCGGCCGCTTTGTCGTAGCCGACCACCGGGGCCAGCGCCGTGGCCAGCATCAACCCGCGCTCGACGAGTTCCGGTCCCCGCGGCGTCGCGCGCAGTCCGGCGATGCACTGCTCCGCGAAGTTCGCCGAGACCGCGGCGAGCAATTCGATGGACCGCAGCAAGTTGTGCGCGATAACGGGCATCATCGTGTTCAGCTCGAAGTTGCCCCACTGGTTGCCCAGCGCGACCGCCAGGTCATTGCCCTGGACCTGCACGCACACCTGCATCACCGACTCCGCGATCACGGGGTTGACCTTGCCCGGCATGATCGACGAGCCGGGCTGCACGGCCGGCAGCTGCAGCTCGGCCAGTCCCGCCCGCGGCCCGGACCCCATCCAGCGGATGTCATTGGCGATCTTCATCAATCCGGTCGCATAGGCGCGCAAGGCTCCCGAGGCAAACACCAGGGCATCGAGGGAGGCCTGGCCCTGGAAGTGGTTTGACGTCTCGCGGAGGTCGATGCCGGTGAGCGCGCCCAGACGCGCGCAGACCCGTGCGGCAAACTCGGGATGCGCATTGGTGCCGGTGCCGACCGCGGTGCCGCCGAGAGGCACGTCCCGCAGGTCGTCGGCCGCGGGCTGCAGCCGGCGCATCGCGCGTTCCACCTGTCCGGCGTAGCCCTCAAACTCCTGCCCCAGCCGGATCGGCGTTGCATCCATCAGGTGCGTGCGGCCGGTCTTCACGATCGGCGTGAATTCCGCGGCCTTGTCGGCCAGGGCGCGCTGCAGCGTCTCCATCGCGGGGAGCAGCCGGTCGCGGAGTTCGAGCAGGGCGGCGAGATGAATCGCGGTGGGGATCACGTCGTTGCTGGACTGGCAGAGGTTGACGTGGTCGTTGGGATGGACGTGTTTCCCGCCCCGGGGGTGTCCCAGCAGCTCCGCGGCGCGGTTGGCGATGACCTCGTTGGCGTTCATATTCGTGGACGTACCCGAGCCGGTCTGGTAGATGTCCAGCACGAACTCGCCGTCCAGCGCCCCGGCGGCCACTTCGCCCGCCGCGCGCACGATCGCGCCGGCCTCACGTTTTCCCAGCAGTCCCAACTCGAGGTTCACTTCCGCCGCCGCCTGCTTGATCAGCCCCAGCGCGCGGATGAACGGCCGCGGGAAGCGCAGGCCGCTGATGGGAAAATTCTTCAGCGCCCGGGCGGTCTGGACGCCGTAGTAGGCATCGTCGGGGACTTCCAACTCACCGAGCGAATCACGTTCCATGCGCACCTTTCCCACGGCACTCACCCTCTCTGGTTGATGAATGCGATGCCATCTAGGATCGCCTTTCGGGTTTTTCGATTTCGCTTCTCATGTCGTCCAGGTGCCGGCGCATCGCCTGCCGCGCCGCGGTCGGTTGCCGGCGGCGCAGCGCGGTCAGGATCTGGCGGTGGAACTGGTGGGCCTTGTGCGGGCTGGTGTTTTTGCGTCCCGTCTTCTCGCGCGACCGCAGCCACAGCTCGTTGAGATGCCGCATCACACTGCCCAACACGGGGTTCCCCGTAGCGTCGGCGAGCATCGCGTGGAATGCCAGGTCACCGACGACATCCTGGCGTCCCGTGGCCAGCTCGCGTTCCCGCGTCTCCAGGTACTGGCCGAGGGCGTCCAGGTCGTCGCGGGTCGCCACGCGCGCGGCCAGCCGGACGATCGCATCCTCCACGACGCGCCGCGCCGCCAGCACATCCAGCAGGAACGTGCGCTCGCGCAGCAAGCGGTAGACGGATGGATCGACGGGGGCGGGGGGTGTGGTGGCCACGAATGTTCCCTCGCCGGGGCGCACTTCTACGACACCGAGGAAGTCGAGCACGCGCAGCGCTTCGCGGACCGAGGCCCGGCTCACCGACAGGAGGTCGGCCAGTTCGCGCTCGCCGGGCAGCCGGTCGCCGGGGGTCAGGTGCTTGTCGGCGATGAGGTCCTGGATCTGGCGGACGATGTCCTCGTACAGCCGGCTGCGGCGGACGGGTTGGAACATCGGCGACGGCGTAGCCATCAGCCCTCCAGTGCCCTCGTGAGCCAGGGTGCCAGGCACCACTTGATTGGACTGGTGGTCAGGCCACTAGTCCTTACGAACCTAGCGTACGCCTTTCCGCCGCCGCGCGTCAAGGGCCGCACGCGGCCCGCTGCGAAAGCGTCGAGCAGATGCGGCCGGGATGATTGCTCCGCAAGTCGCCCGCCGCTTGGCCGCCATGGCAAGCCGCGGGGTGATCGGTTCCCCACCTGATGGCGCCCGGCCGGCGGGCTTGAGACGCTCCGGGCGGTGCGTTAGACTGTTCGCGGCCCCATTCACAAACCAGGCGTCGGGTGTCGGGTCTCAGGTGGCAGAGACTCACCCAAGAGTGGCAACGTTGGACGACGGAGGCTAACAGACCGATGGTCGTGCTTGAAACGCTGACTCCCCCGAAAGAAGGACAGCGCATCCAGATCGCCGAGAACCGGCTGCTGGTGCCCGATTATCCCATCCTTCCATTCATCGAAGGCGACGGCACCGGCCCGGACATCTGGCAGGCCAGCCGGCGGGTCTTCGACGCGGCGGTGCGGGCGGCCTACGGCGATGCGCGCCGCATCGTGTGGTTCGAAGTGTACGCCGGAGAGAAAGCGCACAGCACCTTCGGCACCTGGCTGCCTGAGGATACCCTGCGGGCCTTCCAGCACTACGTGGTCGGGATCAAAGGGCCGCTGACCACCCCCATCGGCGGTGGGTTCCGCAGTCTGAACGTGACGCTGCGCCAGCTGCTCGACCTCTACGCCTGCGTCCGGCCGGTACGCTGGTTCGAAGGTGTGCCGAGCCCCGTCAAACACCCCGAGCGCGTCGACGTAGTGATCTTCCGCGAGAATACGGAGGATATCTACGCCGGCTTGGAATGGCCGAGCGCGTCCGTGGAATCGCGCAAACTCATCGAGTTCGTCCGCGCGGAGTTCGGCTGGAAAGTGCGGGAGGATTCCGGCGTGGGTCTGAAGCCGATGAGTCCGTTCGGATCCAAGCGGCTGGTGCGCAAGGCCATTACCTACGCGCTGCAGCGGGGCCGGCGGAGCATCACCCTCGTGCACAAGGGCAACATCATGAAGTTCACGGAGGGGGCGTTTCGCGATTGGGGCTACGAGGTGGCGCGGGAGGAGTTCGGCGACGCCACGATCACCTGGGACGAAGTCCAGAAACGGTATGAGGGCAAGGTCCCCGCGGGCAAGATCCTGATCCAGGACTACATCGCCGACGTGACCTTCCAGCACCTGCTGACCCGCCCGCGCGACTTCGACGTGATCGCCACCGGCAACCTCAACGGCGACTACCTGTCCGACGCGGCGGCGGCGCAGGTGGGGGGGATTGGGATGGCACCGGGGGCGAACATCAGCGACTTCCACGCGATCTTCGAGGCGACGCACGGCACGGCGCCCAAATACGCGGGGCTGGACAAGGTCAATCCGGGGTCCCTGATCCTGTCCGGCGTGATGATGCTGGAATACCTCGGATGGAACGAAGCCGCCCAGCTCATCGTGCGCGGGCTGGAACGGGCGTTCAAGCAGAAGGTCGTGACCTACGACCTCGCCCGGCTGATGGACGGGGCCAAGGAAGTGAAGACCAGCGAGTTTGCCACGGCGGTGATCGAGAATATGACCTGACGGTCGTCGATCATCGTTCGTCGTTCGTGGAGAGTTCAGATATCCGCTCGCTTGTAGTCTCGCCGAACCACGAACCAGGATCGGAAAGGTGTGAGCGACATGTCCCGTCCCAAAGTGACGATCGTCGGCGCCGGGATGGTGGGCCACAGCACCGCGCACTGGCTGGCGGCCGACCGGGTGTGCGATCTGGTCCTGGTCGACATCGTCCAGAACCTGCCCCAGGGCAAAGCGCTCGATCTGCAGCAGGCGATGCCGATCCGCGGCATCGATGTCAGCGTCGTCGGCAGCAACGGCTACGCAGAGACCGCCGGATCGGACGTCGCCGTGATCATTGCCGGTATCGCGCGCAAGCCCGGCATGACGCGGGAGCAGCTGATCGACACCAATGCCGGCATCGTGCGCGGTGTCGTGGATGCCATCGTCAAGCATTCGCCCGATGCGTATCTGGTGGTGGTCACCAATCCCCTAGATGCGATGACCTATCTGACCTACAAGGTCTCGGGGTTCCCACGCCACCGGGTGATCGGCGAGTCCGGCGCCCTGGATTCCACCCGCTTCCGCACGTTTATCGCCAAAGAGACCGGCGTCTCGGTGGAGGACGTGCACGCGATGGTGATCGGCGCGCATACCGACAAAGACATGGTCCCGCTGCCGCGGTTCGCGTCGATCGGCGGGGGCGTGCCGCTGAGCCGGCTGCTTGGGGCGGAGCGCATCGACGCCGTCGTGGCGCGTACCCGCCGAGGCGGCGCGGAGATCACGGAGTTGATGGGCAGCAGCGCGTTCTTCGCTCCGGGTGCGGCGATCGCCCAGATGGTGGAAGCCATCGTGCTGGACCGCAAGCGTCTCATCCCCTGCAGCGTGTACCTGGACGGCGAATACGGCGAGCGGGACGTGTGCATCGGCGTCCCGGTGCTGTTGGGCGCGGGGGGCGCAGAGAAGATCATCGAGCTTCCGCTGGACGCCGCCGAGGTGGCCGCCTTCAAATCTTCCGTGTCGGCGGTCCGAGAGCAGCTTGCCGCGCTGAAACTCTGAGCCGGTGGAGATCACCCCGATCGTGCTGGAAGGCCGGGCGATCCGCCTGGAACCGCTGACGGAGGATCACTGGGGCGCGCTGTGCGAGGCCGGGCTGGATCCCGAATTGTGGCGGTGGACCACGTCGCGGCTCCGCAGCCCCGACGACGTCCGGCGCTACATTGACACCGCCTTGCGGGACCAGGCCGCAGGCCGATCGCTGCCGTTTGTGATCGTCTCGCGGGCCTCCGCCGTGGTGGTCGGCAGCACCCGCTACGGCAACATCGACCGTGCCAACCGCCGGGTCGAAATCGGCTGGACCTGGATCGCCCCGGCCTGGCAACGCACGGCGGTCAACACCGAAGCCAAATACCTGCTCCTCCGCCACGCCTTCGACACGCTGGGCTGCATCCGGGTCGAGTTCAAGACCGACGTCCTCAACGAGCGCTCCCGCGCCGCCCTGCTGCGGATCGGTGCGAAAGAGGAAGGGATTCTGCGCAGCCATATGATCACGGAAACCGGCCGCGTGCGCGACACGGTGTACTACAGCATCCTCGACCGCGAGTGGCTCGAGGTGAAAACGCTGCTTGAGCAAAAACTGACGCGGTCCGCATCCGACGAGGCCCGAAGCCGGGGGCCAGAGCCCCCGGGCGCCGAGGCCCGCAGGTGAAGCTCCACGAGTATCAAGCCAAAGAGCTGTTCGCCGCCTACGGCATTCCCGTCCAGCGCGGCGCCGTCATCGAGGGCGCGGAACAAGTCGGCGGGCTCACCCTGACGTACCCGCTGGTGCTGAAAGCCCAGGTACTGGTGGGCGGCAGAGGCAAGGCCGGCGGCGTCAAGCTGGCATCGAGGCCCGACGAGGCATTGCAGCAGGCCCGCGCCATCCTCGGTATGTCCATCAAGGGCGAGCGCGTGAACCGCCTGCTGGTGGCCGAGGCCGCGGAGATCCGGCAGGAGCACTACTTTGCGTTCATCGTCGACCGCGCCACCCGCACGCTGACCGCGATCGCCTCGGCCGCCGGCGGCATCGACATTGAGGAGGCCGCGCGCACGTCGCCGGAACGGATTGCTCGCAGGCTGATCGATCCGTTCGTGGGGTTCCAGCCCTTCCACGCCCGCGGGGTGGGCCGCGCGATCGGGCTGTCCGGAACACCGCTGGGCGAGTTCGTGCGGATCGCGGTCGCGCTGTACCGGCTCTGCGTCACCGAAGATGCGGAACTGGCGGAGATCAACCCCCTGGCTGTCACCTCCGCCGGGATGCTGGCCGTGGACGCGAAGCTGATTCTCGACGACAATGCCGCGTTCCGGCATCCCGCGCGTCCCGCCAACGAAGAAATGACCCCGCTGGAGCAGGAGGCGCGCGAGGCGGGCCTCTCCTACGTCGAACTCGACGGGGACATCGCGATCATCGGCAACGGCGCCGGCCTGGTGATGTCTACGCTCGACATCGTGGCGCACTTCGGCGGCCGGCCCGCGAACTTCCTCGACGTGGGCGGCGGCGCGAGCGCAGAGAACATGGCCCAGGCCATCTCGATCGTGGTGCGCAAGTCCGGGGTCAAGACGTTGTTTGTCAATATCTTCGGCGGCATCACACGGTGCGATGATATCGCCCGCGGGATTGTCAGCACACCCACGCCCGTGCCGATGGTGGTCCGGCTGACCGGGACCAACGAGGACGAGGGCCGCGCCATCCTGGAAGCGGCGGGCGTCCACGCGTTTCTCGATCCGGAAGAAGCCGCGCAGCGCGTGGTGGCGCTGTGAGCATCCTTGTCGATGCCGCCTCGCGTGTCCTGGTCCAGGGCATCACCGGGTTCCAGGGGGAGTTTCACACCGCGCGGATGCGTGAGTTCGGCTCCGCGGTGGTCGCGGGAGTGACGCCCGGCCGCGGGGGAAGCGACGTCGGCGGCATCCCGGTGTTTGAAACCGTCGAGGAAGCCGTGCGGGAGACGGGGGCGACCACCTCGTGCATCTTCGTGCCCGCCCGTTTCGCGAAAGATGCGGCGCTGGAGGCGATCAGCGGCGGAATGAACCCGGTGACCATCATCACCGAGGGCATCCCCGTGCACGACACCATCGCGGTAGTGGCCTTCGCGCGCGCCCGCAACGTCCGCGTCGTGGGTCCCAACTGTCCCGGGATCACCTCGCCGGGACAATGCAAGATCGGCATCATGCCCAACCATCTCTTCGAGCCCGGTCCGGTCGGCGTGATCTCCCGCAGCGGCACGCTGACGTACGAGATCGTGGCCGCCCTCACGCACCGGGGTATCGGCCAGAGCACCGCGCTGGGTCTGGGCGGAGATTCCGTCGTGGGGACCACGTTCACCGAGGCGCTCCAGCTGTTCGAAGACGACCCGGCGACGACGGCCGTCGTGCTGATTGGAGAAATCGGCGGCAGCGCCGAGGAAGACGCCGCCCGGTTCATCCGCTCGGGCGTGAGCAAGCCGGTGGTTGGGTACATCGCCGGCCTCACCGCCCCCGCCGGCAAGCGCATGGGGCATGCCGGGGCGGTGATCTCCGGAAGCGAGGGAACCGCGTCGGGGAAAATCGAATCGTTACAAGCAGCAGGCGTCCAGGTGGCCACGCTGCCGGGGCAGGTGGCCGCGTTGGTCGCGGAGGTGCTAGCCCGGCTACCCAGACAGTGAGGAGGTGGGTCTCTTGCAATCGTTCCTGCTCCGCTGGCTCTTCAATGCCGTGGCGATGTACCTGACCACGCGCATCGTGCCGGGCGTGACGACGCCCGACTTCGGCGGCGCCATCGTCGCCGCCCTGATCCTGGGCATCGTGAACGCCTTCATCCGGCCGCTGGTGCTGCTGCTGACGCTGCCGGTGAACATCCTCACCCTCGGGCTGTTCACCCTGGTGATCAACACGCTGATGCTGTACATCGTGGCGTGGATCGTGCCGTCCTACCTGCAGCTCTCCGGCTTCGGCGCGGCATTTCTCGGCGCGCTGCTGATCACGATCATTAGCTACATCCTCAGCACGGTCATCGCGGGCTGACATATGCGTGAATAGTAAATCATGAATAGTGAATCATGAATGGTGAATCGTGCAAGGTATCATAGTACTCAGTAGAGACGACGAGTCACGAGTCACGAGTCACGAGTCACCATGAGCAAAGAAACCCTCCAGCGCGAAGAGCGCCCCACAGCCGACATCCAGTTCCTCATCATCACCGGGCTGTCCGGCGCGGGAAAATCCAACGCGATGAAGGTCTTTGAAGACCTCGGCTTCTTCTGCGTGGACAACCTGCCGCCGGCGCTGCTGCCCAAATTCGCGGAGCTGTGCCTGCAGTCCGACGGGGCGGTGCGGCGGGCCGCGGTGGCGATCGACGTGCGCGGCGGGGAGTTCTTCGCCGACCTGTTCACCGCCCTCGATCACCTCGAGGCGATGGGGTTTGATTACCAGATCCTGTTCCTCGATGCGGCGGACGACGTGCTGGTGCGCCGGTTCGAGGAGACCCGCCGCAAGCATCCCCTGGCCAGCTCCGGCGGCGTCCTGCAGGGCATTCAGTCCGAACGCCGGCAGCTGCAGGCGGTGAAGGAAGCGGCGGACAAGATCATCGACACGTCGTTGTCGTCCGTGCGTGATCTGCGGGATGAGATCGTCACGACCTTCGTGCACGGCGAGCAGCAGAAGGGGCTGGCCGTCAGCGTCGTGTCGTTCGGGTACAAGTTCGGGATCCCGCTCGACGCCGATCTCGTGTTTGACGTGCGCTTTCTGCCCAACCCCCACTACCAGGAGGCGCTGCGTCCCCTCGCGGGCAGCAGCCCGCAGGTCCGGCGGTTTGTGCTGGAGCAGGAGGCCACGCGCGAGTTCATGACCCGCCTGAGCGGACTGATGGATTACCTCCTGCCGCAGTACGTGCAGGAAGGCAAGTCCCACCTCACCATCGCGCTGGGCTGCACCGGCGGGAAGCACCGATCGGTCGTGCTGGCCGACGAGCTCGCCAAGCACCTCAGTGCGCGCGGGTATCGGGTGCGGGTCCGGCATCGTGACATGCGAAAGGCGTCGGCCGGCGATGCCTGACGGATCCGTGCTGACGAGGCGGCTGCGCCGCTGGCTGAAGTGGCTGACCCCGGGACTTGGCGTGAAGCGGTGGGGCGTGCTCGTCGCGCTGGGCATCATCCTGATCAGCGCCGGGGTCGCGCTGATCGTCGAGATCGAAGTCCTGGCGTGGCTGGAGCGTGCCGTCTCGCAGCTGGCACGCGGGCTGGCCACGCTCAGCGGCGGCGTGTCGCCGATGGTACTGGGCACCATCCTGATCGCCGGCGGCGCCGTGATCGTCTTCCTTGGACTGCGCGGGACGGTCCGCTCGATCGCCGGTGCGTTCCTGCCGAAAGGCGATCCCCGCCTCGTCGAGTTGCTGCAGCAACACCGCATGCGCCAGCGGGGCCGCAGGATCGTCGTGATCGGCGGCGGCACCGGGCTGTCCACGCTGCTGCGCGGTCTCAAGCAATACACGTCAAACCTCACCGCGGTGGTGACCGTGTTCGACGACGGCGGCAGTTCGGGCCGCCTGCGGCGTGAGCAGGGGATGCTGCCTCCCGGCGACATCCGTGATTGCCTGGTGGCGCTGGCGGAATCGGAGCCGTTGATGACGCGGTTGTTCGAATACCGGTTTCGCGGCGGCGGATTGGATGGGCACGCCTTCGGGAACCTCTTCATCGCCAGCCTGTCCGGGGTAACCGGTGACCTGGAGAACGCGGTCAAGGAGACGAGCAAGGTCCTCAACATCCGCGGGCGCGTGCTGCCGTCGGCCATGGACGACGTCGTGCTGGTCGCGGAGTTTGACGACGGGACGGTCGTGGAGGGAGAGTCGCGGATTCCGGCCGCGCGGCGGCGGATCCGGCGGATGCGCCTGAAACCCGCGGACGTCCCGCCGCTGCCGGAGGTCATCGCGGCGATCGCCGACGCGGAGCTGATCCTGCTGGGCCCCGGCAGCCTGTTCACCAGCGTCATTCCCAACCTGCTGGTGCGGGGCGTCGCCGACGCGATCCGCGCCAGCCGGGCGCGCCGGGTGTACGTGTGCAACGTCATGACGGAGGCGGGCGAGACCGACGGTTTTACGGCCAGCGACCATGCCCGCGCGTTGATCGCCCATGTCGGCGCGGGGCTGTTCACCCACACCCTGGTCAACACGCAGCCGCCCCGCAGTAAGAACTTGCTGGCCCGCTACGAAGCCGAAGGTGCCATGCCGGTGCGCGCAGATCTGGAACAGTTCGCGGCGCTGGAGGTGACGCCCATCGCCGCGCCGCTGCTCGTCGAAGAGGACGTGGTCCGCCACGACGCGCACCGGGTGGCGCGCGCCGCGCTGGGCCTGCTGGAAGAATCGCCGCTGCCGCGCCCGCTGCCCATCCCGTTCCGCGGAGCAGGGCAACACGGGAAGTAGCGCGAAATCAACACTCCGCCCGTTTTGTGGAGTTTGCCCTCATGCCGAAGGTCCTGGTCGACTGGCTCTACGTAGGAGTGTTCGTCGTCGTGGGCACCATCATGGCCGCTCTCCCGCTGGCCGTGGTGTGGCTACTCGCGCCCCGGCTGGACCAGCCGCAGAAGACGCTCACCTACGAATCCGGCGTGATTCCTTTCGGCCAGGCCTGGGCGCAGTTCAACGTCCGCTACTACCTGTTCGCGCTGGTGTTCGTGGTCTTCGATGTGGAGGTGATCTACCTCTATCCCTGGGCCATCGTCTTCCGGCAGCTCGGCGCGTTTGCCTTCACCGAGATGCTGATCTTCCTGTTCATTCTCCTCGTCGGTCTGGCCTACGCGTGGCGCAAAGGGGCGTTGGAGTGGACCTAATATCGAGGGACGCTGGTCAATGGTCGTTGATCGTTGGTCGTGACGATGGTTTCGGTTTTGCCGACCAACGACCAACCATCAACGATCAACGGGGTTTCGGGAGTTAGAGGGGTGGACTGGCTCATCGAGATCCTCAAGGCCATCGGGCTGACGCTGGTCATCTTTACGTTCCTGGCCGTCGTGACCGCGATGCTGGGCGTGTACCTGGAGCGCAAGATCAGCGGGTGGATCCAGGCGCGGCTGGGCCCCAAGCACGTTGGCCCGCAGGGCCTGTTGCAGACCATCGCCGATACCGTCAAGCTGCTGCAGAAGGAGCACATCACGCCGCGGAACGCCGACGCGGTGATCTTCAACGCGGCGCCGATCATCGTCGCTGTGGCCGGGCTGCTGGACTGGGTGGTGCTCCCATTCGGCAAGATCGGAGATCGCGTACTGGTCGTCCGCGACATCAACATCGGCGTGCTCTACTTCTCGGCGATGGCGTCGCTGACCGTCGTCGGCATCCTGGCCGCCGGATGGTCCAGCAACAACAAGTACGCGCTGCTGGGCGGATTGCGCTCGGCGTCGCAGATGATCAGCTACGAGATCCCGCTGGCCCTGGGCATCCTGTGGGTGGCGATGGTCACCGGCACGCTGTCCACCGTGCGCATTGTCGAGGCCCAGGCCGGCGATTCGGTCTTCAACTGGTTCATCTTCCAGTGGTTCCCCTTTGGGTTCTTCGCGTTCGTCATCTTCCTCACCGCGGCGACGGCGGAGGTGAACCGGGTGCCGTTCGACCTGCCGGAGGCCGAGTCGGAGCTCGTGGCAGGCTACTTTGCGGAGTACACCGGAATGCGGTTCGCGTTGTTCCAGCTCGGCGAATACGCAGAGGCGTTTGCGATGGCCGCCCTGGCCACGATCATGTTCCTGGGCGGCTGGTTGGAACCCGGCCTGCCGGCGGCCGTGTGGCTGTTCATTGCCATCGGTGCGGTGGGCGTGGGCGCGTTCATGTTCTTCTCCGATGCCCGGCGGCTGCTGGTCCTGCGGCCGATCCTGATCCTGGCGCTGATCACCGCCGTCGTGGGGGTGATCATGTTCTTCGGCGTGCGCGCCGGGCGGTCGCCGGTGCTGCCGACGCCGGTGTGGTTCCTCACCAAGATGTTCGCGATGGTGTTCTTCCTGATGTGGATGCGCTGGACATATCCGCGGCTCCGGCTGGACCAGCTGCTCGGGTTCTCCTGGAAGGCGCTGCTGCCCGCCGGATTGCTCAATCTCCTGGTGACGGGGTTCTACATCCTGGTGCGCCGCTAGATGGGGGAGTTCGCGGCGTTCACGATCCTGGCGCTGGTGACGTTGATCCCGGCGGTTGTGGTTGTGTCCTCCAGGAACATCGTGCGCAGCGCGCTGTCGCTGATCCCGACGTTTCTCGGCGTGACCGGGATCTACATTATGCTCGGCGCGGAATTCGTGGCCGGCATCCAGGTGCTCATCTACGCCGGGGCGATCACGGTGTTGCTCCTGTTCGTGATCATGCTGACCGAGGGCGGATCCGGCGTCCGAGTGCGCCAGGCGAACGAACAGGTACCGCTGGGTGCCACCGCCGCGGTGTGGCTGGGGTTCGTGATCCTGCTCGTCATCTTCCGAACGCCCTGGCCGCTGGCGGTAGGCGGCCCGCCGCAGTACAACGCGGCGACGATCGGCAGCGCGTTTCTGACCGACTACGTGCTGGTCTTTGAGGTGACGAGCTTGGCCATGCTGGTCTCGCTCGTCGGCGCGATCATCATTGCGCGGAGGGAAGAATGAAGGACCTGTTCGCCGTTGTCGGGGGGCGCAGATGCAAGTCGGGTTGAACCACTATCTGGTCGTGAGCACCCTGCTGTTCTGCCTGGGTCTGTTCGGCGTCCTGACCCGGCGGAACGCGGTGGCGATTCTGATGGGTATCGAACTGATGCTCAACGCCGTGAACATCAACCTGGTCGCGTTCAATCGCTACGTGGCCCCCGGCGCCGTCGGGGGGCAGACGTTTGCGCTGGTGGTGATCACCTTGGCGGCGTGCGAGGCGGCGGTCGGGTTGGCGCTGGTGATGGCCGCCTACCGCAGCCTGGAGACCATCCATGTCGATGAGATCGATGTGATGAAGTGGTGATGACGACGGGAATGCGGGAACGCGGGATCGCGGGATTGCGGACCGGACGGAGCCGCTGATGTTTGAGTACGCGTGGCTGATCCCCGTCTTCCCGTTCCTGGCCTTTGCGCTGATCGTGGCATACGGCCGGCGGCTGCCGGGGCAGGGTGCGTACGTGGCGATCGGGGCGATGATCCTGTCCGCGCTGGGGTCGCTGGGTGTGCTGGGGCGGGTCAGCGAGGATACCCACTACGAGGCGAACGTCGTCGTCGCCACGCTGTTGAACCGCCCGCTGGAGGTGGGCTACGCGATCGACGGGTTGACGGCGGTGATGCTGTTCGTGGTCACCGTGGTGGGCACGCTCATCTTCGTCTATTCGATCGGCTACATGCACGACGATCCGCGGTTCTCACGGTTCTTCGCCTACCTCTCACTGTTCGCCGGATCGATGCTGACCCTGGTCCTGGCCAACAACTTCCTGCTCTTGTACATCGGCTGGGAGCTGGTGGGGTTGTGTTCCTACCTGCTGATCGGGTTCTGGTATGAGCGGCCGGCGGCGGCCCGCGCTTCGATGAAGGCGTTCGTGACCACGCGCATCGGCGATCTGTTCATGTTCATCGGCATCCTGCTGCTGTTCGCCGAGATCGGGTCGCTGAACTTTGCGACCATTTTCCACGCCGTCGAAGGCGGGACCCTCGCCGGGCCTCTCGTGTTGCTGGCCGCGCTGCTGATCTTCGGGGGCGCGGTGGGCAAGTCCGCGCAGGTCCCCCTGCACGTGTGGCTGCCCGACGCGATGGAGGGTCCGACGCCGGTGTCCGCCCTGATCCATGCGGCCACGATGGTGGCCGCCGGCGTGTACCTGGTGGCGCGGACCTACACCTTGTTCTTCGCCAGCACGGGGCACGACGCGCTGACCGTGGTCGCCTACATCGGCGGCATCACCGCGCTGATGGCCGCGCTGATCGGCATCGTCCAGGATGACATCAAGCGCGTGATGGCCTACTCCACGATCAGCCAGCTCGGCTACATGATGATGGGCCTGGGGGTGCTGGGCTTCACCGCCGGGGTCTTCCACCTCATGACCCACGCGTTCTTCAAAGCCCTGCTGTTTCTCGGGGCGGGGTCGGTCATCCACGCCATGCACACCAATGACATCAAGCAGATGGGCGGGCTGGCGAAGGCCATGCCGGTCACGTACTGGACGATGCTGGTCGGCAGCCTGGCGCTGGCCGGCATTCCGCCGTTCGCCGGTTTCTGGAGCAAGGATGCGATCCTGCTGGAGGCCTTCTACCACGACAAGCTGCTGTTCGTGCTCGGCGAAGTGGGGGCGTTCATCACCGCGTTCTACATCTTCCGGATGATCTTCTACACGTTCACCGGCGCGCCGCGGGATGCGCACGCCCACCCCCACGAGTCCCCGCGCGTGATGACCGTGCCGCTGATCATCCTGGCGGTGTTCGCGGCGCTGGTCGGCTTCGCCGGCGCGGAATTCTACGCCAGCCCATTTGAGACGTACGCCCACTTCGAGGGGGTCACCGCGGTGATCTTCGATCCGCGGGTCGCGGTCCTGTCGACGCTGGTCGCGGCCGCCGGCATCTTCGCCGCGGCGGCGGTGTACCGCTGGCGCTGGGTCTCGTCCGACTCGCTGCGCCGGGCGCTCGCGCCGCTGTACACCGCCCTCGTGCACAAGTTCTACTGGGACGAGTTCTACCAGGTGACGATCATCGCCGGCACCGTGTGGGTGGCCCGGCAGCTGCGGTCGTTCGATACGTACGTCATCGACGGCGCCGTGAACGCCCTGGGCGCGGTGTTCGTGTGGTTCTCCCGGCTGTACCGGATCTTCGATCTCTACGTGATCGACGGTCTGGTGAACCTCGTCGGCTGGATGGCGAAGGCGCTGGGCGGAAGGCTGCGCTACATGCAGACCGGTCGCGCCGAAAACTACCTGCTGGCGATCGCGCTGGGTACGATCCTGCTGGTGGTCTTTGGAGTGATCCGGTGAAACGGCCCCGTACCACTCACGGCGCTCGGGTACCGGGCGTGGACGTCCGAGGAGGACTCGTATGCTCAGTGTGATCGTCTTCCTGCCTGTGGCGGGCGGGATCCTCATCCTCTTCATCAACAGGGCCAACGAGGCCCTGATGAAACGGGTGGCCCTGGTCGCGTCCGCCGCCTCGCTGGTGGTTTCCCTGTACGCCATCACCCAGTTCCAGATCGGCGGGGGGATGCAGCTGGAGGAAGTCGCCCGGTGGATCCCCACCCTCGGCGTCAACTATCACCTCGGCGTCGATGGGCTGAGTTTGCCGCTGGTCGTGCTGACCGGCGTGCTTTCCCTCGTCTCGCTGGTCTACTCCTGGCGCATCGAGATGCGCCTGAAGGAGTACCTGTTCCTGTTCCTACTGCTGCAGACGGGAATGCTGGGGGTCTTCGTATCGCTCGATTTCTTCCTCTTCTACATCTTCTGGGAGATCACGCTGGTGCCGATGTACTTCCTGATCGGCATCTGGGGCGGGCCCCGGCGGGAGTACGCGGCGATCAAGTTCTTCCTCTATACCCTGGTCGGCTCGCTGGCGATGCTGCTGGCGATTCTAATCATGTACTTCAATGCAAAGCCGCACACGTTCAGCATGCTCGAGTTGATCCGCCAGCAGCCGCTGGCCGGACAGCCGCTGCTGGCCGCCCTCGCGTTCTGGGGGTTCTTCCTCAGCTTCGCGATCAAGGTACCGATGTGGCCGTTCCACACCTGGCTGCCCGATGCGCATGTCGAGGCGCCGACGGCCGGCAGCGTGATCCTGGCGGGCGTCCTCCTGAAGCTGGGGACCTACGGCTTCGTGCGGGTCAGCCTGCCGATGCTGCCGGAGACGT
Source organism: bacterium (assembly GCA_036505015.1). Lineage (GTDB taxonomy): Bacteria > Sysuimicrobiota > Sysuimicrobiia > Sysuimicrobiales > Kaftiobacteriaceae > DASXUC01. Next base: position 15,703 of record DASXUC010000042.1, on the reverse strand, counting down.
TCAAGCACTTCTCCTTCTTCGTCGCGGTGCTCGCACTGCTGGGGATCGTCTACGGCGCCCTGGTCGCGATGGCCCAGACCGATCTGAAGAAGCTGGTGGCCTACAGCTCCGTCAACCACATGGGCTACGTGATGCTGGGGGTGGCCGCGGCCGCGGGGGCGGTGGGCGATGCGGCCAAAGCCGGCGCCGCGGCGACGGCGCTGAACGGCGCGGTGTTCGAAATGATCGCCCACGGCATCATTACCGGGGCCCTGTTTCTCATCGTCGGGATCATCTACGACTACCGGGCGCACACACGCGGCGTCGACGAGTTCGGCGGGATCTGGAGCAAGATGCCGCAGTACGGCAGCCTGACGATCCTCGCCATGCTGGCCTCGCTGGGCCTGCCGGGCCTGATGGGCTTCGTCGCCGAGTTCCTGGTCTTCCTCGGCTCGTTCGGCGTCTTCCCGTACCTCACGGCGGTGGCCGTGACCGGCGTGGTCTTCACCGCGGCGATGTTCTTGTGGACGATTCAGCGCATCTTCCTCGGACCGGTGAACACGCGCTGGGCGGCGCTGCCGGACCTGGACCTGCGGGAACGGTTTTCGCTGGTGCCGCTCGCCGCGCTGATGCTGATCTTCGGCGTGTATCCCAAACCGTTGATCGACATGATCAACGCGGCGATGACCGGTCTGGTGACCGCGCTGCGCTGAGGAGAGCAGATGACGGCGGCTGACCTCTGGCTGTTCGCACCCGAATTCTGGCTGACGGCGCTGGCCGTGCTGCTGCTGGTGGTTGACCTGTTCAGCGCGAGCGGCCGCAAGATCGCCGTCGCCGTCATCGCCGTCGTCGGGACCCTGCTGTCGATCATCCCCACGTCCGTGTTGCTGCAAGGGGACCCGCGGGTCATCTTCTACGGCGCGCTGGCGGTGGACGGGTTCGCGGTGTTCTTCAAGATCATCGTCGCGGTGGCCACCGCCCTGGTGGTGCTGGCGTCGATCGACTACTTCGGGCGGGGAAACCGGTTCGAAGGCGAGTTCTACGCGCTGCTGGTGTTCATGGCGGTCGGTTTGAACCTGATGGCCGCGAGCGCGGACCTGATCCTGCTGGCCCTGGCCATCGAGTTTGTCAGCTTGATGTCCTATGTCCTTGCCGGCTACCTGAAGTCGAATCCGAAGAGCAACGAAGCGGGCATCAAGTACTTCCTGTACGGCGCCGCGGCGTCGGCGGTGATGCTGTTCGGCTTCTCCATCCTCTACGGGCTCACCGGATCGACGAACCTGTATGACATCGCCGGCAAGTTGAGCCAGGCGCAGGGGCCCGCGCTGTGGCTGGCGGTCGGCATGATGCTGGCGGGATTCGGGTTCAAGATCTCGATGGTGCCCTTCCACCAGTGGACACCCGACGTCTATGAGGGCGCGCCCACGCCGGTGGCGGCGTACCTGTCGGTGGCATCGAAAGCCGCGGGGTTTGCCGCGCTGGTGCGCGTCCTCACCGTGGTCGTCAACCCGCAGCAGGTGAACTGGGTGCTGGTGGCGGCGGTCCTCGCCGCCGTGTCCATGACGCTGGGGAATTTGATGGCGCTGCCGCAGCGCAACCTGAAGCGCATGCTGGCCTACTCCAGCATCGCGCATGCGGGATTCATTCTGATCGGGGTGGCGGCCTACAAGGGCGACTTCGGCACGCCGGGCGTGCTGATCTATCTGTTCGGGTATACCTTCACGCAGCTGGGGGCGTTCTTTGTCGCCACGCTGCTGGGCCAGCAGTTGGGATCGGATGACATCCCGGCGTTTGCGGGGGTGGCGCGCCGGGCGCCGGTGCCGGCGCTGCTGATGGCTTTCTTCATGCTGTCGTTGATCGGCATCCCGCTCACGTCCGTGTTCGTTGGAAAGTACTTCATTCTGTCGACGGCCATCGACAACGGACTGCTGTGGCTGGCGGTGGTGGCGATCATCAACACCGTGATCTCAGCCTACTACTATATCGGTGTGATCCGGGCGATGTACATCATGGCTCCCACGTCCGAGGCGCCGCTGGAAGAGCCCGCGGCGCTCCAGGTGGCTTTGGGGTTGGCCGGCCTGGGGACGATCGTGATCGGTCTGTATCCGCAGCCGCTGATTGACCTCGCGCGCTCGGCGGTGTTGCTGCTTAAACTCTAAGAACAGGGAACAAGGGAACAGGGGAACTGTTCCCAGACGTGTTGACGCACTTTCCGGACGTTGATAGCATTGAGGCGCCGGTATTCGCCCAGGAATGCGCGGATTGCGCCGCCATTCCTGGGTTTTCGATGGTCTCCGCATTCCTCACACGCACAATTCAAATCAGTGAGTGGGTGGCAGCGATGGCGAGCGAACACGGGTCCGCGAACGAAAATCTTCTCGAACAACTTGCCACAACCGAACATCAGCTCGAACAGCAGGTCGCCCGCGCCCGGGACGAGGCCCAGCGCCTCGTCGACGACGCCCGCCGGAAGGCCGACGCCGAGCGGCAGGCCGCGCGGCGTGAAGCCGAGGAGCTCACCGCGCGTGCGCGCGCCGACATCGCGCGGGAGTCGGAGACGGTGACGTCACAGCGTCTGGCCGAAGCACACGCCGAGGCCCAGCGTGTCCGCGTCCAGGCCGCCGAGCGGATGTCCGCGGCCGTGACGCTCGTCGTGGATCGGGTACTGGCAGGTTTGGAGACCCGCTAGCCCATGATCGTTGCGATGAACCGCCTCCTCCTCCTGGGGCCCAAGCGGCTGCTCAGCCAGGTCGTCGACGAACTGCAGCGCCTGGGCGCAGTGCACATTGACAGGATTGAGACCGAGCCGGGCGCCCGCGTATCGGCAATGCGCTTGAGCGAGGAAGACAGCCGCGCCGTCCAGACGTTGGAACGTGGGGTGACGCGCGTGGATGGGATCCTGACCCTCCTCCCGGCGGCGACGGACACCGTGCCCATTGACCCCGCGGAGTACGCCCCCCTGGCCGTCGAGGATCTCGACGCGCAGATCGGCGCGCTCGAGGGGCGTGTGCGGGAGCTCACCCGAACCCGTCTGGAGCTGGAAGAGGAGCGGGACCTCATCGGGACCTACGAGGGGGCGCTCCGCGTCCTGTCACCGTTGCTCTCCGCGCTGGCGGGGAGCAAGACCCTGCAGACGGTCGGCTTCCTGATCAGCGGGAAGGCGCCCGCGGCGGCCGTCATCGCCCTGCGCGAGGAATTGAACAAAGCCACCGACGGCCGCGTCGAGGTGGTGAGCGCTCCGGTGGACGACAAGGGGACCGGCGTGGTGGTCGCCTTCCGCCACCAGGATGCCGACGCGGTGCGCGCGGTGCTGACGCGGGCCGGCGTGAGTGAACTGCGGCTGCCCACACGGTTCACGCAACCCCACCATGCCGACACCGTGGCGCTGATGAAACGGCGCACGGCGGAGATCCCCGCCGAGCTGGCCCGGATCGATCCGGAACTCGCCGCCGTCGCCGCGCGTGAACGGCCGCGCCTGGCGGCGATGCGTTCTGCGCTGGCGGACCGGCTGGCGCAGATGAAGATCGTCCCCGAGTTCGCGGAATCCCGTTACACCTTCATCATCCACGGGTGGGCACCGGCCCGTGACGTCGACCGGATCCGCGCCCGCCTGCGCGAACAATTTGGTGACGATGTGCTGGTCCAGGCGACCCCGATCGATGCCCATCACGACGATTCCAGCCGCGTGCCGGTGCTGCTCGATAACCACCCCCTCATCCGGCCCATTCAGCGGCTGCTGGCCCTGTTTCAGCCCCCGCGGTATGACGCCTGGGATCCCAGTCCCGTCATGGCAGTGACCTTTCCCATCTTCGTCGGGCTGGTCATCGGCGACGTGGGGTACGGCCTGCTGCTGTTCCTGCTGGGATGGTGGCTGCGCGGCCGGGCGCGCGCGGGGCAGGCCCTGAGCGTCAACTTTCTCAGTTTGCGCTTCACGCCGTCCCTGCTGGCGGACATCTCGTATCTGATCCGTCTTGCGGCCTTCTGGATCATCGTGTTCGGCGCCATCTACGCCGAGTTCTTTGGCAACCTGCCCGAGTTGCTCTTCGGCACCCATCCGATCTTCGACCGGGTGCACAACACCGACGCCTACTTCACGGTGATCGTCGCGACCGGGATCCTGATGATCTTTGGCGGCCTGGCGATTCACCTCGTGGAGGCCGTCCGGCACCGACATGCCGTTGGCGTCTTCGAGTCCCTGGTCATCATGATGGGCACGGCAGGATTGCTGCTGTTCCTCGGCGCCCGGGGCGACCGCCTGCCGGCGGCGCTGGGTCCGGTGGGACTCTACCTCTTTGGCGGGGCGGTAGTCGTCGCGGCGGTCTCGCTGATTGTGGATCGGAATGCGATGCAGCGCGTGCTGTGGCTGCTGGAGAGCACGGCCAGTTTCGGGCACATCCTCTCCTACGCCCGGTTGATGGCTTTTGGGCTGGCCGCCGCGGCGCTGGCGACGGCGGCGAACCAGTTGGGCCAGCAGGCCGGGGGCATCAGCATCGTCTTGGCCATCGCCGTCGGCGCCGTCTTCCAGATACTGTTCTTTACCTTTACGATTCTCGGACACGTGATCCAGCCGGCTCGTCTGCACTGGGTTGAGTTCTTTACGAAGTTCAAGTTCCACGAACACACCGGCCAGCGCTACGCACCGTTCCAGAAGGCCGGGAGCGACGTGTAGGTGCACGCAGGGGCGCTGCCCCACATTCTGCGGGAGGTGAGGAGATCGATGAGAGCAGTGATGGTGATGATCGCAGGGGTGATGCTGGTGCTGGCCATCGCAGGCGTGGCGGGGGCTCAAGAGCCGGCGGCCGCGCCACAGGCGGGCGGGAGTGCGGGGCTGTTGGGTCTTGCTGCGGCGATCGCTGTCGGCCTGGGCGCCATCGGCACCGGCTGGGCACAGTCCCGCATCGGGGCAGCCGCGGCCGGCGCAATCGCGGAGCGGCCGGAGATCGGCGGTCTGATGCTCGTTTTTCTCGCCCTGCCGGAGACGATGATCATTCTCGGCTTCCTGGTGGCCTTCTTCGTGATCGGCAAGATCTGATCGATGACATCAGAACTCGTCGCGATCCTCGAGAAAGAGGCGGCCGCCGAGGCCGAGCGCGCGCTGAGCGAGGCACGCGCGGAAGCGGAACGGATTGCCGCTGAGGCGCGTGTGGCGGCGGACGCGATTCGTGAGGAAGCACGCAGGCGGGTCGAAGAGGACCGGAAGGCGGCCCAGACCCGGTCGCAGAGCGCGGCGCAGCTGAAGGCATCCTCGCTGGTGCTGCAGGCCAAAGACGGCGCGATCGCCGAGGTCTTCGAGAAGGCGCACGCCGAGTTGGCGCGGTTGGCAGGCGACCGGAACGTGTATCCTCGCCTGCTGCGGGCGTTGATCCGGGAAGCCTCCTCTGAGCTGTCCGGTCGACTGGTGATCGAGGCCAATGCCGCCGATGCGGACGCGGTCCGTCAGGCGGTCAACGATCTTGGGCTGGACGCCGAGGTGAAGACCACCGATGAGGTGACGGGCGGGGTCATCGTCTCGACCCCCGACGGCCGGTTCACCGTCCAGAATACGCTGGCCTCGCGGCTGGCGCGGGTCAAGCCGACGCTGGCGACCGAAGTGGCCAACTTGCTGTGGTCGAGTCACGAGTCACGAGTCACGAGTCACGGGTCCTGAATGCCGGATTTTCCGTACATCAACGCCCGGGTCCGTGCGATGAAAAGCCGCCTGCTCGACGCGGCGCGGATCGACGAGCTGCTGGCGCTCCCGTCGCTGGATGCGCTGATCCAGGCACTGGCCAACTCACCGTACGGCCGCGAGATGCAGGAAGCGCTGACCCGCTACACGGGCCTGCGCGCGGTAGACGCGGCGCTGGCCCAGAATTTCTATCGCACCACCACGAAGATCCTGAGCTTTGCCGACGGCAAGGCGAAGACGCTGATCGAGCTCGTCTTACTCCGCTGGGACCTCGCCAACGTGCGGGTGCTGCTGCGCGGGAAGCACTTCGGCGTGCAGGATGCCCAGATTGAAGAGAATCTGCTGCCGGCGGGCGCGCTGAGCGAAGCGGCACTGAAGGAATTGCTGGCCGCAAAAGATGTGCCGGAAGTCGTCGGTGGATTGGCGGCGCAGGGTCATCCCTTCGCGCCGTCGCTTGCGGAGGCGCTGAAGATCTATCAGGCTGCCAAAGAGGAGCTGTTCCCTCTCGAACTGGCGCTGGATCGCTACTACGGCACGTCTGGGCTGACCCTGGTGGCCGGCCGCGGCCACAACGAGCAGGTCGTGCGCGGATTGCTGGAAGCCGACATCGATGCGACCAACGTTAAGACGGCACTGAAGTTGCAGCAGGCCGGGACGCTCAGCCACAAGGAGAAGCTGCGCCATTTTGTGACCGGCGGCCGCACAGTGACCGAAGACTACTTTCTGGCGCTGTCGGATCCCGCGTCGATGGAACGAGGAGTGCGGGCCTTGGGGGCGGCCGGGTTTCCGGTCAAAGGCATCGGTGCGCCGCCGACGGAATTTGAGCGCCAGCTTGACGTGACCATCAACCGGGCGCAGAGAGCATTGTACCTCAACGATCCGCTGGGGATCGACATCGTGATCGCCTACGTGGCGATGAAGTACAACGAGGTGGTGAATCTGCGGCTGGTCGCCCGCAGCAAGGCGCTGGGGATTTCCCGCGACCGGGTGCGGAAAGAGATGGTCGGTGTATAGGACCGCGGTGGTGACGGATCCTGAAACGGCGACCGGGTTCCGTCTCGCCGGCATTGAGGTGCGGGAAGCCGCGTCCCCCCAGGCGGCGCTGGAGCACCTGCGGGCGCTGGTGACCCTCGACTATGGACTCATCGCGGTCAACGAGGAACTGCTGCGGGGGTTGGACGACGAGATCGATCGGCTGATGCGCGACCGCGATCTGCCCATCGTCGTCCCATTTCCCGGCCCGAAAGAGAAACTGGAAAGCGGTGAGGACTACATCAATCGCTTAGTCAAGGAGCATATTGGGTTCTTTGTAAAGTTACGCTAAGCACGCGAACATGCGAACACGCGAACAAGCGAACAGAAAATCAAGCCAGCCGGGCACTGCGTTCGCCTGTTCGCCTGTTCGCTTGCTCGCATACTAAGGAGGTCGCAATGGCAATTACGGGTGCGATCATCAAGATCAGCGGTCCGGCGGTCATCGCCAAAGGCATGACCGGCGCACGGATGTACGACATCGTGCGCGTCGGCAAGGAGGGCCTGCTGGGCGAGATCATCCGCCTGGACGGGGATTCGGCGTTCGTGCAGGTGTATGAGGACACGTCCGGTCTCTACCTGGGCGAACCCGTCGAGAGCACCGGCACGCCGCTGGCCGTCGAACTGGGACCGGGACTGCTGAGCGGGGTCTTCGACGGCATCCTCCGCCCGCTGGCCGGCATCCGCGAACTGAAGGGCGATTTCATCGCCCGCGGCGCGACGGTGCCGGCGCTGGATCGCAGCAAGAAGTGGACGTTCGAGCCCACCGTTAAATCCGGTGACGCGGTGGGACCGGGCGACGTGATCGGCTGGGTCCAGGAATTTCAGTTCCAGCACAAGATCCTTGTCCCGCCCTACGCCCGCGAGGGTGAAGTTGCCGACATCAAGGCCGGCGACTTCACGGTCGAGGACGTCGTCTGCGCTCTGAAGGGCGGCACCGACTTGAAGCTGATACACTCCTGGCCCGTCCGAGCGAGCCGCCCCGTGCGCGAGCGGATGGAGCCGCGCGAGCCGTTCATCACCGGACAGCGCGTGCTCGACGTGCTGTTCCCCGTCGCCATGGGCGGGACGGCCGCCATCCCGGGGCCGTTCGGCTCCGGGAAGACGATCACCCAGCAGACGCTGGCGAAATGGGGCGACGCCGACATCATCATCTACGTAGGCTGCGGTGAGCGCGGCAACGAGATGACCCACGTGCTGGATGAGTTCCCCGAGCTGGAGGATCCACGCACCGGCCGGCCGCTGATGGAGCGCACGATGATCATCGCCAACACGTCCAACATGCCGGTGGCGGCCCGCGAAGCGTCGGTGTACACCGGGATCACCCTGGCCGAGTACTGGCGCGACCAGGGGTTGAAGGTCGCGGTGATGGCCGACTCCACCAGCCGGTGGGCGGAAGCGATGCGCGAGATTTCCTCGCGCCTGGAAGAGATGCCGGCGGAGGAAGGCTACCCGTCCTACCTGAGCAGCCGCCTGGCCGCGTTCTACGAACGCGCCAGCCGTGTGGTGTGCCAGGGCAAACCCGAGCGCCGCGGCTCGATCACCGTGATCGGCGCCGTGTCGCCCCCCGGCGGCGACTTCTCCGAGCCCGTGACCCAGGCCACGCTGCGCATCACGGGGACCTTCTGGGCCCTCGATGACAAGCTGGCCAGCCGCCGCCACTTCCCGGCGATCAACTGGCTGCGCTCGTACAGTCTGTACACCGACCTGCTGCGCGACTGGTACAAGGAGCACATGCCTGCCGATTACGAAGAGGTGCGCGACAAGTCCGGCGCCCTGCTGCAGCGGGAAGCCGAGCTGCAGGAGATTGTGCAGCTGGTCGGACCCGATGCCCTGCAGGACGACCAGCGCATGGTGATCGAGGCCGGGAAGATGCTGCGCGAGGACTTCCTGCAGCAGAACGCGTTCACCGACGATGCGCACTGCCCGCTGGAGAAGTCTTACGGCATCCTCAAGGCGATCCTGAGCTTTTACGACGAATCGAACGCGGCGCTGAAGCGCGGCATGCTGCTGGACGACATCCTGAACTTGCCGCAGATCCAGGAAATCGCGCGCATGAAGGACGTGCCCAAGGACGGGTTCGAGGAATACCTGAAGACCTGGCTGACGCGGCTGCCCGACGCGTTCGGGGCCAAACCCGCTGTCACGGCGCGTGAATCGTGAATCGTGAATCGACAACGCTGACGAGGGATACGTGATGGAGCTAACCACCAAGCGCTATCAGTCCATTTCGTACATTTCGGGGCCCCTGCTGTTCGTGGAGGGGGCCAAAGACCTCGCCTACGGCGCGATCGTCAACATCCACCTGCCCGACGACAGCGTGCGCGGCGGGCAGATCGTCGAGATTTCCGAGCGCAACGCGGTGATCCAGGTCTTCGAAGAAACCACCGGCCTGGACCTCGCCCGGACATCGATCAGCCTGCGCGAGGATGTTGCCCGACTGAGCGTGTCCCGCGATCTGATCGGGCGCCGCTTTGACGGGCTGGGCGCCCCCATCGACGGCCTGCCCCCGATCATTCCCGAGAAGCGGCTGCCGATCATCGGCACCCCCATCAACCCGGTGGCGCGGGTCCGCCCCCAGGAGTTCATTCAGACCGGGATTTCGTCTATCGACGGCCTCAACACGCTGGTCCGCGGCCAGAAGCTGCCGATCTTCTCCGGCGCCGGGCTGCCGCACAACGAGATCGCGGCGCAGATCGCCCGACAGGCGAAGGTACTCGGGACCACAGAGGAGTTCTCGGTGGTGTTCGCCGCGATGGGGATCACTCAGCGCGAGGCCGCCTACTTCATCGAGCAGTTCGAGGCGACCGGCGCCCTGGCCCGGTCGGTGGTGTTCCTCAACCTGGCCGACGACCCGGCCATCGAACGGCTGATCACCCCGCGCATGGCACTCACCGCGGCGGAGTACCTGGCGTTCGATCTGGAGATGCAGGTGCTGGTTATCCTCACGGACATGACCAACTACTGTGAGGCGCTGCGCGAGATCGGCGCGGCGCGGGAAGAGATTCCCGGCCGCCGCGGCTACCCGGGCTACATGTATACGGACCTGGCCACGATCTACGAGCGTGCCGGCCGCATCCACGACCGGAAAGGATCGATTACGCAGCTGCCCATCCTGACGATGCCCGACGACGACATCACGCACCCGATCCCCGACCTCACCGGCTACATTACCGAAGGGCAGATCCTGTTGTCCCGCGAGCTGCACCGCCAGGGCATCTATCCACCGATCACGCCCCTGCGCAGTCTGTCGCGGCTGATGAACGACGGCATCGGCAAAGGCCGCACCCGTGAAGACCACGGCGGACTGCGGGACCAGCTGTACTCGGCGTACGCCAACGGGGTGGATCTCCGCAAGCTGGTGGCGATCATCGGCGAAGAAGCCCTCACCGACCGCGACCGGCTGTATCTGAAGTTCTCGGAGGAGTTCGAAAAGGAGTTCCTGAACCAGGGGCACACCGATCGGTCGATCGAAGACACCCTGAACCTGGCGTGGAAACTGCTCTCGGTGTTCCCCAAGGGAGAACTCAAACGCGTGAAGCAGGACCACATCGACAAGTACTACGGCGCGATGCTGGAAGAGACGTGGCGGGAGCGGCAACTCTAAAGTCGCGAACAGGCGAACAAGCGAACAAGCGAAACAGAAGGAGACGTATAGGTGCCTGAGGCTGTCAGCCCCACCAGGATGAACCTGCTGCAGCGCAAGCAGCAGGCGAAGATTGCCATCCAGGGCGTGGACCTGTTGAAGCGCAAGCGGGACGCCCTCGTCGCCGACTTCTTCAACATCGTGCGCCAGTCGCTGGCGGCCCGAGAACGGCTCACCGCCGCGTGCGAAGAAGCCTACGTCGTGCTGGCCCTGGCCAAGGCGATCGAGGGCCGGGAGCCGCTGGAGGCGGCGGCGATGGGGGACCGCCGTGCGCTGCTGGTCGACATCGACGTGCGCAACGTGTGGGGCACGAAGATCCCGGAGCTGGTGGTGCGCGAGGTCTCCCGGGGCCTGATGGAGCGGGGCCACAACCCGGCGACCACCAGCGCGCGGACCGTGGAGAGCGCCGCCGACTTCGAGGAAGTCGTCCGCGCGATCCTCGACGTCGCCGCCACCGAGATCAAGCTGAAGAAGATCGGTGAGGAGATCAAGAAAACCACGCGCCGGGTGAACGCGTTGGAGCAGGTCGTCATCCCGCGCATCCACGGCGAGATCCGCTTCATCACCGCCGTGCTCGAGCAGCGCGCACGCGAGGACGTGTTCCGCCTCAAGCGCATCAAGAAGAAGCTGGAGGCCCGCGAGCGGGCAAGTTGATATACTGACAGTTGATGAAGGTCCGCGAGCAGGCTCTCCGCACGATTTGGATTACCCGCTGGCAGGTGGCCCTGACCCTGGTCTTCGTGGTGGCGGGTTTTCTCGTCGTCACACAGATCCGCAACGAACTGCTCATCCGCCAGCAGCTCCGCGTCCCGTCGCAGCGGCTGGAGGAACTGGCGTTCGTGCTGCACGAACAGGAGCGCCAGCGTGAGGCTCTGGAGCGCCAGATCGTCGTCCTGCGCGATCAGGTCCGCGCGTACGAAGTGGGCACATTGCAGGGCCGCACGAAGCTCACCCAGCTCGGCATGCAGTTGGACCAGCTGCGGCTGTTCGCCGGCTTTACCGCGGTGGAGGGCCCGGGCGTGCAGATCGAACTGCGGGATAGTCCCAACCGGCTGCGTCCCGGTGATGACCCGAACACGGTGATTCTGCACTACACTGACCTCCAGGCGGTGGCCAACGAGCTGTTTGCCAGCGGCGCTGAGGCGCTCGCCATCAACGGCGAACGCGTGGTAGCCACCACGGGGTTGAACTGCGTGGGGACGACGATCCTGTGCAACATCAAGCGAGTGGCCCCGCCGTATCGCCTCGTGGCGATCGGGCCCGTCGACGCGATGATGGCGTACCTGCAGCGGCCCAGCGGCGCGGTGGAGACCCTGCGCGCATTTGGCTTTCCCGTAGAGCTGGTGAGGGGCGCGCACCTGACGGTACCGGCGTACCGCGGCAGTTACCGATTTACGTTCGCCAGGCCCGCCCGGTAGGAGATCCGCACGGCAGACGGGGGAGGAGATCAGGATGTGGCTGCCGATCGTCGGCCTGCTGGCCGGAATCATTCTCGGCTTCTTATTCTCGGTGGAAATTCCGCTCGGCCTGGTGAAGTACTCCGCGATCGCGATCCTGGCCGCCATCGACACGATCCTCGGCGGCGTGCGGGCGCAGCTGGAAGAACGCTTTGACCTGTCCATCTTCGTGAGCGGGTTCTTCGCCAACACGCTGTTCGCGGCGCTGCTCACCGCGATCGGCGACCTGCTGGGAGTCGATATCTACCTGGGCGCGGTGATCGCCTTCAGTATCCGCATCTTCGGGAACGTGGGATTCATCCGCCGCGACCTGCTGGAAGATTACTGGCAGTCACGGCAACCAGTAGGCAGTAAGCAGTAAGCAGTAAGCAGTAGGCAGCTCGAAGGGCTGGAGGGGTGCGATGACGGTGAGAGTAGGGATCAACGGTTTTGGGCGAATCGGCAGACAGTCGCTGCGCGCGATGCTGGAGCGTTACCCCAACGATCTGGAGGTCACGGCCGTCAACGACATCGCCGACCTGCAGACGAATGCACATCTCTTCCGGCACGACTCCAACTACGGAGCGTTCCGCGGAACGGTGGACGTCTCCGACGGCGGGCTGCTGATCGAGAACTGGACGATCCGGGTCTTTTCCGAGCGCGACCCCGCCGCGATTCCGTGGAAGGACGCCGGGGTGGACCTCGTCGTGGAGTCGACGGGCCGGTTCACCGCCGCCGAGAAAGCCCGGGGGCATCTGTCCGGCGGCGCGAAAAAGGTTGTGATCAGCGCCCCGGCCAAGGGCGAGGACATTACGCTGAACATGGGCGTGAACCACGAGCTCTACGACCCCAAGAAGCACACAGTGGTCAGCAACGGGTCGTGCACGACCAACTGTCTGTCCGTCACCGCAAAAGTCCTGAGCCGGGAGTTCGGCATCGCGCGCGCGTTCATGACCACCGTGCACTCGTACACGAACACCCAGCGCATCCTGGACGTGGTCGGCGAGAACCTGCGTGAGGCGCGGGCCGCGGCCATTAACATCATCCCCGCGGCGACCGGCGCGGCGAAGGCGATCTTCCTCGTGCTGCCGGAACTGAAAGGCAAAATGCACGGCATCGCGCTGCGCGTGCCGACGGCGACGGTATCCATCGTCGATCTGGTCTGCGAGCTGGACAAACCGACGACGGCGGACGCGGTCAACGCCGCGTACCGGCGGTACAGCGAAGAGGAGATGAAGGGGTACCTGGGCTACGGGACAGAGGAGCTGGTGTCGATGGACTACAAGGGCAGCCCGTTCTCCGGCGTGGTGGATTCGCTGCTGACGACTGTGCTCACCGACAACTTCGTGAAGGTCTTCTCCTGGTATGACAACGAGTGGGGCTACGCCTGCCGCGTGGCCGACCTTGTAGACTATATGGCTCAGAAGGGACTTTGAACAAGAAAACCATCCGCGATGTCGACGTCCGGGGCAAGCGCGTCCTCGTGCGCGAGGATTTCAACGTGCCCATCGGCGACAGCGGCCAGATCACCGACGACCACCGCATTCGTGAGGCGCTGCCGACCATCACGGCGCTGCGCGATGCCGGCGCGCGCGTCATCCTGGCATCCCATCTCGGGCGGCCCAAAGGCCGGGTCGATGACTCGCTGCGCCTGGACGTGGTGGCGCACCGGCTGACCGATCTGTTGGGCATCCCCGTCCGCAAGCTGCCTGACTGTATCGGTCCCCAGGTGGCCGCGGCGGTCGCGGCGATGCGAGACGGCGATGTGGTGCTGCTGGAAAACCTCCGTTTCCATCCTGAAGAGGAAGCCAACGACGACACCTTCTCCCGTGAGCTGGCCGCGCTGGCCGACGTCTACGTGAACGATGCGTTCGGCACCGCCCACCGTGCGCACGCCTCGACGGTCGGGGTGGCGCGGTACCGCCCCGCGGTGGCGGGGTTGTTGATGGAAAAGGAGCTCAGGCATCTCTCCGACGCCCTGGAACATCCGACCCGGCCGTTCGTGGCGATCCTGGGCGGCAAGAAGGTGTCGGACAAGATGGGGGTGATCCGGAACTTGCTGGGCCGGGCGGACGCGCTGCTGATCGGCGGCGCGATGAGCTACACGTTTCTGCAGGCCGAAGGCTATGAGATCGGCGCGTCGTTGATCGAAGACGATCGACTGGAGCTGGCCCGCGACCTGATCGACGAGGCCGTCCGCCGCGAGCGGACCTTCAAGCTGCCGGAAGATGTCGTGGTCGCCGAACGGTTCGCCGACGATGCGCCCCACAAAGTGGTTCCGGTGGATTTGATTCCACCTGGATGGATGGGGATGGACATCGGCCCGGCGACCGCGGGCGCATTCGCGGCGATCATTCAGGAAGCCAACACGATCGTTTGGAACGGACCGATGGGCGTGTTCGAGTTTCCCGCGTTTGCGGATGGCACGCGGGCCGTGGCGCAGGCGATGGCGGACTCGGGCGCGGTGACCATCGTCGGCGGCGGCGATTCCGCCGCGGCGGTCGAGTTGTTCGGCCTGGCCGATCGCATGACGCACATCTCCACCGGCGGGGGCGCATCGCTGGAATTTCTCGAAGGCAAGGAACTGCCCGGCCTTGCCGCCCTGCAGGATCGCTAGACCGATGGCGCGCATCCCGATGATCGCCGGCAACTGGAAGATGCACACAACGACCGGCGAAGCGCGCGCGCTGATCGCCGCGCTGCGGGCGGGGCCGCTGCCGGAAGGCGTCGAGGTCGCGGTGTGCCCGCCGTTTACCGCGCTGGCGGCCGCGCGCGACGCGCTGAGCGGCTCAACGATCCGGCTGGGGGCGCAGGATTTGTTCTGGGAACCCCAGGGGCCGTTCACCGGCGAGATCTCCGTGTCGATGCTCGTCGATCTGGGATGCCACTACGCGATCGTGGGCCACTCGGAACGCCGCCAGTTCTTCGGCGATACCGATGACGCGGTAGCCAGGAAGATCCGGGCCGCGTTTGCCGCAGGCCTGGTGCCCATCGCCTGTGTCGGGGAGCGGCTGGACGAGCGCGAGGCGAGGACGACGGCGCAGGTCGTGACGCGGCAGACCCGTGCGGCGATCGCCGGGTTGTCCGGCGCGCAGATCGCGAGCGTGGTCGTGGCCTACGAACCGGTATGGGCGATCGGCACCGGACGCTCCGCTAGCGGCGGCGATGCGGGGGAGGTAATCGGCATGATCCGGGGGTTGCTGGCCGAACATGTCGGCGCCGCCGCGCAGCAGACGCGCATCCTCTACGGGGGCAGCGTTACCCCTGAGAATGTCGGCGCGTTCATCGCGCAGCAGGACATCGATGGCGCCCTCGTCGGGGGTGCCAGCCTGCACGCGGCGAAGTTCGCCGCGATTATCCAGAACACCGCAGCCGCACGCTAACTTTCGAACGCCGGTCGCCGCCCGGAGGCGCACGGGCCCGCGGTGATGTGGTATGATCAGTGCGGCCCGGGCACTCGCCGGGCTTTTGTCACGGAGGTGCGGTGTGTCGAACGTGGTGTTGATCATTCATTTCGTGCTCGCGTTTGCGCTGGTCGGCGTGATCCTGCTGCAGGGGCCGAAGGGTGAGGGCCTCGGCGCGATCGGCGGCAGCGCGCGGATGTTCCACGGGCCACGGCCCCGCGAGACGATGTTCACCCGCGTGACCGCGGTCGTCTCGGTCCTCTTCGTGCTCAGCTCGACCTATCTCGCGTTCTTCCGCTAATCGCCCGGCGGGTCGTTTCCCGGTAGTGGATCAATCTGGATGGCCGCGGCGGCCGACGGCTCGGGGGCGGCCCCTCGCTCCGAGTCGGGCGGCCCGGATTATCCGCAGGCCTCATATTCCTTTCCACGCTCGCCTGCCAATATGCGACCGAACACTACGGGCTGTACCGCTCTCCGCTACACGGCTGCGACGATCCTTAACTAACGGCCTGCCAAGTGGTTGCCGCCCTCCAACGTC
>DASXUC010000041.1:0-3001 GCA_036505015.1 bacterium | reverse complement strand
TCGAGCACTTCACCGAGCAGCGCCGTGCGGGAGACATCGATCCGGAGCCGCCGGATGAACCCGCAGTCCCTCCGCAGATCGCCGCCCGGGCCGTTCCCACGCTAGCCGCGCTGCGCACTCGGACGTACGTGTACGTCGAATACGCAACAGGCGATCGGGAACTCTACGATCTCGTGCGCGACCCCCTTGAGCTGCAGAACATTTCCGGAACCGCATCCCGATCACTGCTGTCAGCCCTTGCCACCCGCCTCGCCGCGCTGCGGCGGTGTAGCGGCGCCGCGTGCCGCAGCATCGAGGACATGAGCGTACCGCGACCGTAGACTATCGTTATGGTCCGCCTGATCATCGACACCGATCCCGGTGTGGACGACGCGCACGCCCTCATGCTCGCGCTCGCGCATCCGCAGGCGACGGTGGAAGCCCTCACGACTGTCGCGGGGAACGTCGACCTCGCCCAGACCACGGCCAACGCCTGCACGATACTCGACGTGCTGGAGATTCCCCCGCAGCAGACGCCCATCTTCGCCGGCTGCGACCGGGCGCTGATCAACACGCGGGTCTACGCGTCGGAGATCCACGGCGCCGACGGGCTGGGCAACAGCGGGTTCCCCCGCTCTCCGCGGCGGGTCGAAGCCGAGCATGCGTCGCTTGCCCTCATCCGGATGGCGACGGCGAATCCGGGAGAATTGACCCTTGCCGCCATCGGCCCGCTGACCAACATCGCCCTCGCGACGCGGCTGGATCCCACGCTGCCCGGCAAGTTCATGCGGCTGGTCGTGATGGGCGGCGCGATCCGGGCGACGGGCAACATGCCCTACCCCTCGACGGAGTTCAACGTACACTGCGACCCGGAAGCGGCGGCGATCGTCTTCGGCGCCTGGCCGAACCTCACGCTCGTCTCGTGGGAGACGACGATGGAGCACATGTTCAGCCCGGAACAGGTCGAGACCCTCATGAAGACCGACACGCCGCGCGGCCGATTCTTCCGCCGCATTACCGAGCACACGCTGGCGTTCCTGCTGAAGAAGCTCGGCCGCCCCGGGATGTTCGCGCCCGACGGGCTGGCCGTGGCGATCGCGATCGAACCCGGCCTCGTCACCCGGTCGGAAACCCGGGCCGTGGCCGTGGAGCTCGCCGGCAGCCACACCCGGGGCCAGACGACGGTCGACTGGTTCGGCCTCACCGGCCGCGAACCTCACGTTCACCTAGTCCTAGAGATCGATCGCGATCGGTTGTGGGCGTTGATGATGAACACCGTGGCCTGAACTGCGTCTGCCCAGTCCACCCAGTCTTCCCTGTCTACCCAGTCTCCAACCAAACCAAAGTCACAATCGTAACCCTGGGAAGACCGGGGAGACTGGGAGGACTGGGAAGACGCTTTTCGAATCAACACCCCACATCTCCCAGGAGCGAGGCATTGGAATTCCACATCCGCTGTGAGCCGGGCGACATCTCGCGGTACGTCTTCACGCCCGGCGATCATGCCCGTGCGCGCAAGATCGCGGACCGGTTCACCGATGCGCGCCTGGTGACCGACTCGCGCGGCTACCTGGTGTACTCGGGCATCTACGACGGCACCCTCATGACCGTCTGCGCCACCGGGATGGGCGGACCGACGGTCGCCATCGCGATCGAAGAACTCGCGCATCTGGGGGCGGACACCTTCATCCGCGTCGGCTCGTGCGGGGTACTGCAGGACGGCTACACCGCTGGCGACGTCATCGTCTCGACCGGCTCGGTGCGATTCGGCGGCACCGGCAACGCCTATCTCCCCCCGGTGTTTCCGGCCGTCCCCACGTTCGACGTCACGCGCAGCCTGGTAGACGCCGCCGCGGAGCTGGGCTACGCGGTGCACGTCGGCGTCAGCGCCAGCGGCGACGCCTTTTACGCCCCACGCGAATACCGCGACCGGGATCTGCTGATCCGTGCCCACGTCATCGCCGTGGAGATGGAGGCCGACACCCTGTTCGTCGTCGGGCAGTTCCGAGGCTGGCGGACCGGCGCGATTTTCGCGTCGGACGGCACTCCGACGGAAGTCAAACCGGAGTGGGGAGAAGCGGACTACCGGCGCGGCGAAGAGCGCGCGATCGAGATTGCGCTGCGGGCGATGCGCAAGCTGGCGGCGTTGGATGATACTGCAACCGCAAGCGCGCAAGCGGGCAAGCGGGCAAACCAGTGACCGGCCCGCCGTTTGACCCGTGGACCCAAGTGAAGACGCGCCACGGGCTTGCGGCGGATGAGGTCATCTCCGCGCTGCAGAAGGAGATCCGCCGCGGCCACGCGGAGAACGCGGCGCTGCTGGCCCACGAAATGATCGCGACCAGCCCGGAACTGGAGCGCACACTGTGGGACCGGCTGTCGGTGATCTCGGTGGAGGACGTCGGGTTCGGAGATCCGCAGGCCCCGGTCCTCATCCACGCGCTGGACCAACTGGCGCGGCGCTTCGACCACGGCACCGGAGATCGCGCGCTGTTCGCAATCCATGCCGTCCGTTACCTCGCGGCGCAGCCGAAAGACCGCAGCACCGACGAGATGTACAACTGGCTGGCGTTGGCGGTCGAGCGCGAGGGACTGCGGCCGGAGATCCCCGACTATGCGCTGGATATGCACACCGCCCGCGGCGCGGCGGCCGGCCGCGGCGTGCGGCACTTTCTGGACGAAGGGGCGCGGATCGATCCCGAGCTTCCCGATCGTGAGACTCGCTACCGGGTGCGACTGCTCGAAATCCTAAGGGAGGTGACATAGGGAATGAAATCGCGTGGCTGGATGCTTGCAGGGCTTTTGATTCTCATTCTCGCCGCGGTGGGCTGCCAGCGGCAGGCGGCGCAGCCGACCAGCGAGTTCGCGTTCGCGCTGGTGCTGCCCAACCCGCGCGGCGACCGCTCATTCATCGATGCGTCGGCGCGCGGGGCGGAGCGGGCCCAGTCGGAACTGCAGGTGAAGGGCAACATCATTGAAGCGCGCGGCGTGTCCGAGCAGGAGCAGGCGATCCGCGGCGCCC
>DASXUC010000040.1:0-9891 GCA_036505015.1 bacterium | reverse complement strand
CTGCGGGCCCTGATGCGCAAAGGCAAGATCAAGGAAGAGCCGATCAACGTCATTGCGTTTTGCGGCGACGGCGGCGGCGCGGACATGGGCCTGTCGGCGATCTCCGCGGCCCTCACCCATCCCGAGTACAACTTCCTGATCCTGCTCTACGACAACGAGTCGTATGCCAACACGGACATCCAGCTGTCAGGGCTGACCCCGTACGGCGCACACACTACCTTCAGCCCGCCCGGCAAAGCCAAGCGGCTCCTGCACACCCGCTGGAAGAAGAACGTCGCCGGGATGCTGGCCGCGGGCCATCCGGAGTGCCGCTACGTCGGCACCGTCTGCGCGTCGTATGCGGTGGAGATGATGAACCGGGTGCGCAAAGCGCTGACCATCGGCGGGCCGACCTTCATCCACTCGCTGGACCCCTGCCCCAAGGGCTGGGACTACGACCCGATGCTGTCGCATGAGCTCGGCGAGATTGCGGTGAACACGGGGATCTGGCCGCTGTACGAGGTCGAGAACAGCGTGCTGAAGCTCTACGGCCGGACCAAGCAGATTGCCGAGAAGCGCGCCCGGCGGAAGCCGGTGCGGGATTACCTGCTGAAGCAGGGACGCTTCGCGCACTTCACCGACGACGATATCGACTACTTCCAGAACAAGATCGACCAGATGTGGGACAAATGGCTGATTCCTGGCGTGATCCCTTTTCATAAAGAACTCGAGCATGATTCCCCTCCGGCATAGTTAGAGGAGGGGGATCGCAGACGATGCGACTCGGGCCTGTCCAGCGCACAGGGTGACTGGAGCAGGCCCGAACCTTTTTGCAGTCAGTTCAATCTCACGGGGGTGCGGTAATGGCGAGATGGCAGGCAGTGCGGAATATCCTGATCGCGGCGGTCGCAGTCACGCTGCTCGTCGCGACCGTCCCGGTTGCCGGCGCGCCGGCAACCTTCGTTCCCAACCGGCCGATCGAATGGACGATCCCGGCCGGCACCGGCGGCGGCGCCGACCAGCAGGCGCGGTTCATGGCGCCGTTGATCGCCAAGTACAACCTGTCTCCCCAACCCTTCATCCCTGTGAACCGCTCCGCGGGGGCGGGCGCGCAGGCGTTCCAGTACATGATCGACAAAGCCGGAGAATCGAACCAGATCCTGATCACACTCGACAGCCTCTTCTTCACGCCGCTGAACCAGGAAATCAAGATGCCCGACGGCACCCGGTTTGACTGGCGCGACATGACGCCGATCGCCCGGCTTCTGTTGGACAACTTCATCCTGTGGGTGCACGCCGACTCGCCGTACAAAACGCTGGGCGATTTCGAGAAGGCCGTGAAGGCCGCGCCCGCCGGCGCCTTCAAGATGGCCGGCACCGGATCGCGGCAGGAAGACGAGATCATCATGGTGCTGCTGGAGCAGACCTGGGGCGTGAAGTTCGCCTACGTGCCGTTCGCCGGCGGCGGCGCGGTGGCCGCCGCACTGGTGGGCAAACAGGTCGACTTCACCGTGAACAATCCGATCGAGGCGATCGGGCAGTGGGAAGGCGGCCGGCTGCGCCCGCTGGCCATCTTCGCCTCCAGGCGGGTGCAGGCGAAGCCGTGGGATCAGGTGCCTACGATGAAAGAGCTGGGCACGAACATCGAGTATCAGATGCTGCGCGGCATCTTCGGTCCGCCGAACATGCCCACCGCGGCCGCCGCGTGGTACGTGACGCTCTTCCGCCAGCTCTTGGACACGCCGGACATGGCGCAGTTCATCCAGACCGGCGGGTTCGACAGGGCCTTCCTTACCGGCACGGACTTCGTGAGATGGCTGGAACAGAAGGATGCGAACGTGAAGGCGCTGATGGTGAAGGCGGGCTGGATCAAGTAAACGGGAAGCCGGGGGTGGAGCGTGCGCAGGGCTGAGACCGCGGTCGCGGCGATCCTGGTGCTGTTCGGGCTGCTGATGATCCGCCAGGCGCTGAAACTGCCGGTGGGGTGGACGCCCAGCGGCCCGGGTTCCGGCTTCTTTCCGTTCTGGCTGTCGATCGCGGTGACGTTGAGCGGCGCTGTCATCCTGACGCAGACGGTGATGGCACCGAAGACGGAGCAGGACGACGAGGTCTTCATCCCGACGTACGCGTGGAGACCGCTGCTGATCGCGTTCCTTCCCATGGTGGCGATCATCGCGGCGATGGGGTATCTCGGGATCTACATCGGCGGCGGGCTGTACCTCGCCGGCTACATGCGGTTTGTGGGCCGTTTTCGCTGGATGCCGATCCTGCTGATCAGCATCCTGGTGCCCCTGGTGCTGTTCTTCATTTTCGAAAAGTGGTTCCTGCTGCCGCTGCCGAAGGGTGCGCTGCTCGAGTACCTTCTTTACGGGAGATAGCCGATGCCGCTGCTGTCGATCCCGCTGCTCTCCGTGTTCAACGACCTGCTCTTCGGTTTCAGCGTCGCGCTGACGCCGGAGAACATCACGATTGCGATCATCGGGCTGCTCCTGGGCACGGCGATCGGGGTGCTGCCCGGTTTGGGCGGGACCAACGGAGTGGCCCTGCTGCTGCCGCTGACCTTCAAACTGCAGCCCGCGTCGGCGATCATCTTGCTGGCCTCCGTCTACTGGGGGGCGCTCTTCGGAGGCGCGATCACATCGATCCTGTTCAACATTCCCGGCGAGCCGTGGTCCGTGGCGACGACCTTCGATGGCTACCCGCTGGCCAAGCAGGGCAAACCCGGCATTGCGTTAACCGCCGCGTTCACCTCCTCGTTCGTCGGCGCCTTTGTCTCGATTATCCTGTTCACGTTCTTTGCCCCGCCGCTGGCGGAACTGGCGCTGAGGTTCGGCCCGCCGGAGAACTTCGCGGTCTTACTGCTCGCGTTTTCGACGTTCACGGGGCTGGGCGGCGGCAGGCCCGCGAAGACCATTTTGATGACCCTGCTGGGGCTGCTGCTGGCGACGATCGGTTTCGACATCGTCAGCGGCGCGCCGCGGCTGACCTTTGGCTTCGTGCAACTGCAAAGCGGCGTCAACTTCATCGTCATCGCCATCGGCTTGTTCGGCTTGGGCGAGATTTTCCTGACCGTGGAAGAAGGGCTGCGGTTGGAGGGGATCCGGGCGCGGATCAGCTTCCGCGACGTCTGGGAGACCTGGAAGCTGTTTCCGCGTTATGCTGCCACCATCATCCGCGCGACGATCCTCGGATTCTGGATCGGGGTATTGCCTGGGACGGGGGCGACGCCCGCGTCGTTCATGAGCTACGGCCTGGCGAAGCAGTTCAGCAAGCACCCCGAGCGGTTCGGCAAAGGCGAGGTGGAAGGCGTCATCGCCCCGGAAACCGCCGCGCACTCGGCGGGAATCGGTGCGCTCCTGCCGATGGTGACTCTCGGCATTCCCGGGTCGCCCACCGCCGCGGTGATGCTCGCCGGCTTCTTCATCTGGGGATTGAACCCGGGACCATTGCTGTTCACCGCCAACAAGGACTTCGTGTGGGGACTGATCGGCTCGATGTACATCGCCAACGTCATTGGCGTGATCTTGGTGCTGACGCTGGTGCCGGTATTCGCGTCGATCAACCGCGTCCCGTTCGGCATCCTGGCTCCGCTGATCGTCATCCTGTCCAGCATCGGTGCCTATGCGACGAACAACCAGTTGCTGGATCTGTGGCTGATGCTGGGGTCCGGGGTGGTAGGATACATTTTCAAGAAACTGCAGTATCCGCTCGCGCCGCTGGTCGTCGCCCTCGTGCTCGGCGACATGACCGAGCAGGCCTTACGCCAGAGCCTGATCATCGGCGACGGCAGCCCGGCGATCTTCATCACCCGGCCCATCTCGTTGATCTTTGTGATTGCGACCGCAGTGCTGTTTGCCCTGCCCGCCATCCGCAGCTACCGGCAGCGCCGGCGCCCGCCGCGCACTCCCCTGATGGAAGCCGCGGACGTTCCAGAATAACTAGCGCGGGCTGCGTCCCACTCGGTACAATGACGGCACGATGCCGAACTGGGATCTGAGCGTCCTCTTCATCATCCTCCAGCTCATCTACCTCGAGGGTATTCTCTCCATTGACAATGCCGCGGTCCTGGGGGCGATGGTCGCGCACCTTCCCCAGAAAGAAACCATCCCCTGGCCGCGGGCCCTGCGGCGCCTGCAGAAACCGACCCACCGTCTGCTCGGCGGCCAGCGCATGGCCGCGCTGAAGGTCGGTCTCTTCGGAGCCTACCTGGGCCGCGGCAGCATGCTGTTTATCGCCTCGTGGGTGGTGCAGAACAAATGGCTGCTGCTGCTGGGTGGGCTGTACCTCATCAAGCTCGCCGCCGACCACCTGGGGGAGACGCCCGCGGAGGCACGTGCCGCCGCAGCGGAGGCCGCGGGCGAGCCGGTGGCCAAGGTCGGCCGCGCGTTCTGGAGCGTTGTGCTCGCGGTCGAAATGGCCGACCTCGCGTTCAGTCTCGACAACGTCGTTGCGGCGGTGGCCCTGTCGCGTGAGCTCTGGGTGGTGATGACCGGTGTCTTCCTGGGCATCATCACGATGCGGTTCGCGGCGGGGATCTTTGTCTACCTGATTGAGCGCTACCCCGAACTGGAAGCCGCCGCCTACCTGCTGGTGTTCAACATCGGGGTGATGCTGTTGATGGAAGACTTCCTGGGCATCCATCCCACCGATCTGCAGAAATTCGCGGTGTCGCTGAGCACGCTCGGCGTGACGTTGCTGTGGGGGCGCAGCAAGGCCGTGCAGCGGTTTGGCCGCCGCTTGCGCTGGCTGCGCCGCGTCCTCGGATACATCGATCTCGTCTTCGTCTACGCGCTGAAGCCGCTGTCCTGGCTGCTGGGTGGCAGCGTGGCCGTCATTCGCGCGCTGGCATTTGCGCTCACGATCCGGCGCCGCGCGAGCGGAGCGGATCTCGACGAGGACCTGCGGGGTCGTCCCTCGCGCGATGGTGAGCGGCCTCCGCGGAAGGGCCGGTGGCGTCGTGGGGATCGCGCGCGCAGGGATGAGCCGACACGCAAGCCCTGACTGAGCCGCTTGACAGGGCGCGCCGCGCTCCGTAATGTGGAGACAATGATCCGCTATTACATGCCCCGGCAATGCATCTGTCCCCGGCGGAGGCAGGGTGTGCCTTCGCCAGGCCGTTTCGCGTAATCCCGCCAGGCACGCAACCTGTCTCCGCTGTTTGACCGCCGCTGGATCCATGCGGTGCTCGCAGACCATTGTGGAGGAGGTTGGCGCACATGAAAGTCGATCACAATGCGATCAAGTTTTCACAGGTAAGCCTCACCGTGCTGTCTCTGGCGGCGTTCGTCGCCAACGCGGACTGGCTTGTCGGGGTCCTGGCGGTGATTATGGCCTTCAGCACCGCGCTCCCGGCCTGGGGACCATTCCGTCTGGTCTATCGGTATGCCGTGCTGCCGGCGGGATTGCTGCGGCCAAACGTGTTGGACGATGATCCGGCGCCGCACCGGTTCGCCCAGGGCGTGGGCGCCGCGTTTCTGGGGGCGTCGTGGGCCGCGTTGGCCGTAGGCACTCCTGCGCTGGGATGGGCACTGACGCTGATCGTTGCCGCGCTGGCAATGCTGAACGTCGTGTTTAACTTCTGCGCCGGCTGCTTCGTGTACTACCAGCTCCGCCGGTACGGATTGATCCGTCGAGCGGCCTAGCGATGCCGGCGGTCCGGCTGATCGTGCTCCTCAGCGTCGTGATCGCGGCAGTGCTGCTGTGGGCCGCGCTGTCGTCGCGCACACGCCGCTTCCGCGCCGGCACCGCCGCGGATCTGCTTCCTTCACCGCCGGGCACGCGGGCGCTCGTCATCGCGTTCACCACGCCGGACTGCGCACCGTGCCGCACTGCCCAGAAGCCTGCGCTGGAGCGGCTGCACCTCACCCATCCGCACGCCGTCGACGTACGCGAAGTTGATGCGACGGTGGACCCTGCGCTGGCGGAGCGGTTCGGCATCCTCAGCGTGCCGAGCACGGTCGTCATCGCCTCAAACGGGCGCGTGGTGGCCATCAACCACACGCTCGCCGCCGCGGCTAAGCTGACTGCGCAATTGGGCTTGAACGGTGTGCATCCACCGTGATACAATCGCCTGCACATACGGCGATGAGGGGATCCCAACCCTGAGCCGGCCGCGAGCCTGGATGGCGAAAGCGGCCCGGAGACTCGTCCCGCTAACGACGAGGTGAGAGCCGGCTGACGCCGGAATGAGGGTGGTACCACGGGCGCGTCCCGTCCCTTGCGGACGGGGCGTTTTTGTTTTCGGACGAGGGGGGAGCGCTGATGGTCGTGGAGCGCGAAGCGGTCAAGGAGATTCCAAAGAAGGCCGACAACATGAGCGAGTGGTACACCGCCGTGGCGTTGAAGGCGGAGCTGGCGGATTACTCGCCGGTCCGCGGGTTCATGGCCATCCGCCCGTACGGCTACGCGCTGTGGGAAGCCATCCAGGCCTGGTTGGACCGCCGGTTCAAGGATACGGGCCACATGAACGCTTACTTCCCCCTGCTCGTCCCGGAGAGCCTCCTGCAGAAGGAAGCCGAGCACGTGGAAGGCTTCGCACCGCAGGTGGCATGGGTGACCCACGGGGGCGACGAGGAACTCGCGGAACGCCTCGCGGTGCGCCCGACGTCGGAGGCCATCATCCTGCCGATGTACGCGAAGTGGATTCAATCCTATCGCGACCTGCCGCTGCTGCTGCTGCAGTGGAACAGCGTCGTGCGGTGGGAGAAGTCGACGCGGCTGTTCCTGCGCACGACGGAGTTTTTGTGGCACGAGGGCCACACCGCCCACCGCACCGAGGAAGACGCCGACGCGGAGTGCCGCCTGATCCTGAGCATCTACAAGCAGTTGCTGGAGGATGTGCTGGCGATTCCGGTGCTCGTGGGGACTAAGCCGCCGAGCGAGCGGTTTGCCGGGGCCGACAATACCTACACGCTTGAGGCGCTGATGCCGGACGGCCAGGCCATCCAGGCCGGTACGTCTCATTTTCTGGGGCAGAATTTCGCCAAAGCGTTCAACGTGAAGTTCCTGGACAGCGACAATCAAGAGAAGTACATTTGGTCGACGTCATGGGCGGTGACCACCCGGCTGATCGGCACCCTGATCATGGCGCACGGCGACGATCGGGGATTGGTGCTGCCGCCGAAGCTGGCGCCGTATGAAGTCGTGATCGTGCCGATTCTCGGCAAGGAGGACGGGACGGTGACGGCTGCCGCGCGCGTGCTGGCTGATTCGCTGCGGCCGCGATTCCGCGTGAAGCTCGATGATCGCGAGGCGTACACGCCGGGCTGGAAGTTCAACGAGTGGGAGCTGCGCGGCGTGCCGGTGCGGGTGGAGATCGGCCCGCGCGACATTGCCCGGGGCCAGGTCGTCCTGGTTCGCCGGACCGGAAGGACGAAAGACACCGTGAGTGTTGATGCCGCGCCCGAAGCGATCGGCACGGCCCTGACCGAGATTCAGCAGCAGATCTACGATCAGGCCAAGGCCTATCTGGACGAGCACATCATCACCTCCACGAGCCTCGACGGCGCGGTGCGTGACTTGCAGGCCCGAAAGGGATTCGTGAGGGTGGGTTGGTGCGAGACTCAGGACTGCGAAGACACCCTGCGCGAGAAAACCGGCGCGTCGCCGCGGGTCATTCCGCTGGATGAGCGGCCGTCCGGCGAGAAGTGCGTGGTGTGCGGGAAGCCGGCGAAGGTGTGGGTGTACTGGGCCAGAGCTTACTAGGTTGTCGGAGGGGGCGCGGGGGGCCTTATGGGCCCCTCCGCGCCCCCTCCGCATTGATAACTAGTGTGACCAACCTAGAACTCCTCAACGAATTGCAGGCACGGCGGCTGCGATTGCATCGCCTCGAGCCTTCCCGACCGCTGCGCAATGTCCGCGCGGCGGTCGCGTTCGTGCGGGAGCGACAGATCGTCGTCGCGGCTGGCCGGTCCAGCCTGCCGATGCTGGCCGAGGCGCTCGTGGGCCATGAGATCCACGGCAGCTGGATGGCCGATCCGGAGGTGTTCCGCATTCACCGGCTGATGCGCCGGCTGTCTCAATCCCCTGCGGTGATCGTCGCGACGCTGATTCAGGGAAAGGAGACGCTGATCGACGCGTCGTTGGGTCCCTCGGTGGCGCGGATCGCCAACGATCGATCGCGTCGCGAGGCGGCCTATCACAACCTGCCTCCGCTTGCCCGCGCACTGCTCGATGACGTGCAACGATCAGGCGAGATCCGGATGGATCGGTGGAAGGCGTCCGCCAAGCTGGGCCGCGATGCCCGCGTGCGGCTCGAGCGGCAGCTGCTGGTGGTCAGTACCTCGCTGCACACGGAGTCGGGCTACCACACCGCGTTGGTGCGGCCGTGGGCAGCGTCTCCCGCTGGGGTGCGGTTTGGGAAGGCATCACGCCGTCTCGACTATGCGGAGGCGCAGCGCAGGCTCTGGCTGGCGGCTGTCAGATCCGCGGTAGTTGCACCCGAGCGCGAAGCGCGGCAGTGGTTTCCATTTGCCGCGTCGGGTCTCGAGGATCTGATCGATGCCGGAAAGTGTCAGCGGATTTCCGCCGCCGGTCGCACCTGGCTCACCTGCCGCCAATGACGGTCTAATAGGCACAGGGCGAGGGCGCGGGGTGTTGAATGGGAGGATCCACACCGGGCGGAGGGGCCCATGAGGCACCCCGCGCCCTCGCCCATACGCAATCAGAGGGTCTAATCGAGGAAGAGCGGCACGATCTCGTACTTCACGACATCCAGCAAGCCGCGGTCGGTGATCTTCAGCGCCGGGATGACCGACAACGCCAGAAACGACAACGTCATGAACGGATCGTCCAGGCGGCTGCCCATCCGGTGGGCCATCTGCTGCAGCCCGCGGACGGCCTCCGCTACCTCGACGATGGGACGGTCGGACAGCAACCCGGCAATGGGCAGCGGAAGCCTCGCCACCTCCCGGCCGGCCACGGCCACCTGCCCGCCCTTCATGTCGATCAGGATCTCGACCGCTGCGCGCATGGCCTCGTCGTCCGCGCCGACGACGATGATGTTGTGCGCGTCATGCGCCACCGTCGAGGCCAGGGCGCCGAGCTTGAGACCAAACCCTCGCACGAACCCGATGCCGACGCGGCCGCTGCCCGTGTGGCGCTCGATCACCGCGATCTTCAGCAGATCGCGCGTGACGTCGGCGACGACTTCGCCACCCACCACCTTCGCCGTGTCTTCGGCGGCTTCGGTCACGATCTGATCAGGCACGACCTGGATGACCCGGATGCGTATGCCGGAGGCCGCGACGGTGAAGCGCAGAGCCGCCCGCTGCACGTTCATGGACACGGGCAGGGCCGGAAGCGTCACGGGCCGCTCGTAGGGAAGCAGGGATCCGTTCTCCGCGACCAGCCGGCCGCCGCGATACACCTGGGCGGGTCGCGGCGCGCGCAGGTCATCAAAGGTAATCAGGTCGGCCCGGCGGCCGGGTACGACCGCCCCACGGTCGTATAGTCGAAAGTACTCGGCGGCATTGAGGCAGGCCAACTGCAGGGCCAGGAACGGATCGAGCCCCCACGCGATGGCCTGGCGGACCATGGAGTCGATGTGCCCCTCTTCGAGCAGGAACAGGGGGTTCCGGTCGTCGGTCACAAAGAAGCACCGCCGTGCCGTCTTCTGCGTGACCAACGGCAGCAGGTCGATGAGGTTGCGCGCCCCGGACGCCTCACGCAGCATGACGTACATGCCCTTCTGGAGCTTCTCGCGGGCTTCGTCCACGGTCGTGCACTCATGGTCGGACATGATGCCCGCCCCCGCGTAGGCGTTCAACTCGAGTCCGCGCACGGCCGGCGCATGGCCGTCGATCACGCGCCCCGCCGCCGCGCGCAGTTTCGCGAGGACGTCCGTGTCGCCGTCGAGGACGCCGGGATAGTTCATCATTTCCGCCAGTCCGGGCACCCAGCGATCCTGCATCA
>DASXUC010000039.1:0-1560 GCA_036505015.1 bacterium | reverse complement strand
TATGGGCACCGCCGAGCAGACGATCCGAGTCATCGTCCGGTAAGGGTCCCCGGAAGACAGCGAAACATAGAGAGCCCGCACGCTTTGTGCGGGCTCTCTCCTCAACCCCTCGGCTCAATCTAGAAGGAAGGTGATCTGCAGGTTGACCCGGTAGGCAGTGATCTGTCCGTCGCTGATGGTGACCTGCTGTTCCTTGACCCAGGCGGCCTTGATGTTCCGGATGGTCTTCGATGCGGTGGCGATACCCTGTTTGATGGCGTCTTCGAATCCGGTCCCCGACTCCGCGCTGATCTCGATCACTTTCGCAACAGCCATGGGCACCTCTCCCTTCGCCGATTCCAAAGATAACTATGGCTCGAATTTACCCACACGATCTCCACCAAAACACGCGTGGCAGGGTCTTCCCGGGGATGTCCGAACAGCACACCGGTGGAGGTGTGTGCAGCTGCCGGAAGTGACCGATCCCTGGACAGTCCGGGACGCCGATTTTCCCGCGGGCGCGCCGCCGGAGGACCGGCTGCGATTTCTCCTGCAGTATGCGATTCTGGCGCCCTCGGCACACAACACGCAGCCGTGGTTCTTCCGGCTGCACGGAGATTCCGTCGATCTCTATGCCGACCGCACGCGTGCGCTGCCGGTGGTCGATCCCACGGATCGCGAATTGACAATCAGCTGCGGCGCCGCCCTCGGCCATCTCCAGACGGCCGCGCGCCGCTTCGGGTACACCGATGAGGTCACGCTGCTGCCCGATCCATCCACTCCCGACCTGCTCGCGCGAGTGCGGTTAGGAACACCCCGCGCCGCGGACCCCGAGGAACTGGCCCTGTTCGCGGCGGTCGCCAACCGTCGGACGAACAGGCACAGGTTTGAGGATCGGCTCCTCCCGGCGGCCCTGGGCGAGGAGTTGACCGCTCATGCGCGGGCCGGTGGCGTGCATCTGGCGATCGTGGACGACGCGGGCGTGAAGACGTCGATCGTCGGCCTGGTGATGCGCGGGGACCGGACGCAGATGGCGGATCCGCGGTTTCGCAGGGAACTCGCTTCCTGGATGCATCCGCAGCGCAGCGCGACGCACGACGGCCTCTCCGCGTACGAGTTGGGCCGTGCCTCGCTCGGGCTGGATCCCATGATGACACGGGTCTCATCGCTCGTCGTGCGGACCTTCGACATGGGCAACAGCCAGGCCGCCGTGGACCGGCAGCTCGTCGAGCACTCCCCGGTCCTGGCGATCTTCTGGACCGACGGCGATACGCCGCGCGATTGGCTGCAGACCGGGCAGGCGCTCTCGCGTGTCCTGCTGAAGGCGACGGCCGCCGGCGTGTCCGCGTCGTTCCTCAACCAGCCGGTGGAAGTCGAGGAACTCCGCGTCGAACTCGCGCGCCTGGTGAGCGCGACCTGGCCGCAGCTGCTGCTGCGGTTGGGCTATGGGCCGCACATCGAGCCGTCCGCGCGGCGGCCGCTCACCGAGGTCGTTCGAGCGGGATAATCTGCGCACGCACCAAGAAATCCGTGAGGTCAGCGTGGGTTGCAGACCTCACGGATTTCTTGGTGCCCGGAGAG
>DASXUC010000038.1:0-5579 GCA_036505015.1 bacterium | reverse complement strand
AGCGTCGAGGTTGCATCGTGGACCGGATGGCCGAAAAACACCATAGCAAGAAGGCCATTAGGAAATCCTTAAGGATTTCCTAAGTCCGGTGTTGCTACCGTCAGCAGTTGGGTCAGATGATGTCAGATCGCTTGCTGCAGGCACTCCTGCTCGCCGTGGGGCTGCTGGTCGTGGCCGCCATCCAGCGCTGGACTGCCGTCGGCACCGGCGCGGGCGTCGCCATCCTGCTCCTGGTGATCGCTCTCATCCTGCGCGCGATCCTGAGGACCACAGCGGCGTATGAGGCGGCGCCGGCCCGGTGGCATCCTCGCCGCTTCTCGCTCCGTCGGCTGCTGCTGGGCTCGCCGCTGCCGACGTATGAGATGCCCCAGCAGACCGTGGGCAAGTTCGTGGGGCTCGCGGTCTTCGCATCCGACGTCCTCTCGTCGGTCGCCTATTCCACCGAGGAGATCCTGATTGTCCTCGCGGTGGCGGGCACGGCGTTCTTCGGTCTGTCCATTCCCATCTCGATCGCCATCTCGCTGCTGCTTCTGGTCCTCACGATTTCGTACCGGCAGACGATCTTCGCCTATCCGGGCGGAGGCGGAGCCTACATCGTGGCGCGGGATAACCTCGGAGAAGGACCTGCGCAGACCGCCGGAGCGGCGTTGCTCACCGACTACATCCTGACGGTCTCGGTGAGCATCGCATCCGGCGTCGCGCAAATCGCGTCGGCGTTCCCGGTGCTCATCCCCTGGCGGGTGGAGCTCGCGGTTGCGGCCATCCTGTTCATGATGGTGATCAACCTCAGGGGGGTCCGGGAATCCGGGACCATCTTTGCCATTCCAACCTACTTCTTCGTCGTGATGATGTTGGTCATGCTCGTGACCGGCTTTTATCAGCTCCTCACCGGACAGCTGGGTCAGGTCACCGGCGTCGCGCTTGAAACCACCGCCTTCCAGCCGCTGACCGTGTTCCTGGTCCTCCGCGCGTTCAGCAGCGGCGCGGTCGCCGTCACCGGCACAGAAGCGGTGAGCAACGGGATCACGGCATTCCGCGAGCCGAAGAGCAGGAACGCCGCCGCCACGATGGCCTGGATGAGCGTGCTCATCGGCACCATGTTCGTGGGAACAACGGTGCTCGCTAACCGCGCCCACGCGGTGCCGGTGGAGCAGGAAACGATCATTTCCGAGCTCGCTCGGACCATCTATGGGACCGGCTACCTGCACGTCATCACTCTGGTTGCGACGACGATCATCCTTGTCCTCGCTGCGAACACGGCGTTCGCGGATTTCCCGCGGCTGGCCGCGCTCCATGCGGGGGACGGCTTCCTACCGCGCCAGCTCACCTACCGGGGCAGCCGGCTCGTGTTCTCCTGGGGTATCGTGGGCCTGGCGGTCATCGCGTCGCTGCTGGTCGTCCTGTTCCAGGCCAACGTCTCCCGCCTTATCCCGCTGTACGCGATCGGCGTCTTCCTCTCGTTTACGATGTCGCAGACCGGGATGGTCCTGCGCTGGCGAAAGGTCGGCCGCCTCGCCCCGGGCGAGGAGATCCAGACCAAAGGGTCGATTCTCCGCTTCGATCCCCGTTGGCGGTTCAAGCAGGCGCTCAACGCCTTCGGCGCGGTGCTGACCTCGGCGGTCATCGTGGTCCTCGCGGTCACCAAGTTCGCGCAGGGGGCCTGGATCATCATCATCCTGATCCCGACGCTGGTCGGGATTTTCTTCCGCATCCACCGGCACTATCAGGACGTGCGCCGGCGGCTGAGCGTCAGCGGAGTCGCGGAGCCTCCGCCGACCGTACCCGTCATCAACCTCGTGCTCATTTCAGACGTCCATGCCGCGGCGCTGCGGCAGGTCCAATTCGTCCGGTCGCTGGGATTCCGCTGGACGGCGGTGCACGTTGCCATCGACGAGGAGAAGGCGGCAGAGGTCAAGCGCAAGTGGGACCGGTTTTTCCCGGACGACGAACTGGTCATCCTGGCGTCCCCGCTGCGGGATCTCGTGGGGCCAATCCGGACGTACGTCGAGCGGCTGCGACTGACCCATCCCCGGGCGTTCATTCACGTCATTGTGGCCCAGATCCTCATGGACAACATGGTCGAGCAGGTCTTGCATCAGAACACCACGGTGATCTTTAAGCTGGCCCTGCAGGAGATCCCGATGGTCGCCGTCACGGACGTTGCATTTCCCCTCTATCCCGAGCCTCCGCAAGGCGTCGTCGACGTCGAGCACCTTTAGGTATTTCTAAGGCGTCCGTCTTGTGCCAGACTGGACCCCGTGGCACTGAATGTCGTGAAGCGTGCGCTGATCGGGCCGCCGCTGCCGACGGCCCGGCTGGCGCACGAACGTCTCAACAAGATCCAAGGCCTCGCCGTCTTCTCCTCGGACAACCTGTCGTCGTCGGCGTACGCTACCGAGGAGATCCTGCTGGCCCTGACGGTCGCCGGGTCGGCGGCGCTGACGCTGGCCTGGCCGATCGCGCTGGCGATCGCGGCGGTCTTCGCGATCGTCGGGTTCTCCTACTATCAGACGATCCATGCTTATCCGTCGGGGGGCGGCGCCTACATCGTCGCCCGCAGCAACCTCGGCATCTGGCCGGGGCTCATTGCGGCGGCGGCGCTGCTCATTGACTACATCCTCACGGTTTCCGTCAGCATTGCCGCGGGGGTGGCCGCGATTACCTCCGCTGCGCCGGAGCTGTTCCCGCACCGCATCACGATCGCGCTGGCCGCCGTCGCCCTGATCGCGCTGATCAACCTGCGGGGAGTGCGCGAGTCGGGGACGATCTTCAGCGTTCCGACCTACTTCTTTGTCGTGATGATGTTCGTCATGCTCGGCCTGGGGTTGCTTCGGAGCTGGGGGAGCCCGGCGGTAGCTCCGCAGGCGGCCGCCGACGCAGGGGCGGCGTTGCAGCCGCTGACGTTGTTGCTGCTGCTGCGGGCATTTGCGTCGGGGTCGGCGGCGATGACGGGCGTCGAGGCGATCAGCAACGGCGTGCAGGCGTTCCGCCCGCCGGAGTCTCGCAACGCCGGGGTGACGCTGATCTGGATGGTGGCCCTCCTCAGCGCGATGTTTCTCGGCATCACCTACCTGGCGCGCCATTACGGGTTGGTCCCGGTCGAACATGAGACCATCGTGTCGCAGCTGGCGCGGCAGGTATTCGGGTCAGGCAGCCCCGCGTACTACATGATGCAGGCCGGGACTGCGATGATCCTGATCCTGGCCGCGAACACCAGTTTCGCCGACTTCCCGCGTCTGTCGTCGATCCTCGCCCGCGACCGCTTCCTCCCCCACCAGTTGATGAACCTGGGGGATCGCCTAGTGTTCGCCAACGGGATCCTCGTGCTGGGCCTGCTGTCGGGGCTGCTGCTGTACGTGTTTTCGGCGAGCACCCACGCGCTGATCCCGCTCTACGCGGTGGGGGTCTTCCTGTCGTTTACGCTGTCCCAAAGCGGCATGGTCAAGAAGTGGTGGACGGAGCGGGGCAGAGGCTGGCAGCGCAGCATCGTGTTCAACGCGGTCGGCGCCGTCACGACCGCGTTGATCCTCGTCGTGGTGACGGTCGCGAAGTTCTCCCACGGCGCCTGGATCATCATGCTGCTGGTTCCGAGCTTCGTGTGGTTCATGCGGAGCATCTACCTGTACTACGAGAACGTCCGCACCCAGCTCTCTCTCGCCGGGGCGAGGACCACCCAGGCGCACCTGCAGCACAAAGTGGTCATCCCCGTCGGGGGCATTCACAAAGGCGTCCTGCCGGCGCTGCGCTATGCGAAGTCCATCAGTGATGACGTCACCGCGGTGATGATCGACATCAATGGCGCCGAGACCGCCGACGTGGTCGCGAAGTGGTCCCAGTGGAGCCTCGGTGTGCCGCTCACGGTCCTGTCATCCCCGTACCGGTCCGTGATCAGGCCGTTCCTGCAGTACCTGGACGAGCTGGAATGGGACGTGGGGTTCGACCAGCAGCTCACGGTGATCCTCCCTGAGTTCGTGCCGGCGCGCTTGTGGAATTTCCTCCTGCACAACCAGACCTCGTTTCTGTTGAAGGCGGCCCTGTTCTTCCGGCGCCGGCCGGGCACGCTCGTGACGGTCGTCACCGACGTACCCTACTATCTGCAGGAGCCCTCCGTCGACGGCCGCGAGCCGGGAACGGTCCCGCGCTTCAGTCGCAGGATGGTCGCCGTGCTGGCGGCGTGCGTGACCATGATTCTGCTCTTTGCTCTATCGGTCATCGTGCCGTGGCCGGCGCTGTTGCAGGGAGTCTTCGGGTCCGCCGCTCTTCTCTCGTTGGTGGTGCTTGCGGCCCTGGCGTTTGTCCGCTCAGTCTACCGGTAGCAGGATGTTATGCTGGATGGATGGCCGCCCCACGCCAACCCGCCGTATCACCCGCGACCGCGGGCGAGTTCGATCTACTGCAGGAGATGGCCCGCACGATTGTCCAGGCGGCCGACCTGCTCGCCGAGACGCTGAACGGCAAGACGCCCGTCGCGCGCGCATGGCCGGAGATCCGCGACCTCGAGCACAAGGGCGACGCTATCGCCCGCGACCTGTTCGAGCTGCTGCTGACGCCGCGCACCACCCAACCCGACGTTGACTCGCTGCGGGCGCTGACCGGCTACCTCGACGACGTCCTCGACGGCATCGAAGCCGCGGCCGCCCGGCTGGCCATCTACCGGATCCGCCGGGCCATCGCGCCGGCGAAGGCCATGGGCCAGGTGGTGCGGGACTCCGCCCGCGAGCTGGCCGCCGCGCTCGACAGCCTCCGCCAGATGCGGGACGTATTTCCCCACACGCGGACGCTGCACCGGCTGGAGAATCGCGGGGATGATCTCCTGCGCGAGGCGATCGAGCGGTTGTTCGCCGGACGGGCGTCGCCGAAGGATCTGCTGAAGTGGAAGGACGTTTTCGAGCTGCTGGAGAGTGCGACCGACCGCTGCGAGGACATCGCCAACGTCCTGGAGACCATCGTCGTGGCGGCGGGCGTGGAAGACCGTCTCGTCGCCGGCCGTCTGGTGATGGACGTCGGCCGCCACGAAGTGGTGGTCGACGGAACCCCCATTCCGCTGTCGGCCAAGGAGTACGCGCTGCTCCACCTCCTGCTCCGGCACCAGGGAAAAGTGGTCAGGCGAGAGCGGCTGCTTGCCGACGTTTGGGGTGAGGATTACTTCGGTGATTCACGAACGCTGGATACGCACCTGGGCTGGCTGCGCAAGAAAGTGGAACGCCGCGGTGGCGTCCGCATCGTGTCGGTGCGCGGCGTCGGATATCGTCTCGACCTCCTGCAATAGACCCGGATTTCTTCACTCAACCTTGACGCACCCTTGGCGCGCACTTGAGGCAGGTGCGCTACGCTCATTGTGGTGTAGAAAGAATGACGATACAGGGAGGACGCCGCATGCCAAGGATGTTGACCGGACTGCTGCTTGCCGTCATGGTGCTGCTGGGTGGATGCCAGGCGCCCGTACCGGCACAGACCATCACGCTGAATGGAGCCGGGGCGACGTTCCCATTCCCCCTGTATTCGAAGTGGTCCCAGGTCTACGCAGCGGAGAAGGGTGTGCAGATCAACTACCAGTCGATTGGTTCCGGCGGCGGGAT